>JAIPCR010000013.1 GCA_021738125.1 Sulfuritalea sp.
CGATCAAGATTCTCCACTATGCATTCCGGCTTACCTAAAGGCAGATAGCGAGAATAGCCAAATGATTGAACAGCCCATCCATTTTTAACTGTCACAACCCCTACTAATCTTTTTTTAAGCATTAGCAGTGAGTTCCATGATTAAATTCTTCAATAACACCCTGCCTGCCTCTTGGCTTTTTTCTGGGTGAAACTGAACACCGATTGCTTTACCTTTTCGTATAACAGAAGCAAAAGTATCTAAATGATGAGTCATACCAACCTTATACTCATCGGGGCCTTGGTAATAATATGAATGATTAAAATAGAACGATTCTCCATCGCTTTCCTGAAGTGAGAGCCCAGGAACGATACACTCTAGGGCATTCCATCCAATATGCCACTTAGAATCAGCCATAGGCACAACTTCACCTGGAATAATATCCAGACCAGCAGAGTATTCAAACTCATAAGAAGCGCTTGCAAGCAACTGCATACCCAGACAAATCCCAATAATTGGGCGCTGCTCACGAGCTGACCGTTGCAAATAATCTACTAAACCTAGCTGATGCAGAGATTGCATAGCATTTGGAAAAGCGCCGACCCCAGGAAGAACCAAAACATCAACACTATCAAGAATTGCGGGTTCAGCACTTAACCTGACACGAAAACCAAGTTTACGCAGACTATGAATAACTGAGGCATGATTACCCATGCCATAATCTACTATGCCAACAGTAGTGATGCTCAAAGGCCTACCCCGACTTTGAATTTACGGAGAATTGATCCATCCTCGTTAACCTGAAATAGCGTTTTATTGGTGGACTCTTTCAGCTTTTCCCAAAACTCATCAACTGAGATTGCTAGGTAATCACAGTAATCTTTTATGTATTTTTCATCCTGCGCATCGTCAAATTGCTCAACAAGTTTTATAGCTTCATCACGCGTTATGCGTCCCAATCTTATTTCTTCATTCACATAATCAGTAACACGCCCAAAACCAAACTTATAGTACTTAATCAGCTGATTAATTGGCGTGAAATCTTCATCTAATGCTGTAACGCCATATAGATCGCCCGTTTTTTCAACCCCATCTGTTCTTATCTCAAGTCCATTACCACAAGAATAGGTCGCATTATTCACTAGCGACCAATCTCCTAAAAACCAACCCAAATAAACGATTTGTAAATCATTTTTTTCAAACTCTGTTACATCTGGGTATACATAAGACAGCAATTCAGACTTAGAAAATCCACATTGAAGCATCCATTCAAGGCCGCTAGAAAGCGTGTTCATATAGCGTAAGCTGTTTCCATCGTATCCAGTTCGACCTAGTGTTTTTAAATCACCAAGCTGCAATCCTGGATTTTCACCCCACATTATTAATTTAATGCCGTACTTAATAGCAATCTGAGGAACCGAGGCAAATAAAGCCATTTCCGTTGATCGAAATGAGTTTGTAAATTTACGAAAACCCTCTTGCTTAAGCTTCATCCATGTCTGAGGGGCAGGCGCACTAACAACAACATCAAACCCAAGATTAATTAAATTCGATAAATTTTCTACGCCTCTCTCTGTAACCTGTTCTGGAGGGTAGCTCATGCTTACGAGTAAGGGGTTAATACCCAATTTATCACGAAGAAACAACGCCTGGCGCGTGCTATCTTTGCCTCCACTTACACCAATAATGCAGTCATGAAACTGGCCTTTTTTTCTAGGATATTTTGACAATATGTCCTGGAGTATCTCAAAACGCTCTTGCCAGTCAACCTGTTTCAGGGCCTCAAAATAAGAACATGCAGGGCATATGCCTTTTTCAGTGAAAACTGTATTAGGTCGTGTATTTGGCTGAAGGCAACAACTACAATAGTTCAATTTATACGCCTACGCTATACTCATAATTACTATTGCGCATCATGCCAACAAATCCCAATCCAAGCCTGTACCTCGCTTAACATCTTGCTTCAATTTTTTTCCTAAAACCACATCCAAATACTTAGTAGGCAAACCTAATCCAGGCCGAATGGCTCGAACATTTTCTTTTGTTAAGACGTCACCGGCTTTTATGTCTTGGACCACATAGAGCGAACGTCTAAACACGATTGATTTTTTCTCAGCTTCAGTAGTCCCATAACTGACTTTTCCTAGCGCTTGCCAAGCACGTTCTGTTTCAACTACCAGTTGCGCCATTTCAGCCGGCTCCATTGAGAAGGTGCTGTCTACGCCACCATCGGCACGGCTTAAGGTAAAGTGTTTTTCAATGACTGTGGCACCTAATGCTACACTTGCAAGAGAAACGCCAACGCCCATGGTGTGATCAGATAAGCCAACTTCGCAGCCAAATAACTCACGCATATGAGGAATAGTTAAAATATTAGTATTGTCCGCGTTAGCTGGATAAGTGCTAGTGCATTTAAGTAGAATAAGGTCTTTACAACCAGCTTCGCGAGCAGCACGAACCGTTTCATCTATCTCACCGATGCTGGCCATCCCAGTAGAAATTATTAGAGGCTTGCCAGTAGATGCTACTCGGCGAATCAATGGTAAATCGGTATTTTCAAAAGAAGCAATTTTATAGCACGGCACATTTAAGCTTTCTAAAAAGTCCACTGCCGTATCATCAAATGGTGTACTGAAAGCAATAATACCTACCTCTCGCGCCCTATCGAAAATTGGCTTGTGCCATTCCCACGGCGTATAAGCCTCTCCGTAAAGTTTATAGAGTGAGTTCCCCGCCCACAAACTTTTGGGGTCGCTAATATGAAACTCGCGCTCATCCAAATCTAGTGTCATGGTATCTGGTGTATAGGTTTGAATTTTAAGCGCATGTGCTCCAGTTTTGGCGACTGCATCAACAATCTCCAACGCTCTATCTAGAGACTGGTTATGGTTACCAGACATTTCAGCGATAATAAAGGGGGGGTAATCAGGGCCAATTCTTTTTCCATCTATCGTAATTTCTTTATGGCTATTCACTTTTTACCTTCTCGATTTTTATCAAATATTTCATGCCTTGGTAGTCAAAAAAAGCTGGGTATCTTTCCGAATCGACTACGCGCAATAAATTAAATTGATCTGAAATAGATTTATAAGGGTCAATTCTACTATCTTCAGAACTTCTCTTTCTCATGTACTCACCGGGTTCGCCAACTTGCTGGATTGGTTTTATATAAAAGAATTGCTCAATAGCTTCTGTCATTAAATACAGCTCTGCCTCAAATAATTTCGTGTTGATTTCATCCAGCAATTCATGGCCTTCTAGAGCAAAAGTGGTTTTCAACCATATTGGGCCGCTATCAACAGGCTCTGCTGCCTCAAGCAAACTTACTGTTATCAAAGAGCCTCCATCTAGAATTGACCAAACATGAGGCGACCAGCCCCTTCCCTTGGGTAAATCACTTGCATGCAAAACTAAAGTCGCATTGTATTTATCTCGTTCTGCATCTCGAATCATTTGGCTACATGAAACCAGAAAAAGAATATCTCCCCCAGGTAGCTCAGACCTATCAAACACAAGGGAGACAATATGCCCTTTAATCGATAAATCCTTCATCCATTTACGTAGATAATTTACAACTGGGTGATTATGGTAAGAACATAGAATAGAAATTTTCATGTTAACAACCTAATGCTTCAGAAACTCTATTTACACCTAACCCATCAACAAGAGAGAAAGCCTGCCGTGAAATAGACAAAACTTGGTCTGGCGCAACTAATAATTCATTAATTAAATGTTGTATAGAGCTGGAATTTACCGCATCCTTTTCCCCAAGATAATAACAGCCCCCAATAGAATCGAGCGCTTTAGCTATATCAATCTGGTTTCCAGCCACAGCCACAAGCAATGCTGGCAAACCCAAACAACAGCGCTCCCAACTAGAGGATCCTCCGGCACCTATAGCCAAATCAGCCTCAGCTATCAATTCCGCCATACGCGCAGTCTGAACATGACAAATAAACCCATGGTTAATACAGACTTGCTGTATATCCTCTTGATTGGGATGCTGAGTACCAATGACTACATCTACTTGCTGCTTACCATTTAATTCTATCAATGCTTGCATTGCCAAACTGGTGTAGTTGTCTGCGTCTACCCCACCGAAAAATACCAATATTTTTTTTACATCGCCAGCACGCACTTTAACTTTCTCACGCAAGGTTCTAAATTCTTCTCGTAATAATGCGTATCGTGGGCCTAATAATAACTGGCAATGCGGGGGGACTTTACTGATATAGCGCGTTTGCATATCTGCATAATAGTTCTGATCTAGCAACATATCACAATCGTGCTGACGGTCTGCAAGATCATCAATGACCATGATTTTTTTACAACAAGGCCTAACAGCCATCTCCCAACGTCTGTCTAATGAGTAATGATCTACAACAATCCAATCCCATAAGTGATTAGCTAAGGCATTAACTGTTGCTTGTGCATCTTGGGATTGGCTAGCTCCGAGCCAACTGGCATGTGCTAAGTCGTCTTCTGCTTCGCCTGCTTCATCTATAGACAAAGGTAAATATTCCATACCTTTTGCAGTAAGCATAACACTCAGATGTGTTGGCAAATTTCGACTAATGAATCGTATTTGAGCACCCTGCTTTTTAAGCTCATCCGCCAATGTGAGGCAACGCATAAAATGACCTGTGCCTATTTGATTAGATGCATCTACTCTAAAGGCAATGTATATTTTAGCCACTCTGTATTAACGACCCAAAATAACTGATGCAAGAATTTCAGCACGATCCCAATCTTCTGGTGTATCAATGTCTTGCACCCGCCAACGGGGGATGACAATAGGCTTCGAGCGATTATCAAAGATGCGTTTACCTTGTATCCATGCTTCCGGGCGCCCCCAATAGAATTGGCCTGCGTCATGTAACGCAACAGGCAAGTCTTGCGAACGTGTGCCAAAATGCTCAGGGAAGAACATTTCCAAGCCACCTTGCTCAGTTTGTTTAAATGAGCGAAAGATAGGAGCGGCAAAATCAGCTACGGTAAAAGCATAGTCCCAATCGCCCGAATCTAGAGCTTCGCAACCACGTTTAATATCTTCCACTTTAACAAACGGAGCCGTTGCATAAATACAGCATACCGATTCTAACGTTAGTCCTTGTTCTATCCCCCAAAGAGCAGCATGTGCAATAACTTCAGTCGTTGCGGCAAAGTCATTAGATAATTCTGCAGGTCTAGTAAAAGGGACTTCTGCTCCCCACTGTTTAGACACTTCAGCGATTTCTGCATCGTCTGTCGAAACGATAATTCGTTCAAATAAACCAGAAGACTTGGCAGCCTCGATAGACCATGCAATCATAGGCTTGCCGTTGAAAGTTTTTATGTTTTTACGGGGAATTCGTTTACTTCCGCCACGCGCAGGAATTACCCCGATTCTCATTTTGAACAAGTCTCTTTTAGCGCAGCAATAACTGCATCTTGCTGCATTTCTGTAAGATTAGGATACATTGGTAAACTAATAGCTTCAGCATAGTACTGCTCTGCCTCTAAACAATAGTAAGTCTTTAATCCTAAGCTTTGATAATATGGCTGATGGTACACAGGAATGTAGTGCAGGTTAACGCCAATATCAAATTCACGAAGGGCTTCGAATACTTGGCGATGGGTTTTGCCGATTTCAGTCAACTTTAAACGGATGACATACAGATGCAACCCCGAATAGCTATCTTCGTGTTGCCAAGGTGTATAGACAGGCAAATCTGCCAATAACTGATCGTAGCGTTTTGCAATGACGTGGCGTTTGGTTACAAATTCATCAAGTCGCTGCATTTGACTTAAGCCCAATGCGGCTTGCAAATCGGTCATGCGGTAGTTGTAGCCAAGATCAATTTGCTGATAGTACCAAGGCCCATCTGGAGTATGCGTCATGTCATTTTCATCACGGGTAATGCCATGGCTACGCAGCAACTGCATGCGTTTAGCTAATTGCGCATCATTTGTCATGGCCATTCCACCTTCAGCGGTGGTGATTATCTTGACAGGATGAAAACTAAACACAGTGATGTCGCTATAGCGACAATTGCCTATAGGTTCACCTTTGTATTTTCCGCCAATGGCATGCGAAGCATCTTCAATAATCTGAAAGCCATATTTTTGGCTTAGCGCATAAATACTTGCCATGTCACAAGGTTGTCCGCATAAATGCACGGGGATGACGACTTTGGGCAATTTGTCGATTTTTTCGGCTAATGCCAACTTCTCTTCCAAACATTTAACACTCATGTTGTATGTTTGTGAATCAATATCAACAAAATCAATTGTTGCACCACAATACAAAGCACAGTTTGCGCTAGCAACAAAAGTGATTGGCGTGGTCCAGACAATATCCCCTTTACCTACACCCAAGGCTAAGCAGGCAATGTGGAGTGCACTGGTCGCACTGTTTACCGCCACCGCATGCTGCGCACCGCAATAATCAACAACCGATTTCTCAAAAGCCGGCACTGCAGGCCCTTGCGTCAAGAATTCTGATTTTAGGATGTCAATGACCGCATCGATATCGGCTTGGTTAATTTCTTGACGACCGTACGGAATTACACTCATCAAATTTTACCTATGTGCTCGCGGTTTTTCTTTATCCATGCCTGCAAGGATTCAATGCTCATCCATTGCGAATTATTGTCTGAGCAGTAAGTGAAATCTGGCGCAACTAACGTACCGCCATTAATGCGCTCTGGGTCTAAACTCCAATCATGAATAGCCGGCAATACTTTGTAATGTTCGTCGTATTCATAAGTGTGTGGCGCATCTTCTGGGCCTATCATTTGCTCGTGTAGCTTTTCGCCAGGGCGAATACCGACGACATTATGCGTGGCGTTTGGTGCTGCTGCTAGTGCCACATCAGTCATTTTCATGGACGGGATTTTTTTAACGTATATTTCACCGCCTACCATGTCCTCAAAAGCATGCCAAACTAAATCAACGCCTTGCTCTAAGGTGATCATAAAGCGAGTCATGCGCACATCAGTAATAGGCAATGCACCTTTATCTGCTTGGCTTAAGAAAAATGGGATAACCGAACCACGCGAACCCATCACGTTGCCATATCTCACTACCGCAAAGTGCGTGTCGTTATTGCCGGAGTAAGAGTTGCCGGCTATAAATAATTTATCAGAGGTTAACTTTGTTGCACCGTAAAGGTTAGCCGGGCTGCTAGCCTTGTCTGTAGACAAAGCCACCACGCGCTTAACGCCTTGATCAATAGCCGCATCAATCAAATTCATGGCGCCAAACACATTGGTTTTAACGCATTCAAATGGATTGTATTCAGCCGTAGGGACGATCTTGGTAGCAGCAGCATGAACTACATAATCTATGCCATTTAACGCCCTTGATAAACGGTCCTTATCCCGCACGTCGCCTATGAAGAAACGAACCCTCTCATCGTTACCATAAAGCTTCGCCATTTCCCATTGCTTCATTTCATCACGAGAGTAGATTACCAAACGACGGGGGTTGTATTTGGCTAGGGTCATTGGCACAAAAGTGTGGCCGAACGATCCTGTACCTCCGGTAATAAGGATGGACGAATTAGTTAACATAAGGTATCTACTCATTTAGTTTTGATGCAGAGGTAAGATTCATGTTGCTTAAAACTATATTCTGAATTCTATTGATTTCACCCGGGTCAAATCTAATATTTGTTGTCTTTAAGTCATCAAGGAACCTTGAAAGGGGCAGCAAGGCCGAGGGAGATTTACCAATTAAAAAATGAATTAAAGGTCGAATTACTGTTTTTAAATTTTCAGGTATTAATGTATAGAATCTTTTAATTTTTGATGGATTAGCACGGCTTTTTAATGCCATTTTTTCAAACTTTTCAAAAAAATTGACAAATTGGGATCCATCCAAACTTTTATCATATTTTGATAATTTTGAAAAATATTCTGTAGCTGATAATTTAAGTTTTTCTAAATCTTCTACATTCTTAGGATCATTTAACCATTTCGAAAATAATATAGCTCTATTGTGTTGATCATTTGAAATCATAGAAACTTCAAAACTTCTAAACCACATCAATGCAGGCATTACTTTTACAGCACCAGCAGCACAAAGGATAGCTTCCATTTGATACTCAGCTACATAGGGGCATGAATAGTGATATTCACCTATAAATTTCAAAGCAATCTTAAGCACTTCAACTCGAACTAAAGGGTAGAAAATAGAATTTTCAGCAACTCTAATCCGTTGATTAATTCTAATTTTTGCAGTTTGTCCAGTAATATCTAAATGCTCGGCTGATTGATAGAGCATTGAACACAAAAACTGTTTTTTTACTTTATTAAAACCTATTGTTACGCCTAATACTGCAGAAACATCTTCATCATCATCTAAAATATTTGTAGCATCTTTTAGTGCGGAATATGATAAAAATTCATCATCAGAAATTAAAGCTGCATATTCTCCTGAAATTTTACTAGCAGCAAATGAGAATCTTTCTTCAATCGATATTGGCAAATGGTAGTACTGAACATTTATAGGTAAGATGAAATCATCTGCATTGACTGAGGGAGCTCTTGACCCATCAATAACAATTACATTCACAGGATAAGCAGACCAATAATAAAGTGCTCTTTTAATAAATTGAGGTCTTTCATACGTAGGAATAATAATTGTTATGCGATTTACCATATGCACCTTATTTAATAATTAAATTTATAGGTTTTAGACTTTAAAAAATTATTGATATTTAAAATTAATACTATAAATTAGCTAGGATGATTTATTTAAATGAATAAATTTATGAAAAATTACGTAAGAGAAGTCGCGTATATTCTTGTAATTTAAAAAACTTGAGATAACCTATTTAATTCTAGTGAAATTTATTACTAATATCTTTTTTAGATACCATGTTGGTTAGGCAATTTTCACTTCAAAATGCCCTTATAATTTATGTGCATACAATATAGGTAATAACTTTCTAAAAAATCTATTAAACACATTTACTCCTTAAGAAATCAAGGTATTCATAGCATGCATTTCCACCCTCTATTGGCGCCCAGTCAGCAAACGTCTTCCATGTTTTCGGCTCATATACACCCATCATCGTTTCGTAGGTCACGGCGTAGTCTGTTAGCATGACGTAGGTATGCCATGTAAATGCTGGAACTTCAATGAGTTCAATTCCACCTTTTTCCAGCACGGTGCATTTTTTTACCATACCCTGATCATCAAAAAAAAGTGCTGCAACCTTACCTCGTATAAGGTGAATCCTTTCAATTTTTTCTTCGCCAGGATGAAGATGAGGCTGCATATAAGAGTCCTGCAACATAAAATTAAAAACAGAATTAAATTCATCACCTACACTATGCAACAACTTTGGGTGGCGGCGTTTTTCCGAGCTATCAGCACGCTTTAAACAGTCTTGGATTTCCTGCTCGAACAGTTCTGGTATTTTATAATCTAGCATTAAGACTCCTGCGACTTAAGCCAAAATAATTCATCTGAAACATAGCCACCTGAATGAAGATCCTCGAGCTGTTGGAGACGATAAAAACCACGTGATTTGAATAACGCCGAAGATAATGGTAAGTTTTCAAACAGTTCAACCATATCTTTTACGCCTTTTTCAACATTCCACTCACATTTGAAATGTGGCATTATTTTTTTTATTTTAGCGAATGAAACTTTATAAGTACGCGTGTCACCACCATCTTTTATTTTCCTGTCTCGAATTAAGCCTTCTTTATCTAACTCAGGGTTATCAGACAAGAACTTCAATTCGCAATTTGGAACAACTTTTTGAATGATTTTTGCAATATCAAGAACCTGGAGATTATCATCATCATCGCCCACATTTAATGTTAAAAGCTCTCCTGCGTGATAGTCCAACTCAATTGCACAACGTATAGCTTGACAGGCGTCAAGAATGTGTAAGTTTGGTCGCCAAGACAATCCATTTGAGTTAAGCACAATTGAACGATTGGAAACGGCCATTCCTGTTAACATGTTAATCACTACATCAAAGCGAATTCGTGGTGACGACCCAAATACCGTTGCAAAACGTAAGGCAATAGGTGAAAAATCTTTATCACTAATTGATTGCAAGTCGCCCTCAATTTGCAGTTTATTCAACGAATAAAATGTCTGTGGATGCGTAGTAGAAGACTCAGTTAAAAACTCTTTCTCTCCTAATCCATAAACCGAACAACTCGAAGCAAATATAAACTTAATGCCCATTTTTTTACACATTTTTGCGATATGTAAACTGTAGACGCGCGTCGGGTCATAAATCAAAGTAGCATCTAGTTTTCCAACAGGATCATTTGAAATACCTGCCAAATGCACCACAGCATCAATATTTTCAAGATCTACTTCTGTAATCGTGCGAGCATCACGAAATGTTGTTTCCGTAAGAGTTGGGGTATATAGCAAAGCATTCTTAAAGAACCCAGCATCAAAACCAACAACATGAAATCCACTTTCATTGAGGTACTTAGTTAAGACACTTCCCAAATAACCTAACGAACCAGTTACTAATATGCGTTTCATATTACTCCAAATAAATTTATTGCATTTAAGACATTGCTAGCACTTACTAGAATGACTGTAGTTCTAAATAGTTCGCTAACTAATCAGCACCACACAGCATGTAATTATTTTAATCTCTTTAAATATCCATCTGGGGCAACGCTAATCAGAAGTTTTTCATCAATTTCTTTATCTATTTCAAATTCAGAATGATTTTTGAGGTATTCATACACAGCTGACTTTGGACTATTACCAGGTCCCCATTGTCTATCACCGTGCATATTTTCAGGAATATCATCTATAACTGTGTCAAAAACCACACAATAACTCCCTGCCGTGACAAGGGGTGCATATGCTTGAAGTTCAGCCAAGACATGATCGTGGGTATGATTAGAATCAAGGCAAAGCAAAATACAAGCATTACCCTTGGCACGCTGGTGAACTTTTGCAATAATCTCAGGTGCAATTGATGAGCCTTGTATCATCTCAATTCGACTCGCCATAGGATGCGCCTCAATTGCCGTTCGATTGTGAGCACGAATATCAATATCCACCCCAAGCACCTTTCTGCACGGGGATGCAGGGTCAACTACCTGAGAGTTTTGAGCGGCATCACAGTAGTCTAGCAGCGCTAACATTGATGCGCTCATAATAAGCGAGCCTCCGTGGGCAATACCAGTCTCGATAATTAAATCAGGTTTAATTTTCCATATTAACTCCTGCATCGCGAGCATGTCTTGAGGGTACTGGATTATTGGACGACCAAGCCACTCAAAATTATACGAGTACTTCATCTGAACGGAGTCCATAAAGAATTTTTTCGCTGACGCTTGAATTGATTCTTGGGAGGGTAAATTTGACATTTTATGAAGTACCTTTAATTTCTGCTGTTTTTAGAAAAGTAAATTAAATTATAAGTTTTTTATTTATAAAATTTAAAACCGGCTTTAAACTTAACCGACTGCAATCAATTTAACAAGTTTAACTGTTGAACAACATCATTAACGTCCACATTAAATTCTTCAGAAAGTGGCCGATATGACTGCTCAGTCATTTTTCGCTTAATATTACAAATAGCACTGACACCAGCCCTCAACATTTCTATTTCTAGCAGATTACTGACCGAGGTATAACATTTCGAATCATCAATTATTACTAGTCGACCTGTTTTTTTTGCATCTTCAACAATCGACTTATAGATAACTGGGTGTGCTGCAGTAATGCTGTAGAGAGATGCTTCAACCCCAAGCTGACTTAATTGATCACAAAGCTTTTCACCTTGTGGTAATGAAAAGTTAAAACAAGCAATAGTGACATCTGCTCCTTGATGATATTTCATCACAAAGTCATCTGCTTGCGAGATATGCGCCTCGAAATCCAATATTTCCGTACCGAAAAGTCGCTGACTAACGGAAATAATTCTAAATCCAGGTTTTGCAAAACACTGTCCAATGATAGATCTAGCTTCTAACTTAGATGAAATCGTATAACCCTCGCAACTCGCAATTGCACAAAAATCTGGCAAATTATTCAGGCTAGATTGAATACCTTCATAGCCAGCATCCATTGTAATATTGACGATTGTAAAGCTAGTCGACGGCGCTTGCTGCCTTATAAAATTATTAGTATTTCTGAGATGGTCAATCCCTAGAAGCAAAAAATCTTGCTGCTTCATGAAAAATGCTGAAGGCGTTCCGCCTAACATTAATCCGAAGCCAATTCCTACCAGAGTATTTTCTGTATTTGGTGTATTAAAAACATTACAGCCATTTATTCTTTGTAAGCCACGTGTTAATCCTCCCAGGCAAGATCCAGTAGAAACGTTTTGGCCATATAAAACAAATTCATCGAGTTTACTTATTTCATCTCTGAATAGCTCATTTAGATAAGAAACGTACTTCATGCTGTCAGATAATCCGAAAAAAAATGCCTTGTAGATTCAGACAAACGCTCGAATTCGCATTCACCTAGACTATCTTTAATTAAATATACTGGGTCAGATTCATCGTAATTCAAAACTGGCCCATTACCTAATGACACTTTTGGAGATAATCCTGCATGGTAGTTTACATACTTGCCATCTGGAAAATCTTCAGTTTGAAGCATCCAACCACCTAACGTGTTCAACCTGACCTCCAGTACCTCAGGTATTTTCTGCAAATTCACTCTGTCTCTTACTGCTACAATCTCACGATAATACTGTATTGGATTATTTCCTTCTAGAAAAGTGTACCTTGCACCAAGGCTCGATGTTAATTGATCCAAATAAATTGATTTTCTTCGATCTTCTATCCTAGATGCCAATGACCAATTATTATTTTCAACTACAATTATCAGAGGCAAATCCATGTTCCTAGAATTTTCAATAGCCTCATAGAATGCGCCCTCTTCCATAGCACCGTCTCCAGTTACTACAAAAACAACTCCTTCCTCTTGCTTAATTCGTTTTGATAATGCCACCCCAACACCAACACATAAATTATTACCGAGAATGCTCGACGTATAAACGATTGAACCTTGTGGATTCGTCAAATTCATTGACCCACCTTTGCCTTTTGCTAGGCCCTTATCTGAAAGTTTAAACTCCTCAAGAATCTCAAAAAGTGACGCACCACGAGAAAGCTGATAATGTATATTCCTGTGTGAACAAAGTAATTTATCATCACTTCGCATTGCCGCTGCAACCGCTTCGGAAATTGCTTCATGTCCCAGCGCCAAATGCACTGGAATATTGAACATTTTCTCTCTGATACACTCATTTATAATAAGCTGAACGTATCTTGATTTCACAACCCTCGCTGAAATTTCATTATAATCAATTTTCATATACAATTTTTTCTTTTACAATCGAGGGGGATGTCATTGAAGGCACAAAGAATATTAACCATAGAAAATAATAAATTCACCTTATTCCTAAATTAAAATATCTCTGATAACAACCGAGAACCCAAAGGCTCGTAAGACACTTTTAGAAATCTATTTTTTCCATATAGCTGCATTAACGCCACATGATTTTCTTTAGGAACCACTTCATAGAAAAAGCCACCACCGCCAGCGCCACTTAACTTACCCCCATACCCACCAAGAGATTTTACCTGTTCGTGCATTTCGTCCATTACTTTTGAGCTTATACTTCCTTCTAGACTTTTTTTTGTCTGCCAAGTTTTTTCTAATAGACTACCAAATTGACTTAAAAAATCAGAAGGTGGGTTAAGCATCAATTCCTTACAGTTTTTATTATCATTAATAAGTAACTTGTAGCTAGCATGTTTTTTTTCTACATTTTTATTTTGCTTAGCCAAAATACTTGATGCATTCCTCTGAATACCAGTCCAAATTAATAAGCTGTTTTCAAATATTTCTTCTATCAAATTATTTTGAAGCACCAAGTGATCAATTTCAACACGCCCACTCTCTTTAAAGACAATATGATTTAATCCACCAAAAGCTGCTGCGTATTGATCTTGCTTGCCAATTGGATTGCCTAGAATATTAATCTCCACCTCACATGCTTCTTCTGCAAGCTGAGCTGGCGATACTCGCTCACCCTTCAAAAAATGAAGTGCATTTAGTAAGCCTACCGCAAAGCTACTAGAAGACCCCAAGCCAGATGATGCAGGCAAGTCTGCGGCTGTTGCAATATAAAGTGGAGGGTCAACTTTCACAAGCCTTAGACATTCACGTGCTATGCTATTTTCAATAGCATCAATAGTGTGCGCATGTTCCGTCTTAGAATAACTTAACCTATAAGCCTCTTCAAAAAGTGGACTGTGTTGCTTAACCGTCACATAGACATACTGATTAATCGCTGAACTTATGACTCCCCCGCCATATTTTTTATAAAAGGATGGCAAATCAGTTCCGCCTCCTACAAAGCTAATTCTTTGCGGTGTAATTGTAGTAACCGCCCTTGGAACGCGCTTATTTTGAATAATCATACACGTGACTCCCATTCATCATAGGTATCTGTTATGTGGTGAATTGAATCTTGCAATGTTTTAGCCATGAAAAATGAGCTTGGAAATTCTTGCAGTTTAGGTGGTTTATCATCACCGTTAAGATACACCATGCCACAACCAGCGTTTTCAGCAGCTATGCAATCTCGTTCGTCATCACCTACATAAAGGCAACGATCCATCCTTAAGTTGAACTCTTTCGCCGCCATAAAAAACATGCCTGGGGCTGGTTTTCGCATAAAAGAATTTTCATCCCAATGGTCTGGACACATATAAACTTTTAACACTTCAACACCAACGCTAGCCAAATCGGCAATCATCTTTCGATGAATGTCCTCAAGCGCTTCTGGCTTTATCATTTTTCGAGCTATCCCTGCCTGGTTGGTAATTACAATGAATTTAAAGCCAACAGCCGAAAGTTTAATAAGCGCATGACGCGTTTCAGGAATCCATTTAAATTCATCCCAGCACTTAATATAATCGCCTCTTGGAGCTTTTTCATTTATCGTGCCATCTCGATCAATAAGGAGAATTTTCTTCGGTGTTAAATAATCATTCATTAGCGCCAGCCTATCTGGGTCAGATATGCTGTGATAAGCATCACGAACAATAAGACCAGCAATTTTTTGTTGCTGAGCCATTTTTTGCAATACCATTGAGAAACTAAAATCTGGAAAGTCCTGATAATTAGGGAAATCTCTTAAAACTTTATCTCTCTCAATAATCATGTAACCAACTTCTACAAAATCAAAACCTTCACCATTTCTATTTTTATCATAGGCTTCTATGCGGCCATCTTCCAAAACTTTAATATTCCCATTTAGTTTTGGAGCCAATATTAGTGAAATGGGGGTAGCTAACTTTTGATATAGTTTCATTAATTTTAGAACATTGAACTGAATAAAGTTATCAGAATATAGAAGCAAAAATTGAGCCTCTAAATAATCACGAGCCTCCCAAACGCGCCTTCCAGTATCCCATTCGACCGGCCCCATTGAATAACTGATCGACCACCCAAATTGCGAGCCATCCCCGAAATATTCTGATACTTTTTCACCAAAATACCCTATAAGCAAAACAAAGTGTGATAGTCCTTGTCCTGACAATTGTTCTAAAAGGTTATGTAAGAATGGCCTGCCATTCACAATTACCATGGGTTTTGGCAGATGGTTAGTTAATGGGCGTAGTCTTGTGCCAAGCCCCCCACACAAAATCACCGCTTGCTTAATTGCTGCCTTTCTTATCATTACAAAGATGCCCTTATGGAACGTCTAATACCTTCAAATAAGCTAATCTGTGGCGACCAGTTGAGTTGATGTGATGCGAGTGTAATGTCTGCACACATGCCTGCATTCGTTTCACATTCATCCATTTTCAAAGAGCTTTGATCTAAAAATTGCTCATCATTTTGCATCATCAGCTCAACGATTTTTGCAATCTTAGCAACTGTAGTTAAATTGCCGGAACCGAGATTAAATGTACCATGGCAATCCGGATCCTCAATCCCTTTAACAAATGCACTCACTACATCATCAATATAGACATAGTCATTAGCCGCGACAGGATTTCTGATATCTGGGAATTGTTTCGAGTTGTTAGCTCGAATAAGTGAAGGTATTAGCGACTCATTGCGTTGTCCTGGTCCATAAATATAAAATATCCTAAACCATACTAATAAAATCTGCTTCTGCTGGCAGAAAATCGATAAAAACTCCGACAAGGCTTGTTTTGCCCACGCAAAATAACTATCCGGTTTTATACAGTCACTTTCAATGCAAGCCCCCTGCTTGAAACCATATTCACGACAAGTGCCTGCACCAACAATTTTTTTTAATCTAGTAAACTTTTCAGTCTGTTTAAAAAAACGAATTTGCGACTCAAGATTATCTATGCACTTATCTTGAGAAAAATCTGGAATACCATCCCAAGCTAAATGAACAAGAGCTTCTGGCGAAAATTTTTCGACCTCTAACGGCAGTAGATCGCCGATAACATAGGGGATATGCCTGTAGGATCTTATGTGATCGGCATTAACTAAAATGCCTGTACGACATAAAGCAACTATCTCATGGCCACGTTCCAGCAATGCACAACAAAGCTTCTGTCCTATAAATCCGGACGCCCCTGTAACGATTATTCTCATAAATTTTCTATTGAAAAATCAGGGAAAGTTTTGTCTCGGTCTGAAATAACTCTAACCTCATGTGGCCATTGCACATTAAAGTAAGGATCGTTGTACCTAAAACCACAATAAGACTCTGGTTTGAAGTAATCCCCCATGTAGTAGTGCACCACCGTATTGCCCTCCAATGTTAGGAATGCATTAGCACAGCCAGCAGGGACATGCAATGACTCTCTAAGAGCAGAAGACACATTGAGTGCAATCGATTTTAGAAACGTTGACGAGGTTGGTCGAAGATCAATCAGTACGTTATAAATTCCACCACTTACAGGGGTTAGAATTTTAGATTCACTACTCGGGCTCTTTTGATAGTGAAATCCGCGCATCGTATATTGATCTGTATTTTCGGAGATATTCCCCTGACAAACTGAAAGATTTATACCATTTTCTTTAAATTCTTTAGCACAAAATGTGCGACGAAATGCACCTCGACTGTCTTCAAAAACATCTGGTTTTATTAGAATTACGCCTTCAATAAATTGATGAGAAAACTTCATCTAATGTGCACCTCATTTGGAAGAGGTACAATAATGTCACCATTAAAGCCACTAGCGCGTAAATCCTGTACGATCTCTTCTTCAAAATTCCAAGCTAGTAACAGAAGATGTTTTCCATCAAGTTTCGCAAGACCTTCTTCATAAGAAACAATAGGTATATTTGTACCTGGCGTGTATAAGCCATGCTTGATAGGGTTGCGGTCGATCACACATTCAATCTGACTGCTCGATAACCCCGCAAAATTCATTAGAGTGGAACTGCGTGCGGATGCACCATAAGCAATTAATGGGCCTCTTTTAGCATATTCTGCAACAATGCCCCTTAAATTACAGGCATGCTTTTTTGACTTAGCACCAAACTGCTGCCATGTACTTGGCGCATTCAACCCAGAGTGTTCTTCGGTTTCAATTAACTGATTTAGTGCCGTCGACAGTTCTTTGTGTTGCTTAGAGAAAAATAGCACCAATGATCCACCACTGATTGGGCTAGAAAATACATCGAATGGATAAAGTCCATACTGTGAAAACAAGGCTGCTAATGACTTGATTGAAAAGTAAAATAAATGCTCATGATAGATTGAGTCGTAATGTAATTCCTCGGCGATTATCTTAGCATAATGAAATTCAATCACCACAATGCCCTCAGCATCAATCAAGGATGACATACCTTCTACTATTGAATGGATCTCCTTTACATGAGGAATGACATTTCTAGCCATAACAATATTAGGGCGCTGGTATTCTGCTAGAATTTTCTTGGCAATAGTTACATCAAAAAACTCAGCCAACGTAGGTATGCCTGAATTTCTAGCATTAGTAGCAATATTACTAGCCGGGTCAACCCCCAAGACTCCACAACCTTTTTCTTTGAATTGCTTGAGGAATGTTCCATCGTTGCTGGCTACCTCAACTACAAATGGTGATTTAACTCCAGTCCGATTTAGCACTTCAGTGCAATATGTTTCACTATAAGTACGTGCGGTTGCAGATGTTGCTGTCACCCAGACATATTGACTAAACAAATAAGAGGGCTCGACCGTTGCTGTAAGTTGAACTGCGGAGCAATCTCCACACTGCAGCAGTTTTAGTGGTGCACATGGTACCGATATATTCAAGCCTTTCCTTAAACTGTTGGCGGGCGGCTGATCACCAAGATCTAATACGTCCTGCAAGTTCTTTGATGAACAAAGCCTGCAGGCTTTTATTTCCGTATAAATCTGCTTGTTATTTTGCTGCATTTTCATGCCTTTCATTTCATAATTTATGAGATTCTTCTTAATTTAGCATCTAACTTACCCTGCTCACTCAAGCGATTAATTTGCATTAACCGAGTCGTTTTCCATCCACGAAACTCCTTCTCCGTAAACTCAATCTCTTTAAAATAATTAACCAATTCAGCAGCCCCACGATCTAAGTCCCAAGATGGTGAAAAGTAATCCTTAAGCTCTGTCAAAATGCGATTGAATGAGACACAATAGGTTCTTGAGTCATTACCATGCTCGCCAGTAAACACAAGTTCACTGCCGGGAACTGCCCGCTGTGCGGCTTCCGCTAGTTGGCGTACTGTAAAGTTACCATTTGGTATACCTACATTAAAAGCGCGTCCTGCAACTAACTCTTTGGGTGCATCAAGGCCGGCAATAAAAGCTGCGCATACATCACGTATATGCACAACTGGCCGCCAAGGTGTACCATCACTTTTAATCTCAATCTTATTGGTCGTATAAGCACATGCTACTAAATTATTAAAGACAATATCACATCGCAATCGTGGGCTCACCCCGAACACCGTCGAAGGCCGAAAAGAGCAAACTAAGAATGAATCTGATTGCAATTTGTTAAGCTCCAACTCTGCATCCCATTTAGTTTTTGCATAAGCAGTTACTGGTTTCTTATTACTAAGATCTTCATCTAACTCTTCATCAGTTTCTGAAACTCCGTACATACTCTGCGATGAAGCATAAATAAATCTTTTCACGCCAGTTTGTTTTGAAAGTGTTGCTAATTTTAATGCCGCAGTGAAATTTATTTCTTCTGTTAATCCAGGCGCAATCTCTCCAAGCGGGTCATTTGATAAACCAGCGAGATGAATTACAGCGTCAATGCCTTCCAGATCTGTAGACGCTATATCTCTGATATCCTTAAAAATTTGCTTAAAATCGTCTTTTACCGAACTTAAAAGACATTCTTTAAAATACCCGATGTCGTAACCAACAATTTTGTGCCCTTTCATTTGAAGTAGTGGGACTAAAACACTACCGATATATCCTAAGTTACCAGTGACTAGAATGTTCATTTAGAATCCTTTTTTTGCAACCATGTAATCAACTATCGCAACCAACCAAATATGATGGGCCATTTCAACAACATTATATTCTGTGCTATCAAGCCATAGTTCAATATCGCCAAATTTGCGTAACGGATTGTCACCACCAAACCCAGATAGTGATACAATATTTAATCCCATTTTTTTAGCTTGCAAGGCACCATTAATAATATTTGGCGACCTACCACTGCTGCTTATAAGAATCAGCAGGTCACCTTTATCTGCATAAGCCTTTAGTGCTTCAGAAATCCAATTTTCATATCCATAATCATTTGCAAAACAGGTAATGAGATCTGCTTCGTTAAAATTTATAGACCTCACTCCAGCAACCTTTGTAAAATCAACCGCTACGTGACTAGCCATTGCTGCACTACCGCCATTACCCACTATAATAATTTTTTTTGAATTATTTGCAGTCGCTCTGGCCAAATCGGACACTGCAATAAGTTTTTCATCGCTAATTGATGAAACCGCATCACTTATAAATTTAAAATACTCATTGAAAAAATGTTGGCTCATTATTCTTACCTTATGTTTAAAAATTTAGATTAAAAGTTCTATTACACTTTTTGAAATGTTCTGTCCTATAGCTAATGATGCAGTTGCTGCTGGAGATGGTGCATTACACACATGGATTATATTGTGGTCTTTACGGATATCAAAGTCGTCAATTAAATTTCCATCTCGGTCACAGGCTTGTGCCCGAATCCCTGCCCCACCTGCCTCAAGATGCTCCGCGCGTATATCTGGTATTAACTTTTGTAACGCTTGAACAAATGCTTGTTTACTTATGGAACGATAGTATTCACCCAAACCAGTACGCCAGTATTTTTTTGCCACCGTTCTAAATCCTGGCCAGGCGATCGACTCACATAAATCGCGAATGTTTAAATCCGTTTTTTTATACGCTTCCCTTCCTAAAGCAAAAACGGCATTTGGCCCACACTCTACGCCTCCACCTACCATGCGTGTGAAATGAACACCAAGAAAGGGAAATGCTGGATCGGGTACTGGGTAAATTAAATGATTGACTAACTTAGGTGCTGATGCAGTGAACTGATAGTATTCACCTCGAAAAGGTAAAATTCGTAAGGGCAAGTTAGGCTCAGATTTTTTTGCTAAGCGGTCTGAATGCAAGCCAGCACAAACAACAGCAACTCGCCCAGTCCAAGTATTCTTATTCCCTAAAACTTCAACCAGATTTCCGTGTCGGACTATGTCAACAATAGTTTCTCCACAAACAATTTCAGCGCCCATATTAGTTAGCAATTCTGCATACTTATTTGCCACCTCAACGTAGTCGACAATCCCTGTTTGCGGCACAAGTAATCCACGAAGGCCTCTGCAATGAGGTTCAATTTCACCAATTTCGTTAGGCTGTAAAAATCGCAGCCCATTTAGACCATTTGCCACTCCACGCCGATGCAATTCATCCAAACGAGGCAATTCAGCTTTCGATGTAGCCACGACAATCTTTCCGCATATGTCATGTGGAATAGAATAATCGAGGCAAAATTTGAGCATTTTTTTATATCCAACTCGACAATTAATGGCTTTTAAAGAGCCTGGCTTATAATAAAGACCTGAATGAATAACGCCGCTATTCCGTCCTGTTTGATGTTGCGCAACAGATTTTTCTTTCTCTATTAAAACTAGGCGCGTTTTAGGCCTACTTTGCATTATATTTAGTGCCGTAGCTAGACCAATAATACCTCCGCCAACTACTATAACTTCCATCTTATTAACCATGTATTACTTGTACCTATTTATTTTCATTTACTATATCTTTATAACAACCTTGACGCTTAATGGATCCTTCTCCAATTTCAAAAATGTGGGTACAGTTTTTTAGCGTTGATAACCTATGAGCAATAATAAGCAAGGTTAATTTTTCACTTAGGGCATTTAAAACATCCATGACTGCAGACTCTGTTGCATTATCAAGCGCACTAGTCGCTTCATCAAAGACAATCACATTCGCTTGCTTATACAAAGCTCTCGCAATACCTATGCGCTGACGTTGTCCTCCAGAAAGGCGAACACCTCGCTCCCCAACAAAAGTTTGGTACTTCTCCGGCAACCCGTCGATGCTTGCGGCAATTTGTGCTTGTTTTGCAGCTATTCTTACTCGCTCGTGGTCGATTTTATCTTTAGGCACGCCAAAGGCAATGTTCTCTTCTATAGTGCTATCCGCTAAAAATATAACTTGCGGAACATGTGCAATATGGGCTTGCCATCCTCGGCAGTTAGCGGGTGTAATTGCTTGACCATCAATCTCCAATGCACCATCAGTCGGAGACAGCAACCCCATGAGGATGTCTAAAAGGGTACTTTTACCACTGCCAGTTTCACCTATAAAACCAACACGACTCCCCTTCAATATCCTGAGGTTAATACGCTTCAAAACAAATGGGATTTTTGAATCGTAACTAAAGCTAACATCGTTAAAGCTAATCGAATTTAAGAAAATCAATGGTTTTACCTCAGGTTCATTGGCATAACTTGGCATTTCCTGATTAAGCAACTCAATTACATCTCGCAACGACGCCTGTTCAGCATTTATGCTTGTCCACGATGAATAAATTTGTTGAAGTACTGGCAATAATCGCTGAGCACCTAATGCCAATGTGCCAAGAATGGGAAGCGCTTTAGCTACTCCGCCTGGTTGTTGTGCTAGGAAATATGCAAGCATAGCAATGAGCGTCATACCTAAAGCCTCCATTGCATAACGAGGACTTGAGCTAATGAACATATTGTCGCCTTGAACACGGCGCAGAGGGATATCAGCATTACTATAAATCTGGCAATAGGCTGCTTGACTACCATCAATAAGCACATCCCGGATTCCTCCCAAACCTTCATTCAACGACTTGATAACTTGAGTGGATTCTCGCGCATAAATCTCACTATTTTTTTGCAATTTACTACGAGTCAAACTAATGATGAATGCGTATATTAATGCGAATCCACCAAAAGCAAGTAATGCAATGATGGGATCTAAGACCAACAAGGCAAAAAGTATTGCGGCAAGAATAATACTGGATGAAATTAAGCTAAGAATATTTATAATGGAGTTAATGGCATTGCCAGTTTTACTTGAAATAGCATTAATAATCTCGCTACTATTTCGGGAGCAATGGACGGAATACGGTTGATAAAGTGTACGGCTATATACACTAAGACTTATATCTGCACCAGCAGCATAAGAAAGCCTCATAGTGGCCCACAGCAATAATAATCTCATGCCCCCCGCAATTAATGCGGCAACTGCAAAAGCAATAGTTAGCGGCAGGATGAGTTGGCTCGCTTCTGTAAGTTTTAATAACTTAATAAAAGGCTGAAAAGTAGGTAAATTAAAAATACGTTCAGGTGAAGTGAGCGCACCTAAAAAAGGCAAGACTGCTCCAATACTAACAATCTCAGCAAATGATGCTAAGAGCATCAACACCAACAGCAAGCCAAATTGACCACGGCGACGTAGGCTAACATGATGCCAAAGGCGTTTTAAAAGACTACTTATAGCTTGATTTTCTTTCATTTTTTTAAGCCATCTAATTTGCTAGATGATTTACATACCAAGCCATCGCCGACTTCAAGCCATCACCCACATGGTGTTTAGGCTGGTAACCCAGCAAGGTTTTGGCTTTATTTATATCCGCTAGCGAATGCCGTACATCACCGCCTCTAAAGTCTCGATAAACAGGCTTAGCTTGTTTTAGATGGGCATAGATAGGCGCCAGGTTAAGCTGCAATTGCTCATAAAGCTCATTTAAGCTGGTGCGATCACCCACGGCCACGTTGTATACTTGGTTATTTGCTGCGGCATTTTCAGAGGTAGCAGCCAGCAGGTTTGCTTGGCATACGTTTTCTATGAAGCAAAAATCGCGGCTGGTTTCACCGTCGCCATTAATGTACACCGGTTCGTCTTTGATCATGCTTGCTATCCACTTTGGAATCACCGCGGCATATGCGCCATCGGGATCTTGGCGTGGGCCAAATACATTGAAGTAGCGCAACCCCATGCTTTGCAAACCATAGGTTTTGCCAAACACATCGGAATACAATTCGTTGACGTATTTTGTTACTGCATAGGGCGACAAGGGCCTGCCTATTTTATCTTCCACTTTTGGTAGATCTGGATGGTCGCCATAAGTGGAGCTGCTGGCGGCATAGACAAAGCGCTTCACCTTAGCGTCGCGTGCAGCAACTAACATATTTAAATAACCCGTAATATTGGCACTGTTGGTGCTTATTGGGTCCTCCACACTCCGGGGCACGCTGCCCAATGCAGCTTGATGCAGAATGTATTCAACTGCGATGCCTTTATCGTTACTTGAATAATCGCCTGCGCCAGAATGGTAAAACGTCATGGCTTTTTGACAATCATTCAAGTTGCGAATGTCACCCTTTATAAAGCTAAAGTTAGCCCATTGACTTGGCTGAACTAGGATTTGCACTTCGTCTAGATTATGCTGATGACCAGTGGCAAAATTATCCAAACCCACTACGCGCTGGTTAAGCTTAAGCAGCGTCTCCAACAAGTTGCTGCCAATAAAGCCAGCCACACCAGTGATCAGCCAGGTGTGTTGCTCATTCATGAGCCGTGCTTTTAAAGTTTCATAGGCGCTAATTTGGCTCATTTACAATCGCAAATCGCTGGCATCGGCCGGCAGGATGTATTTTAGGTCGTACAGCACGTGGGCTTTTTTACCCAAGGCACGGATGGTTGCTTCACCCATGGCTTTGAACTGGTGGTGTGCAACCGCCACGATAATACCGTCATACTCACCTGCAGGCAGCTTTGCTATCGGTGTGATGCCGTACTCGTGCTCGGACTCCTCTGCCGATATCCATGGATCGTACACGTCCACTTGGCAGTTGTATTCTTTCAGCTCCGCCACAATATCCACCACACGGGTGTTACGCAAATCCGGGCAGTTTTCTTTAAAGGTCAGGCCCATTACTAAGATGCGCGCACCGTCTACTTGAATGCGCCGCTGCATCATGGCTTTCACCAACTGCGCCACCACATAAGCACCCATGCTGTCATTCAATCGACGGCCGGCTAAAATAATCTCTGGGTGGTAGCCTATCTGCTGTGCTTTATGGGTTAAATAATACGGGTCTACACCTATGCAATGGCCGCCCACCAAACCCGGACGGAAAGGCAAGAAATTCCACTTGCTACCGGCAGCCAATAAAACCGATTCGGTGTCTATGCCCATCTTGTTAAAAATAAGGGCCAACTCATTAATTAAAGCAATGTTTAAATCCCGCTGGGTGTTTTCTATTACCTTGGCCGCTTCGGCCACTTTAATGCTGGATGCTTTGTGTGTGCCCGCAGTAATGATTTCGTTGTAAAGCGCGTCCACCTTATCGGCGATTTCTGGAGTGGAACCGGAGGTGACTTTTTTAATGGTGGTCACGCGGTGTTCTTTGTCACCTGGGTTAATACGCTCAGGGCTGTAGCCACAGAAAAAATCTTGGTTAAATTTTAATCCGGAAAATTTCTCTAATACCGGCACGCAGTCTTCTTCCGTGGCACCAGGGTAAACGGTGGATTCGTAGATAACAATATCGCCTTTTTTTAGCACCTTACCGACCGATTCAGAGGCTTTAATCAGCGGCGTTAAATCCGGGCGTTTGTGCTCATCAATGGGAGTGGGCACCGTCACAATAAAACACGTGCAATCGCGCAAATCTTCTAAGTTGGTGGTGTAGCTCAACAACTTCGCATCGTGTAGTTCTTCAGCTGTGGTTTCCAAAGTAAAATCATCGCCGGATTTAAGCTCGTCTATGCGCTTTTGATTGATATCAAAACCAACCACCTGGCGCTTTTTGCCAAACTCCACTGCTAACGGTAAACCGACATAACCTAAGCCTATAATCGCGAGTTTCATTAGTTACCCTTCTTTCTTATCTTTTCTTAAATTTACTTTTAATACAATTTATTTAAATTAAATCTTTAAACCTGCTTATTCACGCTTTTTTGCAAAGCCTCAATCTCGGCTTTTAAAGCCAAGTATTCTTGTTGCTTGCGTTGTAAAAAGTGGCTGGTTAAAGCAAGCTTTTCAGCTAGGCCAGTAGGGGTGAGCAAATAAGCGTAGCCTAACTTATTGTCGTTCTCTTGAAAGTTATGCATCTTCACCAAGCCCTTAGCAACTAAAGCACGCAAGCAATAGTTTACCCCTCCCAAGCTCACGCCTAAGGCCTTAGCCATCTGGCGCTGATTTAGTTCAGGTTGGCTTTCAAGCAAACTGAGCACCCTAAAGTGCGTGTCTTCCTGCAATTGTTTTTGACGGGTCATGAATGGATAGGGCCGGTTTTTGGCACGCTACCGCCCTACCGTGTTGCCATCAGTCGGGCGGGTGGTGCTATTGAATTTAGTGCGTTATTTAAAGGCTGTACAACTTTGAACAACTATAGCATTGCGCTTATTTTTTGCCTAGATTTTTATGCTCGTTTCCAAAACTTTAAGGAATGGATTTAAATCTACGGGTATTAATCAGCTAATATATATTTGTTATTCTATAAATCAATTACAAAAAAAGAATCGCTTTGAGATCAATCTGCAGTTTATGCAAAAGAAGGTACTATAGCCGAGCTGAAAATTGCGTGGAAAGTAGTGTAACCATCAGCGGTGGGTATAATTTAATAATTGGGGCTGGAAAGTCCATGGTAATAAGACCTAGCGTGCCATTAGGTGAGCATTGCCCCAATTGTAAAAATATCCTATCAAATACGATCAATCTGTCAAAAAACCGAAATCCTAGTATTGTCATACTATTCGGAGCTGGTGCCAGCCATGGATCAGCAGAACATGATACGCCTCCACTTGGAACGGAGTTATTTAAACATTTAGTCGAATTTGATCCTAAACATTGGGGCTCAATCCCTCAAAAAATCAATAGCATCTTTCAAAATGATTTTGAGGAAGGGATGAAAGCTCTTATAAATTCATATGCCAATAAACTTCCACCTCTTCAAAGATCCATGGCCGAGTTCTTTTTTCAATTCAAGCTCTCTAATCACAGTTTATACAAACAGCTCTGCCAAAAAATAAAGAATAACAATATTTCTATAGGCTTGGCATCACTTAATTACGAAAGACTACTGGAATTAGCTATTTCAGAATCAGGTTATGATTTGGACATATGCTTACCGCATGGATGTTGCAATATTTTCTGCGATGCCGCATCTGCAATAGATCTTGGGGTGGAATTTGCCGGAACTGGATTAACAACTATCGGAGATATATACTCAATTAATGATGAAAGTCAGTTTAAAGAGAAAATTGATCATGACTCTTTTCCACCAGTCATGAGTTATTTTGAACCAGAAAAAAGGGTTACATCTGGAACCAATTTCATTAAAGAGCAAAAACAAAAATGGGCAAGCCTTTGCAACTCAGCCAAAGAAATCTATGTAATAGGTGTTAATCCAAAAGAGAGTGATCGTCATATTTGGGAGCCATTAAAAAAAACTCAGGCAAAAATAATTTATTGTGGAGGTGTAAGTGGTGGAGAAATATTTGAAAAATGGTCCAATTCAGCAAATAGATTACAAAAGGACATTATCTTAAAGGGATATTTTCAATATGAGTTTGAAAATATCTGCAATTTAATAGGCATATGAAATATGCATCTACGAAAATCACTTAAGATTTAAAACTTTTTACTCCAAAAGACCTAATTCGTGAACTAAATCTTCAATTCGTCGGGCTTAAGCCCGACCTACGCCGAAGTGAGAAAAGGTTTGTTGTGGGTCGAAATTTATTACGACTAGAGATAAAATTTAGCCAACCTTACGAAGACTGGCAGGGGCAATTTGCATCTGAGCAGATTTACCCATGAGTTCAATGAGCACCATGGCGCGGTTCTCTCCGCTGGCCATTTGGTAGACGGCTTGCAGACCAGCGAAAGGCCCTTGTGCCACAAGCAGGCTTTCACCTACGCTGAATAAGCGTTGCGGATCGTCGCTTAAGCCTTGCTCTTGCTTACGTAATAAATCGATTAAGCCAGTGTTGACTTTGGCCGGCTCACTGCCAAAGCTTACCAAGCTACTCACGCCCCAAGTAGAGCGAATGGGCGACCAATTTTGGCCATAACGACTGGCATCCAAGCTGATGAATAAATAACGGGGGAAGAGCGGCTCTTGAATAACATTAAGGCGCTCACGGGTGAGCTTTTCTATGGCTATCATGGGCAAATAGCATTGGTAGCCCTGCTGTTGCAAATTGCTTAAGGCCCGTTGCTCTTGGCGCGGTTTGGTGTGTATCACATACCAATTTTCAGCAAGTGGCTTGTCTGCCACCGAATCAATCGACGACATGCCAGGTTTTTATTTGCCGCGCTGCAAATAGCGACGCAATAGATTTAAACGTTCGGCCGATTCAGGTTTTTGCTTGGCGGTGTCTAGGGCGTTCATGATGAAACCCAACATGATGCTGATTACCAAAGCAAGCAAGGTTGCAATCACCATCATTTGCGCGCGCTTAGGCGATGAACGCTCTTCAGGCGGCACGGCTTTATCCACCACTTGCACCAAGGGCGACTCCTTCGCCTCGTCCATCTTCGCCATCTCAAACTGCTTACTGTATAGCTCCATCAAACTTTGCTTGTATTTAAGATCGCGCATTTGATGTATATAAGCAAAGCCGGTATCGGGCAATTGACTGACAGGCACTTTAATATCCGCGCCTGATGCATTGGTGCTGCCCTCAAGCTTGGTTAAGTTGGCCTTTAGCGCAGCCAGAGTTGCAAGGCTACGGACGTATTCCGGGTTTTGCTCGGTCATGTAAGCACGTTTGCTTGCTAAATCAAGCTCTTTCAAAGTGATTTGTGCGCGGATTTCTTCCACCTTCATTAGCACAGAGGCATTAACACGCGCACCTCCTGACATCAAGCTTGCACCGCCACCGCCGGCTCCTCCGCCCGCCATGGCTACATCAAAGCCACCGAATTCGTACCAACCGGTTTTTCTTTGCGTTTGCTTCATGGCCGCTTCGGCTTGAGACAAACTGACACCGGTCTCTTTAATTTGCTTTTCGTAAAATAATCTACGCTTTGCTGCTTCTGTCACGGCTAACGTTGAATTTAAGCCATCCAACTCTTTAATATACGCATTGGCAATGCTGGCTGCCATAAGAGGGTCGCTGTGGGTGTATTCCACTGTAATAAACCCGTCTTTACCCGCTGCAATATTGCTAGCGTACTTCAACACCTCGCGTGTTTTGGTCAAGGTTTTGGTTTTATAGTGCTTTTGCAGGTCTAGCTTAATAATCACACGGTCCGCTAATGTCCGGCTTTTTAACATACCCAAATACATATCGCTGGAGTTCTTTAAACCTAGCGCACTAGCACCTGGCATAGCATTTAATCCACCCAAATTGCCTAGCAGCGCACCCATGGAAGAATCACTCTTGGTTTGTGGTGGCAAAATCACGGTCTTAGCCGTATAAGAAAAAGGCTGCAGCATGACGTAAATTAAAGCTAACACAATCGACACGGCGGTAAACGCCATGATGAAACGGTTGTATTTGGCGATAACCAACATGATGTCCATCAGGTTGATTTCATCGTCATTACTGCGTTGGCTGTGAGCTGGCAAATTGTTTTCTGGAGTTTGCATCGTTCGCCCTTAGCTAAAATACGCCTATGGTTTTCATGCTGGCTGCACCAATCGCAAACTGGAAGAAGATTTGTGACCAATCCCTAAGCTCTTTGGTGAGGTTGTAGCGTTCCAATTTTTCCGGGACGACAATGGCGTCACCCGGCATGGCTTTACGGCCATCAAATCCGCCGCCGAAGCCAAACATGGACCCTTGACGCTTGCTGTACACCAAGCCGTCTGCACGGATTAAATAGATTTCGCCGTCGTCGCCGTCGCGCGTTGCGCCACCGGCTTTAGATACGTAATCGGACACCGTTAGGCCTTTTTTATATATAAAGGCATTTTGGTTATACACCGTGCCCATGACCGTTACGGTAGAGGGTTTGGATGGCACATAGAAACGATCGCCGTCCTCCAACTCCAGTTCCGGCACGTTCTTCAGCTCTTCCGCAAACACCGGCATTTCCAACACGATGCGGCCGGTGGCCCTTATTTTTTTCAGTTTATTGATCATGACTTTTTGCGATTCGGCATCCGTCACGGCTGAGTTAGCCACGTCTTGGCTTAAGGCGGCGGCGGTACGTCTGGTCATGGTGCGCTGAATTTCGGCATCCATTTGTGCCAACATGTCGTCCATTCTTTTTTGCTGGAATTTACGGGTTGATTCACGCGAAAACTCCGCACCGAAAAGGTAAGCTTCGGGGGTGAGGCCACCGACGCGCTCAACCAATTGGCGCAATTTCTCCCCGGGCAACACTTGATACACACCAGGGCTCGTCACTTCGCCCTCCAAAATCACGTAATTGTTCTTTTTAGCGGACGGCACTTGTATGTCGTCTTTAGAAAAAAGGGTAACGATGTCGCCAGCTTGCAGTGCAAGGTTATGCTCGGCATCGCCCTGCAAGGCTTTGCCTAAATTAAAGGGAATGAGCTTGGTGCTTAAGTCTTTTCTATCCAAGCGCTCTACCGTGGCGTAATCCCAATTGATCTCCGGCACGCGCTCAACCAATTTTTGATGTTGCTGCGCTTCCTCTTCTTCGAGTAATTTTGCTTTCTTTCTATCATTGGCATCCATGCCGCCGTTTTTAGTTGAATCGGCATCCAATTCCGCGTCGGTTTTGTTTGGATTATTTTTTTGATCGGCTGCCGCGTCGTCTTCCATTTTCTTGGTGTCTATTTGGTTCTTTTTAAACCAGACGGTATCGCTGCTTGGCTTGATTTGATTATTCTTAAACCAAGCGGCATCGTTGGTTTTGTCGGATTGATTTTTTCTAACCCAATAGCTGTCCGTAATCAAAGCCGCTCTATTTGGAATGATGTCCTTAATGCGCAAGCCGGCTTTCCATGGCTTTCTGCCGGCTTGTGAACCGGCGATGTTGCCGCGCAAGGTAATGGCGTTATCAAACTCGGCCGATATGGCCAGCACTTTGACCAAATCGCCATCACGCATTAATTTGGTTAAGCCGTTTTTATCCAACTGGAATTCGTCGACCTTACGCACCTGACGGTCGTGTATGCGCTCTACCGTAACCTTTTTACCCGACGCCACATTGGTTAAACCGCCGGCCAAATTAATCAGCTCGGCCAAGCTGTCGTCGCCTTTTAGCTCATAGATGGCAGGCGTGTTAACGCTGCCGGATATGGCGGCCATGGCGCCTATTGCTGGAATGTAAATCACGTCACCGGATAGCAATTGCACGTCTTTGGATTTATCGCCTTTGAGCAATAAATCGTACATATCAAAGTCGCTGATTACCTTGCCACCGCGTTTTAATTGAATGTGGCGCATGGAACCTTTAACCGATGGACCGCCGGTTGCAAAAATGGCGTTGACCAAGGTGCTGAGTGAACTTAGGGTGTAGCTACCTGGCTTGCTCGCTTGCCCCACCACGAACACTTGGATGGAGCGCAGTTTGCCTAATGAGGCATCCAATTCAAAATTGCGGAAATTTTTGCTGAAGGCTTTTTTCAAATGCGCTTGCAGGTTTTGGTAGCGCACACCCACCACGGCAATTTGGCCTAACTGTGGCAAGTTGATCATGCCGTTGCGGTCTACTGTGGCAGAGGTTGACCCTTCAATGGCGCCCCACCA
>JAIPCR010000100.1 GCA_021738125.1 Sulfuritalea sp.
TCTCTAAACTGGCTGGTAAAGATTGGTTTCAAATGCAACCTCTTTTACTATTGGGGCCAGCAGGCGTCGGTAAAACGGCCTTTGCACAGGCATTCGCTAACATTCTTGGCGTCTACTTTAGAAGAATTGATGTGGGAACAATGTCAACAGCGTCGGTTCTGGTCGGCCTGTCGCTTGGATGGGGATCAGGACATGTTGGTGAAATACTCAAGACGATCACATCCTCACAAACAGCTAATCCGCTCATTATGCTTGATGAAGTTGACAAGATGGCCGGTCACTACATGACACCTATGGAACCAGTCATGCTGTCTCTACTAGAAAAAGAAAGTTCCGCAAGCTTTAGAGATGAAGCATTACTGTTACGCGTAAATTGCAGCCGCATTTTGTGGATTGCCACCGCTAATGACCTAGAAAAATTGAGCGAGCCCTTGAGGTCGCGTTTTAATGTTGTCTATATTAGAGCTCCATCGAAGGAGCATGTGCCAAACGTGCTACAGAGCATTTACAGGAAAATTTTGCAAGGAAATCCATGGGGACACAAATTTGCAAAAAAACTAGATGATCAAGTCATTGAACGTTTGTCTGCACATAGTCCACGTGAAGCCAGTAATTTATTGCTACTCGCTTTAGGTAAGGCCGCTGTACGTGGGAATGCAACAATCAATCCAACTGACATCCGTGCTCGCGATGCTGGCCAATCCAAAATACGTATGGGTTTTTTATAACATGTAATATTAAGAAGGGATTTGTTCACATGAGAAAACAGACAGAAATTTCACTGGTGGAGAAACGACCGCATTTGTTTCATTCATCCATTTTGAATGCATTAGGTATTGCCATTAACAATCAAGCATCATCAACTAGCAAAGAGGTTAGATTGAGATGGGGTTACAAAGAAGAAAATTTCTTTGAATGCGGCGAAGGTTGGCTACAAATTATTGCAGCTTTCATGGAAAGCCTAGATCATTATCTCTCTGAGCATGAAATTGCCGTAGCTGAAGATGATCCCACTACAGAAAAAGCGACTGTTTTTATAAATGGAGCAATGAGTCATCAACAACGCTTGTACATTATGGTTGATATGTCATCAAATATAGACGAACTGCTACTTAGTAAGATTAGAGCAATGCAGGAATTTTCTGCAGCAATGTCAGGCTTCATCTGTGAGGTTTGCAGCACTTCAGTTAAGGAAGTTGAGCCAAATAGCCGTGTCCAATGCGCTGTTTGCCGTTGCAGCCAAGCTTAAACAAATAAGTAGCCCATATGAAGCCTAATTAAAATTTTAACTTTAGAATTAAGTTTTATTTATTATTAAATCAATAAGTTAATTTTTTAACATTAATACTGGCGCATCATCGGGGTGTGATGCGCTAACTCAGAAGCAAGTAAACCTTCGGGTTGCATATGGGAGTTGGCCTATACCCTGCAAAAATTGAGTGATTGCCGTTTATTTCGGGCTTTTTAGATTGTCAGTTAAATGTGGCGTCAAGGTTTGTAGCATTTGTGCAAATACTTTTGGGTTAGCGGCCACAATATTGCCAGTTTTTAGCCAAGATTCATTACCCTCAAAATCACCTACAATACCACCCGCCTCTTGCACAATTAAACCACCAGCGGCAATATCCCAAGTCGATAGACCAATCTCCCAAAAACCATCATACCAACCACAGGCCACGTAAGCTAAATCTAAAGCGGCAGAACCAGGGCGACGAATGCCGGTCGTTTTTTTAATCATGTCTTTCAACATGGCTAAGTAGGTATCTAAATGGGTAAAGTCTCGGAATGGAAAACCAGTACCGATAATTGATTCTTGCAGTTTAGTGCGTTGTGTCACGCGAATACGTTTGTCATTTAAAAATGCACCGCGACCTTTGGTAGCGGTAAATAAATCATTGCGATTTGGGTCATACACCACGGCATGGGTCAATACGCCACGCTCTTGCAGCGCGATGGAAATGCAATATTGTGGCAAACCATGCAAGAAATTAGTGGTGCCATCCAGTGGGTCAATAATCCAAATAAAGTCTGACTGAATATTCGATTCGCCACTTTCTTCGCCCAAGAAACCATGGGTAGGATAAAGCTCTTTTAAGGTCTCAATAATCGCTTGTTCTGCCGCCTTATCAACTTCAGTAACAAAATCGTTATAGGTTTTGGTTTGAATTTTAAGTGAGCCAATATCCTCTGAGGCACGGGTAATAATATTGCCAGCGCGGCGTGCAGCTTTTACTGCGTTGGTGAGCATAGGATGCATATTTTCTCGAATCTATTAAGGTGCTTTGCCTATATCAAATCATTTGCAGGCAAAACCAGCATACAAATATTTCAATGAATAAGGCGTGTTAAAGAACTAATCAGGCAGCATTTTAATACGATTTCGCATATTAGCCTACCATAACCCGCAATCTGCTAACGATTAAGCTGCCGGCTAATCGCGCTTCAACAAGGTGCTAGATAAATCAATGCGTTATTTACGATTGCAACATAATAAAAATAATTAAAAATGTATAAATAAATTGTATAAATGATATCAATTAGATAAAAAATATAATAAAATTTCGAATACTTAAATTAGTATTTTTATATCTATCCATTTTTTATAAAGATTTTTCATTTACAAAAAATTTATGAGCCGTACTCACCACCAAAATTCAAGCATCCAGTCAACTGAGCCTGATATTGTGCGCCCAGAAAAAGTGATTTTGATTGTTGAAGATCAAGACGATATACGCCAGCTGATTAAAATTTCGCTAGCCTCTACCCAGCATAAAATTTATGAAGCCAGCGATTGCCAGTCCGCACTCAATATGGCACGTGCACTTAAACCAGACTTAATGTTGCTTGACGTGATGTTGCCTGCCGGCACTGACGCCGAACTGCACGGACCCAGCTGCGGTCTAGGTGTTTGCCGTATGCTTAAAAGTGATCCTCAATTTGCCACCACCTACATCATATTGCTGACCTCAAAAGGTCAAGCGACCGATGTAAAAGCAGGGCTTGCCGCTGGGGCGAATGCTTATATGGTTAAACCATTTAGCGTAGCCAACTTAATTGAGGTTGTTCAGCGCCAGCTAGGTTTGGAGCCATCTCATGGTCAATAAGCAACTTACCCGCCTAAATCGCAACTATGGATACCGCCCATGTTAACGACAGCAGCGCATCTAGCAGCACAACATGACACGGCAGGTGGCGCATTATCTGCCATTCATGAAGCCCGCCATGAAGTACTCATGCGTTTAGCCATTGCCGCTGAATACCGAGATGAAGCGACCGAACAACACATGATTCGGCTGGGCTACATGGCAGCAAAACTAAGCGCTCTATTGGGCGAGTCTGATGAATTTTGTTACTTGATGCGCCTCGCTGCACCTATGCACGATGTTGGCAACATTGGTCTACCAGAAGCGCTGCTCAAAAATCCTAGCACACTGAATGCTGAAGAGCGCGCATTGATGAATACCCATACAGAAATTGGCTTTAAGATTTTAACCCAAGCAGATGCGCCCTTATTTCAGTTGGCGGCTTCTATTGCTCTCACTCACCATGAAACATTTGATGGTACTGGCTACCCCAAACAATTAGCCGGCCATGCCATTCCGCTGGCGGGCAGAATTGTCGCCTTGGTTGATTATTTTGACGCACTCACCATGGACAAGCCCTATCGTGCCAGCTTTAGCGACGCGCAAGCCATTGAAATGGTGCAGGCGCAAAGTGGCAAGCTATTTGACCCTGACATGGTCAACGTGTTTATTGCCAATATTGAATCTTTCATACAACTGCGTCACAGCATTAATGCCAGTCCGCTGAAATATGACCAGCTAGTTAATTATTCTCACGCAACGTTTTTGTAGCGATATTTGAGTCGTCCATTTTCAACCTAACCATCATCAGGATTAAGCATGACTAAATCTGAATTAGTAGCGAATATCAAACTGCATTTTCCTGAGTTATCAGAAGCAGATTGCTTGCTATGCCTAAACCAGATGATTACGTTCATGAGTGAGCATTTAAGCACGGGGAATAAATTTGAAATTCGCGGGTTTGGCACATTCTCCAGCAAGCACAGAGCGGCGCGCATAGTGAGAAACCCTAGGACGGGTGAAAAAATTCAGCGCGGCGAAACGGCTTACCCTAGTTTTAAAAGTGGAAAAATGCTCAGAGACCGCCTCAATAAAACGTTCAGCGTCAGTTTGTAAGCCAAGTGACGTGTAAAAAATTAGACTGTCAGACAATTAAAAAATAAGTGAATACTTAAAGCGAATACCGAATCATATGAAAATCTTCAACAAGCTCTCTTTAAAAGCCCGCGTAACTGCCACGGTGGCACTGGTTTTTGTATTCTCTTTAGCCATTTTCACTGGTGTTGCCAGAAAGAATATACGCGAAGATATTTTGGCCCTCTCTAGCCAACAACAAATCGCTACCGCTACTGTTGCAGCCGCTCAGCTTAACCAAGATTTTGATGACCGCTTAAAAGGGCTGTCCATTGGCGCTAAAATCATCACGCAAGCCATGGTAGACAACCCTGCGCTACTAGAAGCTGAAATGAATCGCCGCCCTATACTGTCTTTGTTATTTAATGATGGCTTATACCTCATTAAACCCGACGGCACGACGATTACCGACCAGCTACAAAGCACCCAACCGTTTGCCGACCAAGCCTCTATTAACGCTGTACTAAGTGGCCAAGTCAAAAGCATAGTCGGTGCGCCAATGTTAGATGCCGCACATCAAGCCCCGCTATTTTTAATAGTCACAGCCATTAGTAACGAGCAAGGGCAAGTCATCGGCGCATTAGTGGGCGCCACCAGCTTAGCCAAAGCTAATTTTACGGATAAAGTTACTAACAATAAATACGGCAAAACCGGTGGATTCACTATCATTGACCCTAAACATCGCATTATTGTCTCTGCCACGGATAAAAGCCGCAACTTAGAACGCTCACCACCACCGGGCAAGATTGCCTTTATTGATAAATTTTTGGCGGGTTATGAAGGCGCTAGCGTAGGCATTAACCCTAAAGGCGTTGAAGTGCTAGAGTCGTCCAAAATCATCCCTTTAGCAGGGTGGCAACTGCTAGTAGCACTGCCGACTAGTGAGATTTTTACGCCAATTCGTGCGCTCAGTAATCTAAGGTTTTTTACCTCCTCCATAGCGACACTAATACTGATGATTGCGCTCGCTTGGTGGACTTTAAAAAAACCGTTTCGTCCAATGACTGAAGCGGCTAACACGTTAGAAAAATGGGCAGAACATCCAGAAAGCTCTCCCGAACAACAGTTAGTGGTTCATCAGCAAGATGAAGTGGGCACTTTAATTAAAGCCTTCAATCAGCTACTCGCCATCAACCGTGAAAGAGAAGCTGACCTAACCAGCAGCAGAGAAGAATACAAAAAACTCGCCATCGTCGCGCAAACTACCACCAATATGGTGACCATTACCGACCGCCATAGTCATTTGCTATGGGTAAACCCAGGATTTATAGAACACACCGGCTATAGCGAGGCATTTATGCTGGGCAAAAAACCAGGGCATTTTTTACAAGGCGCTGATACCAACCAAGATACGGTGAAAATTATTCGCGGGGCGATTAAACACCACAAAGGCTTTGATGTAGAGATACTTAACTATAAAAAATCTGGTGAGCCTTATTGGTCACACATTATTGCTACGCCAATTGATAAAGACGATGCAAACAGTGGTTACGTATCGATTCAAGTAGATGTAACCGAACAAAAACAAGTACAGGCAATGGTTGAGCGAGACCGTGAAGATAAAGAAGCACTATTTGACTCTAACCCCAACCCCATGGTGGTGGTAAACTCGCAGCGCTATATTTCTTATGTTAACCCAGCTTTTTGCCAATTATTTAAAGTAAAAACACAGCAAATTTTATTCTTGCCTGAATTGGAGTTTGATAAGTTAATTCAAACAAAATGTACCGATTCGAAAGACTATATCGCCACTTCTAGTTTGCCAATAAACGATAAATTAAAAGCAGGTCAAACAGAGGCCTCAACCAGCAACTCTGAGCTTGGCTTTAGCCTGAAGTTGGATGAAGTTAAGGTGATTGCACGTCACTATATTGATTGCAATCTACCACGTATTAGTAGGGTGATTTACTATCAAGACATTACCCAACGCAGCGTTATCGACAAAATGAAGTCAGAATTTGTCGCCACTGCCGCGCATGAGCTTAGAACACCCATGACCATTATTTATGGCTATACCGAGCTACTTAGAATGGGGCCTGAGCATGTTGCTGAGCAACAAGAAATGCTAGAGGTGATTCATAGCCAATCGAAAGCCATGATTAATTTGTTAAATGACATGCTAGATATTGCCAGAATTGAAGCGCAAGCCGTTGGTTTATATCAAATGGTCTTGCAACAAATAGCGCCACGCTTGCAAACATTGGCTGATACCTTCATTACCCCAGATAACCACAATAAGGTGATTTTGGAATTGAGCCCTAACCTGCCTGAAGTGAAAGTGGATGTGGCTAAGATAGAGCAAGCCATTAAAAATTGCCTCAGTAATGCTTATAAATTCTCACCCAAACGCGGTGAAGTCACCATGCGGGTGGAAGAAGTCACGCATGGTAAACAGCGTAAAATTTTAATCGCC
>JAIPCR010000101.1 GCA_021738125.1 Sulfuritalea sp.
TATCTCGTCAAAGAATACAACATTAAATAAACCACGGGCCTTAGCGTCCTCTTGCAAACGTTGTGTATCACTGCCTCGACCTACAAACAAGAATCCAATATCAACTCTATTAAGTAAAAGCTCTGCCAAATCGATTAATAAATTCATGTCTTGTGCGACACCCATATTACCAGCATAAACAAAAATTACTCTCCCTGCAATTGCTGTTCTGGCCAAAGAAATACTACACCCTATGTTCGGAGCAACTGTTAACCAGTTTTGTAACACTTCAATTTGGCAATTTTTTCTATCTCTAAAGTAAATTTCATTACCCCGTGTTTGTATGCCAATTACATCAGCAACGGAATACTGGTAATTAGCTATCATTTTCAAAAATCGGTAAGCTAAGCCACAACTTATCAAGCCCACATCTGCGGCCCACTCTGGGAATATGTCACGAATAATTAAGTAAGTCTTACATTTGTTTGTCTTCTTAAGCGCGTTAGCAAGCGGGCCAAAAAAAATGCTAGGGGCATACCACACCACTCCATCCATTTGTTGCTTTCTCAATGGGCTTTTACGCAAATTATGAAGCATGATAAACGGCATCAAAAATTCGTTAATCATACGATGCATATAATTAATATCTTTAGTTTTTGGTGCGCGCAAGCGCAAAACTTGTGCGCCATTAAAATCTTCAATTAGCCAAGGTGTGGCTAAGCCTGATGAGGGTAACATGACCGTTAGCGTATGGCCTTGTCGAACAAACTCATTTGACAAATCACGCAATTGCACAGCGCCTGAGCTGCGCAACGGAGGGAATGTATCAGCGATTAAAGTAATATGCATTGGCTGACTAAATGAAAGGATTAAGGGTTTAATCCATCATGGTATCGATGTTCAAAATTTTTTAGATTTAAGTTAATACTTTTTCCAAACAACGCGATTCACATAATCGGTATAGCTATGAATAATTCGCACAACTTTATCTGAGACATTGGGCATGCTGTAATCGAATACTTGTTTGAGCATACGCTCTGAACCGCGTGGTTGATTAGCCAAGATAGCCAATCCCTGTCGTACACGATCTAGCTCGAGCCCGACCATCATCACCGCGGACTCTTCCATGCTTTCTGGGCGTTCGTGCGCTTCACGTAAATTCAATGCTGGAAAGTTCAAAATAGATGACTCTTCATTAATAGTGCCACTATCTGATAAAGATGTACGTGCCGACATTTGTAGCTTAACATAGTCATAAAAACCTAGCGGTTTTAACAAGCGTACATTTTTATGAAACTTTGAATTGGTTTCATCAATTCGTTTTTGCGTTCTGGGATGTGTTGATACGATAACAGGTAAGCCATGATCTTCTGCAATCGTATTTAGAACATCAACCAACTTGGCAAAATTTTGTGGCGACACAATATTTTCTTCGCGGTGCGCACTGACAATAAAATAACTGTTTTCTTTAAGCCCCAAACGATTTAACACATCAGATGCATCAATCTGCGACCGATAATGCGTTAGTACCTCAAACATTGGACTGCCTGTTTTAATGATTAAATCTGGTGACAAGCCTTCACGTAACAAATAATCACGCGCTATGGTGCTGTAAGTTAGGTTTACATCGGCTGTATGATCAACGATACGACGATTTATCTCTTCTGGCACGCGCATATCAAAGCAACGATTCCCCGCTTCCATATGAAAAATAGGAATTTTACGGCGTTTAGCGGGAATGACTGATAAGCAACTATTGGTATCTCCTAAGATTAACATCGCCTCAGGCTGAACATCTTCCATAACCTTATCAACCGAGATAATTAGATTGCCAATAGTATGCGCCGCGCCAGTTCCACCCTCAGCACTATTTAAAAAGTAATCTGGTTTACGCACACCCAAATCTTCAAAGAAGATTTGATTCAACTCATAGCCATAGTTTTGACCTGTATGCACCAAAACATGGTCACAAATTTCGTCTAGTCTTGCCAGTACGCGTGATAGCCTAATAATTTCGGGCCTAGTCCCAACTACCGTTAATACTTTTAACTTTTTCATGTTTTCATTAAACCTCGCAAGGAATACAGTCAGGGCGTTGCCGGTCAAAAATCTCATTAGCCCACAACATAATGATGGCCTCACTGTTACCAATATTAGTAATGTCGTGCACCCATCCAGGAATACTGTCTACCACCTGTGGTTTATCGGAAGAAACAGTTATATCACTAGTTTCACCTGTGATTATATGTCGGAATCGCATGCGCGCTAAACCACTAAGCACAAGAAATTTCTCGGTCTTACTATGATGGTAATGTGAACCACGGGTTATACCAGGGCGTACTGTAAAAAAAGAAAACTGCCCACAATCAGGAGTCTTTAGCATCTCAACAAAAATACCTCGATCATCGCCATGCTGTGGCAGGTCGTAAGCAAATTGCTCCGGTGGCAAATAACTAATGTAAGTTGAATACAATGCACGAGTTAATCCTTTGCCAACGCGTTCTGATATCAGGCTAGTGCGGCAATTTTGAAATGCGTGAATTTGCTCGGATAACTGACCCAAAGTAATGCTATATGTCTGATTCACTTCACTTCTATACAATCCTGGTTTAGCTCTACCCAAAGCGCTCAATAACTCATCGACCACGTCATCAATATAGGCCAATTGCAAAACCACGGAAGCATCATTAATCTGTATTGACAAACCATGCGCAATGTTGTGACAAAACGTTGCCACTACAGAGTTGTAATTAGGCTTGCACCACTTGCCAAACACACCAGGAAAACGATAAATAACTGCACTATTGGCAGTTTGAACCACAAAATCCTCAACCAACCGCTCAGCAGCTAACTTACTTTTTCCGTAAGGATTATCATGTTCAGCTTGTGTAGACGATGCCAAAATAAGAGGAATATTACGGCCAGTAGCACGAATAGCAGCACACAAAGTTCGAGTTAGCTCGGTATTTACGAGCGCAAAATTAGCAACTTCCTTCGGTCGATTCTCGCCCGCCAAGTGAACAATCGCATCCGCTATAGCCACCATCTCTGAAAGCTTCTCATCGCTATCACCACGCACAAATGACAAGACATTAATCTCGTACTGCTCACCTAAGCGGACAAGCAAATTCTTTCCAATAAAGCCACCTGCGCCTGTCACCAAAATTGACTGCTGATTACTCATGTTTATTCTTCAGCTTGCACATCTTCACCACGCGTAATCGCTTGCATAAAGCGCAACTTAATTAACAAGGTTTTCATCCCATCAACATCCAGTCGAGCGGTGTTGTGCGAGTTATAATCCGCCGCCTCAGAAATTTGTGTTTCACCTTGATCCGTAAATTTATCATAATTCAAGTCGCGCAAATCTGGTGGCACTCGGAAATAACCGCCTAAATCTTGCGCAGCCACCATTTCTTCGCGACTTAACAATGCCTCAAATAACTTTTCACCATGACGAGTGCCGATAACTCGCACTTCATGATTAGGTGCGCCTAACAACCCAGTCAATGCCTGCGTTAAAGTCGTTATTGTTGCTGCTGGCGCTTTTTGTACGAAGATATCACCCGATCTTCCATGTTCAAAGGCATATAGCACTAAATCTACCGCGTCATCTAATGTCATCATAAATCGTGTCATCGCTGGGTCGGTAATCGTAAGTGCTTTACCCGCACGAATTTGATTTACAAACAAGGGGATAACCGAGCCACGGGATGCCATTACATTCCCGTAGCGCGTTACGCAAATCGTAGTAGCATCACTCTCACGTGACTTAGCCACCGCTACCTTCTCCATCATCGCCTTGCTAATACCCATGGCATTAATTGGATATACAGCCTTATCTGTGCTCAAGCAAATCACACGCTTAATCCCAAGCGCAATAGCTGCCTCAAGCACATTTTCTGTGCCTAGCACATTGGTCTTAACAGCCTGCAATGGATAAAATTCACAGGATGGAACCTGCTTAAGTGCAGCGGCATGAAACACAAAATCTACCCCACGCATGGCTGTGCGGACACTATCAACATCACGCACGTCGCCTATATAAAACTTCAACTTAGAGTTATTATATTTCTTGCGCATATCATCTTGTTTTTTTTCATCGCGGCTAAAAATGCGGATTTCAGAAATATTGGAATCTAAAAAACGACGCAGTACTGCGTTACCAAAAGAACCTGTACCGCCTGTAATGAGTAATGTCTTATTATTAAACATCAATTATTTCCTTTATATTCTTTTACAACTGCATTTAAAAATTCGAATGTTTCACTTGCACAACGTTGCCACGAATATTTCTGCGATCTAACATAACTAGCTTGGGCCAGTTCAGCACGTAATCGAGGCGACTCAATTAGCGCATGCAAAGCACGTGCAATATCATCAGGTTTTTCTGGATTAAAATATACAGCCGCCTTCCCTACAACCTCAGGCATTGGCTGCTTACTTGAACAAGCAATTGGCAAACCAGAGGCCATGGCTTCTAGCAAAATTATTCCGAACGTCTCACAAGTTGATGCCCAAATACCCATATCAACCTTTGAATACATGGAATGTAATTCCTCATAAGGAATTGCTCCGTGATAATGCACCCAACGCCTGTCTAAGTCCACGAGATCTAACGTTGCATTCAATCGAAGCAAGGCGGGCGGATAAGCTGGCCCGACTAAATCCAACACAACAGGCAAACCTTTTTTTCGTAAGATAGCTACAGCCTTTACCACATGCCACTGATGTTTATATTGGTCAACAATCGATACATACAGCACGCGATAAGGGTCAGAATGATTATATTCAGTAATATCACGTTGCATCTTTGGCGATCTATTGAAGCGAGGGCTGAGCCCATGAGGAATGATAATGGTTTTTCCACGTAATTTACCAGTTACTCTTAATACTGCCTCACATGCATATTCGGTCAAAAAAATAACCCCTTCCGCTTTACGAAACGAGCGCGACTGCGTTAGCCGTAGCAAAAGCAACTTAAGTGCAAACAGTGTCCAGCTATAACGTCGCAATTCTGACATTTCAAATGGCAGCAAATTTTGACTCATCGTAACTACCGGCTGGAAATTACCAGCAAAACTACCTCCGGGTACAAACAGCACATCACAACCCTCGGTACGTGCCGCCTGTGATAAACGAAACCATTGCCATGCCGTACGGCTCAACAAACCTTTATTTAGCGCCTCAGGATTGCACTTAGTTAACCAGCTTCTATATTTTAGTGCATTTAAAGTTGAAGAGCCACCCCACACGACCACGCGCTTTACACCTAAGCCTGCGGGGTGAAGTGCGCGCAGCAATTCAACCAAGTGTGTCACACCGCCGCCGCCGCGCAAGTTGGTGGCATCTATACCTATTGTTAATCTAGTAATTTTTTGCACTTCTTGGGCCTGCTTAGTAGGATTGATAATTCAATCACTAGACTGGTGATTAAGATAACGGTCGAATATAGCCAAACTAATAAATAGAATCGGCAATAATGACTTGGTTGGCCAAATAGAGTAATGTATGTCTGAAAAAAGCAGGTAAATTATTACAGTTATAGCAAAGCAAAGATAACTCTCAGAAGCAGACTGGATGATCAAGCCGCTTAGGTCGACTTTTTTTAATGCGCGAGTAATTAGGCTCACAAATCCAACAATAGCGCATAGATAAAATGGAAAGCCCAATCGGTGAATACTGTCTATAACTCCGTAGTCACCACCCTTTGCAACACCGAAGGTACTGAATCCATCTCCAATTAGAATACCTAATGGAAAGTCTAACATAGAGTAAGGCAAGCTAACAAAGCTATTAATTAAACCACCAATATAGGTGTAATCTTCACTAGTATTAACAGCACCAATCGCGATTTTCATTTGAATATCAAAAATTCGGCTAATCTCTGCAAACATATCTATGCCAATCGAATCGGGTAAAATTAAAAGTGTCAATATAATCAGAATGGAGCTAGCAAAAATCAATGCCAGTAAGTGAAAAATTCGCTTAGAAATAATGCCAAAAAACAATTTGAACCCTTCGAATTCGATCAAAATGATGACAAATGTAAATCCGAGGACTGCTGTGAAATTAAGCCCAATCAACAGCGCCATTCCAAAAAGAAAAATAACCGCCATTCTGATCTTTATTTGGCTTTTAAGTAGCAGTTTAAGCGCTGCGAAACAACCAAGCGCTATCCAGGCCGCACTGACAGCATGATTCTCCAACAGCCCATGACTTCGATTACCGGGGCTTATACGAGTGTTATGCAACTCCCCACCCGGAGCTCTCATTTGTTCATACTCTAGTGCTTTGAGAGAGTATTCATTAAAGCCTTTTAAAACCAACAATGTATAGGAGTCATATACAAAGTAAATTCCCACTGCAAATCCAGCAACTATCATTGCAATAAAAGCAGCGCGAATCTCTTGTTCGGTTGCTATGGTGTGAAAATAAACAAAAAAAACTACTGGTAAGGCAAAGTTTACGATGGCAGATACACCTTCATCTGGTGTAATAACACCGAGAGCGGTCTGCCAGCTTGTGTGAAAAAACACTAAAGCCAGATATGTGCTTATAAAAAACATAATTGGTTTTTTAGCATACCAACGCAACTGGAATGAATAGGAACTCTGTAATCG
>JAIPCR010000102.1 GCA_021738125.1 Sulfuritalea sp.
CCTACCTAGCTTTGTCTTTATCTTAATGGGTGGGCCTTTTATTGAAACCACGCACGGTAATCTCAAATTAACGGCACCCCTCACCGCCATCACTGCCGCAGTGGTGGGAGTCATTTTGAACTTAGCGCTATTTTTTGCCTACCACGTGTTTTACCCAGCCGGATTTGATGGCTCACCAGATTTCTTTGCTATGAGCTTATCCATAGCCGCACTGGTCAGCTTGTTTAGATTAAAGCTAAGCGTTATCCCGGTGCTCATAATCAGCGGGCTTATTGGCATGGGCTTCCAGCTATTTATTTAAGGATTGAACCATGACAGAGTCGTATTTATTTTTAAAATCGTTGCATATCTTGGGCATAAAAAAAGCCTAACCTGTTGGTTAAGCTTTTTATTTTGCTGGTGCCCGGGGCCGGAATCGAACCGGCACGCTCTTTCCAGCGCGGGATTATGAGAGTGCCTGATCGCGATTTTCACCGTAAGATTTCAACTGGTTAAAGCTACTATTTTCGCGGTGTAAAAGGGGTTATGAGTGAACCGTCAAATGTTTTTACGCGCTTATCAATTAATTATTTAATCCAATTTTCAATTTGCAGTGCCGGCACTCTTTTGAATTCCCGTTCGTTGTTAGTCACTAAAATCAACCCTTCACTTCTGGCATGGGCTGCTATATGCAGATCGTTTTCACCAATAGGTTGACCGGATTTTTCCAATACAGATCGAATAGTTCCATAATGTTGCGCTGCTTTGGCAGTGTAATTCAACACTTCTAATCGACTGCAAAAATCTTCAATAACCCTTAAATTTTTTCTGGAAAACTGCTTTTCTCAGCGCCATGCAGCAATTCAGATAAGGTAATAACAGAAATGGCCAAGCGGCTCGCATTCTGATTAAACGTTTCCATGACTTCTATTGGACGACGCTTAATCACATAAATGACAATATTGGTGTCTAGCAGATACTTAATCAAGTTAAAGCGCCTCTCTAGGGGCTTGCTCTTGTGTTGCTCGGGAAGTCATAAAGTCTTCGGTTGCCACTAACTGATGATCTGCAGCAAAAAAACTATCCCAAGTCTCGGTGATGGGAGAAATAATTCTATCTTTGCCTACGGCTCTCACATTAACTTTTTTGACGCCATCAGGCAGTCTTAGCTCTGAAGGAAGTCTAACTGCCTGTGTTCGATTGTTAACAAAAACGGTCCCTGTAGCCATCGTGTCCTCAACAAATACGCATTAATATATAGCATTAGTATGTAGCATCTTTCTAAAAAAACAAGATGGAAGTTTTGAGCGTCAATAGTGTTGACGTTTCCTTTTAAAAACGTCTGGACTCGCAGCAGAAAAGCTGCAAAAGCATATTTCACTGCCAATCAATTGAGGTAGATATAAGTCAACGCCCCACTTAAATAAGCAACAAATGCTAATAAGCTAATTTTACGTACATACCAAAAAAACTCTATTTTCTCCATACCCATTGCAATAACACCCGCCGCCGAACCTATAATTAAAATAGATCCACCTGTGCCAGCAGCATAAGCAAGAAACTCCCAAATAAAGGCATCAGTAGGGTATTGGTCCATAGGAAACATTCCCATGGAAGCTGCTACAAGTGGCACATTATCAATAACGGCACTGGCAATACCAAACAAGAAAATAACCAAAGCCTGATTGCCTAAAGTCTTATCAATTACACTAGCCAAATCTGTTAATAAGTGGCTGTGCTCTAGCACCGATACGGCCAACAAAATACCGATAAAAAATAATAAAACCGATATATCAATACGTTGTAGGGCTGTTACCAAGGATAAATGCTGTTTGCTTTTGTCATTTTTATGACGATGTAAAAATTCACATAACAACCACAATATTCCTAATGCCAGCAACATCCCCATAAAAGGAGGCAAATTCGTCACCACCTTAAAAATAGGTACGCCGCATAGAAGGACTATGCCACTAAAAAAAACAAGTGACTGCTCATAGTTAGTTGCATGAATTTTCTCAGGGTGCGTAGGATGCCCCTCAATTGGCGAAAGCGTTTTATTGCGAAAAAAATACGTCATAAAAATTAACGGCACCATCATGTTTACCAAGGAAGGAATAAACACGCCTTTCATCACTTGCAGCGCGGTCACTTTTTCCCCTACCCATAACATAGTTGTGGTGACATCACCAATTGGCGACCAGGCACCACCAGCGTTTGCTGCAATAACAACAATACTGGCAAAAATCAATCTATCGTCTCTTTGTGGCATGATTTTTCTGATTAAAGAGAGCATAACAATAGTGCTGGCTAAATTATCCAACACTGCACTCATGAAAAATGATAAAAAGCCAATTATCCAGACAAGATGAGGCATTTTTTTTGTTCTAATTCTTTGCGTGATGACATCAAATGCAGCGTGAGCATCCATTACCTCAACTATAGCCATAGCGCCCATCAAGAAAAAAACAATTTGCGCTACATCGGCAATAGTTTGATTTAATTGCGTCGTAACGGCTGTCGAGCCAAGGCCAAAAATGGTCCATAAAACTACCGCGCCTATTAAAGCAAAAGCACTTTTATTGACTTTAAGCGTATGCTCAAATGCAATAGCCATGTAGGTTAATACAAAAATTATGATCAGACTTAGCTGCATAGACCAACCTTTGCTAATAGTTAAAAATTACAGCCAAGCCAATCTCTTAAATCTTAAATAGAGAAAACCACTGGCCAGCAAAATAAGGGCTAAGGAAATAGGGTAACCGTATGTCATTTCAAGCTCGGGCATTAGTGCAAAATTCATGCCCCACACGCCAACCATGAACGTACCTACAGCAAAGATGGCAGCCCAAGCAGCTAATTTTTTAGTCACTTTTGACTCATCAATTGCCACTGAAGTTAAGTTAGCTTGAATGGCCGTTGCTATAGTTTCCCTAATCACATCAAGCGTATGCCCCATACGCAGCAAATGATCGTGTACATCCCTAAAATAATTTTGCAGTCCTTCACATGCCTTAGGCACCCTACCGGCATACAACTTTCCAGTGACTTCAATTAAAGGATAAATAACTTGTCGCAACTCTAAAACCCTGCGCTTAATTGTGTAAAGTTGCCGTACATTATCTTCGGCCTGATCGCAGTTGAATATACATGACTCCATGTCATCTAACTGATTTTCTAAATCAGCAATAATCGGGAAATACTGATCGGCTACCCTATCTATCAAACTGTACAATATCGAGCCTGGGCCTGCTTTTAGTAATTTTGCATCGTGCTCATAGGCCGAAAATCCATCTAAAAGGCTATCGTATGGATTGGCTTCTATGGATATCAAAAAACGCTCGCTCATAAAAACAGCCAACTGCTTCTTTTTAAGCCTGGCTTTCTCTTTTTTTAAAACATGCATCACTATAAAAACCGAATCTCCATACTCTTCAATTTTCGGTCGCTGATTATTATTCACTATGTCTTCTATAACCAAGTCATGCAAATCAAAGGTATTTTTTAGATGCGATAAGACATGGCTATCCACCTCGGAAATTGACCACCAAATGAAAACTTTTCGGTCAGTTAACCAATACGCCATTTCCGGCATAGCAATGTCGGTAATTTTTTCACCCTCTTGATATACAAAACAACGGTTCGTCATTAATGTGCGCTCAGCAGACTTCTTAACATCCACGCATTTTTTTCGTGTACAGCAAGACGCTGGCTAATCAGTCCCAATGTTGTTTCATCCCCGGCTCTTTGCGCAGGCAACAATATTCTTCTTAATGTCGCAATCAATATTTCCTGCCCCTCCAATAAGTCCGTGACCATGTCCAGTGCACTTAAGGATTCGTTGGATTCCTGAATAGTTGATAAGGATTTAAATTGCTTATAGCCATAGGGTGCAAAATGCCCTAAGGCTCTAATTCTCTCGGCGATTTCATCCAAAGCTAGCCAAAGCTCTTCGTATTGCGTCATAAATAAATTATGCAAATTTAGAAACATAGGCCCAGTGACGTTCCAATGGTATCCATGCGTTTTCATATATAGCAGGTAACTGTCAGCGAGCAAAACAGACAGTTCGTTGGAAATACTTAATCGACTATTTTCATTTATACCGACATTCATAATGCACTCCTTATTTTTCTTTCTTCATTAGGGCAAAAACGATGGTAGGCAATAGGGTATTTAATATCGCATACATGACCAGTCCACCAAAAATTTCCACGGAAATTTGATTGCGCGTAAACAGTATTTCGCCTATGACCATGGTAAAAATTAAGGTGGGCGTTAATGCAACCGCTACTCTAAAGCTTGAAATTGAGCTTTCTACATTGCTGATTCTTCTTTGCAGCCAAACAATAAACCATCGAATAGGTAAAGCCATCATCAAAATCAATAGTCCAATAAAAAAGGATGTTTCAGAGAAAACTTCCATAGGCAAACGGCTACCTGAAACAAAGAAATAAAATGGAATGAAAAATGTAGTAAACAAACGAATGGCTTCAAGATTGGCATCGGATGCAATTAATGGCATGCGTTTCTTTAACAACACCGCGATAAAACCAACCATAAAAGCGCCTATTAAGTAATAAACACCGATGCTCTTCGTGATATATCCCGCAATCAAACCCATCATAATAAGGAAGGAAAATTCCGATCCTTCTGCATAAGGGGTAATAACTTTGCCCAAAAATGTGAAGATTAATGGTAAAGCTACAATTAACCCTAACAAGGTGAGGAAGTTGTTCAAAACACCTAAGCCACCCACTTGACTCGCATCAGATTGCAGGGGAACAAACATCACGCACAGTGCAATTATCTCTGCAAGAATGGCTTTATTACTGACCCAAAATTGCTCATCATTATTTAAATTTAAGCCTTTTATTGTCGATAAAATGAATCCGGCCGACGGCGTAATAATAGCCAACGAGAGCAATACCGCCACCGACAATTGCACAGGGTAGTGATAGTTAATTAGAAACGTTAGTCCGGCCAACATCAGTAATTTAATAGCAATGTGTTGAATCAGGCGACTTTTTTCTTGCTCTATTTCTTTAAGGTTAATTTCTAAACCAGCGAACAAAAACAAAGACGTTATGCCTAGCGTAGCAAGCAATGCCCATCTATCATCGCCAACCAATTCGTAGCCAAAATAAGTCATTAGGGCGCCTAAAGCTAAACCACTCAAAGGCAGTGGCAACTTAAACCTTAGTAAAAACCGTGGAATAATGATTACCCCGGCAAAAACAGCCAACAACCAAACTTCACTTATCATAAGCACTCCCTCAATCCGATGAAAACTTCAACATTTGAATTTCACTTTCTAGGCGCTGAATCTCCAGTTCAAGCAATCGGTTGCAATCCATCTTCTTAGGTGTATCGCCCAATGGAATCACTACCCTGGCATAAGCCAGAGCATTATCTTGATTTGGCAAACCTAGACCGTTGTAGTCATAGGCATTGCTGTTACTGCTAGCCTTGCTTCCAGAAACCCCAACATCAAAGTAACCCTTATTGGAGTTCATGGATGTTTTGCATTGGGTGCCCGTCGCTGTTGTCACAGAATCGTCGCCACCGACACCTTGTGGTGGCGATGGCATATAAAGGCCGTTAGCGCTGGCCTGCTGAATGCCGAATAAAGGTGTAATCGCCACAAACACGAACGCGAAGATCGTCATCCAATTCTGGAAACCTAAGGCAGATGCGCACTTCCCTGAGTGCTTCTTTGACTGGAACCAAAACCAACACTTTTCTTTGCCTTTTAGCTGCAATTCGACCTTCTCTAGCTGTAAATTTGACATCCGTTTGCAACTCCCTTGTTTGTTTATCTTCAGCATTGAGCTCATAAATCATTTCCTCTGGGTAGGCATTAATCAGCGTCAATTGAAATATTTTTTTATCATTGGAAATTTTCCAGGTTTTTTTTAATGGGGTTAAACCTTGCGCCGTGCTTACCTGTGGACTAATAAGGCTAATAAAAAGCATGGGGTAAATGGCTATTCTTAAGAATTTAATAGTATTCATAATCAATTTGCCGGCGCACATGTCACTTCAGAACTCAATTTATAAGCACCCATAGGAAACACCTCTGTTTCAGTCATGCGTGCATGCACATCAAATATGACGTTACCTGAACCAATAACCACTTCATGGGAAGTTTGTTGCCATGTGGCTGCGTGCCCTTTATTCGATGAATACTTGCTACTCATCTCTGGGCTGCCTGTGTAGGTGACGGCTTGCAGTGTTAAGGTGGGTGCGCTTATGCTAAGTTGATTAGGGCCGGTACTCATGACAGCCACACTGGCAGGTATGCCACCTGTACTGTTATCAGAACTCATCACCTTTCCATCTATGGCCACACCTAAAGTACCGTGATTGCCAATTGTCATGACGCAACTGTTAACAACCGCTCCAGTCCACTCTATGGTCTCGGCTGTTGCATTAACTGAAAAAACCATCGCCAGTGCAAATGAAGTACTTACAGAAATTGATTTCATATCACCCCCATTTAAATTACGTATAGTTCAATAAAATTTACAGTTTGTAAATTTATTA
>JAIPCR010000103.1 GCA_021738125.1 Sulfuritalea sp.
AGGGGCTTTAACCAGTTGAAATCTTACGGTGAAAATCGCGATCAGGCACTCTCAAAATCCCGCGCTGGCAACAGCGTGCCGGTTCGATTCCGGCCCCGGGCACCAAAATAAAACAAGCACTTAACGTAAAGTTGGTGCTTTTTTTATGCCTATTTGTCTGGCAATTTTAAGTCATGTACTTCACTCAACACTTTTTTGTAATTGTGCTTATAGGCATGTTTATTCTGCCTGCCATCATCTAAAATGTACCTGAAGCTTCTGTCACGCACTTGGTGTCATTGCTCACCAAGTGCTTTGGGGTGATGAAGTAGTAGTGTCCGAAGCTAGTTAAATGTAAAAACTCGCTAGTGACGATTCATTTGTTGGGGTCTCGGCAGGTTCGTTTCTACAATCATATTAAGCTGTCTGATACAGAGTAAGTTCGGCCAAGTGCTCTTCGGGAGCAGCAGTAAATCCACCTGTGACACCACTAAGTGCAGGTATAAGTCGCCCAACAACGAAAGTCTCGAATGCTTCACGCGATTCCCACACGGCGCTGATCAACCACCCTCCTTCGCAGGGCCCGGCCGCACTAGAGAGTTGACCGACTGGAAGGCGGCCATCAGGATGAACGGCATCGAGTATGATCTTATACTGCTCCTGCGTACCTCCTGGGTAGAAGTGTGTCATTAGAAACGGCATGCGTGAGTACTCCTTGAGGTAAAGAATATTTAATTATTGTGATGATACTAGGAATTGGGCGTGTTTCTAAAATGACGAAAGATCAATACAACCATTCCTGCTGTAATCGCGTACTTGAAGATAATCCAGTGCATTTTTACCTCATTTATTTATAGATGAACTTTAGTTTTATTAGGCGTATCATAAGGTATATGAAGTTAATTCGTAAATTCATTGCGCTAACGTTAATACTTTGGACTCCTCTATTTTTTAGTGGGGCACTCTATGCTGCAACGCAAATGGAATTGGCGAACGCAACAGTGCATGAGCTTGTACAAAAAGAACCTTCTTGCCACGAAGTCAACGCCGACAGTTCATTAGCGCATGAGGGCATGAAGCACCCTGCAGGGGATGCACATTGTAAACATTGCAGTTTCTGTGCAAGCTTTGCCGCGCCATTTAATGAAATAAAGCCTCATGCCTTTCCTCCAATGTCCTCATTAGCCTTTTCCCCTATGTGGACGTCTTCAACCCGCAACCCCACCCCAGATCACCCGCCTCCGATTGATGCTTAACGCATCGTAATTTTTTAAATTATTTTCGGAGGCGTCATGCTTGCAAGATTATCGCTTGCATTGCTGCTATTGATCACATTACCAGCTCAAGCAGCTGCACTAATGGGATTCAAAGATAGCGCAATGTTAATGAGTGAGTTCTCGACAGACAGAAAAGAGCTCATGCTGAACTACTCTCCCGCAGTGGGCCACGCTTTTGGCGTGGAAACCATGTGGATGAGAGGAGAGAAGCAAACCAATCTCATTACTAACATCAACTACACGGGACTTATCAAACGCTGGAATATGCCTAGCGGTCAAGCCAACTTATGGTTTATGACTGGCATAGGCGAAGCGTCTGGGGACTCTAGTGGGTTTTCTTATTCACCTAGCGTTCAGTTTGATTATGAAACGACACGTGTCTATTTCTTGGCGAAAGCCAGAATGGTACGTGCGCCGCATATTCAATATGACACCTATAGTCTACAAGGTGGTTTTTCTTTCTACGAAACAAGTTTTGAGGAAACTCAGCCTTGGATTGTTGTTGAAGCGCGCACCACAGAAAACATGGCTATGCGCAATGAAATTACTCCAGCGCTAAGACTCATCAATCAAAACTACTTTTTTGAGCTTGGGATTACCAATCCATGGGATAGCGAATCACGCACACCCAGACTAAATTTAATGCTCACTTTTTAATAAGGAATCATCATGAAAAAACTATTTGTTATCGCAGTATTAGCAATTTTTACTAACACAGCATTTGCTGCAACCTCTATTCACGCAGAGGTAAAGGGCATGGTCTGCGCATTTTGTGCAAAAGGCATTAATAAGAAATTGCGTGAATTAGACGCTACCCAAGATGTTTGGGTGGATTTAAAAAACCGTATGGTAGTGGTTGAACTTAAAGACCAAAAGACAATGAGCTTAGAAGCTTTCACAAAGTTAATTAAAGACGCTGGCTACGATGTCGCAAGCGTTGAATACATTAACAAGACGCTTGTTGAAATAAAGGCAGATCATACCCATATGAAAGAGGTGAAGTAATGCGTTTTAATCCTCAAATTGAATCGTTGAAGAAAGTGATAGCGGTTAATTGGTTAGTTCTTTTTACCAGCAGTGCAACCCTTATTTGTTGCGCTATTCCAGCGCTGTTAGTAAGCCTAGGCTTAGGCGCAGTATTAATTGGATTGGTGAGCAACGTGCCGCAACTGATTTGGATTAGTGAGCATAAGCCACTTGTGTTTGGTATCGCAGGTACCTTATTACTCCTTGCAGGGCTGATGCAGTGGCGCTCGTCTAAGCTACCTTGCCCCGCAGATAAGCAACTGGTGCAAGCTTGTATGAAGGCAAGAAAGATGTCGAATGGGATTTATGGCATCTCGTTACTGTTTTTTGCAGTGGGTTCTTGGTTCGCTTTTGTTGCGCCTTATTGGCTCGATTAATTCAAACTAAGTATCAAAGTACGGTGTGATAAGTTTTTTAACTTTAGGAGAAAATCATGAATGAAATTTTTAATGGAACAATTCCCTTGCACGCAATTGCAATGTGCATTTTAATGAATGTCGCTTTGGTGCTATCAATTGCGGCTTTAATCAAATACCTTATCAAAGGTAAATGTGGGTGTGGTTGCAATTGTGGCTGCTCTTGTTGTGCCGGTAAAAAAGAAAGCACGGTCACTGAGGGCGATGCTTGCTGTAAATAATCAATAGGTAGCAGCAAAATTAAAAAAGGGTTACGTGAAAACGTTGCCCTTTTTTCTAAAACACCTCTACAAGCGTCACTACAACTACGCTAAAGCTGGAGTAAGCTTGGGCGACTTAATCCCAAAAACTTCAGCGCAGTTTGATATGTTTGCGTCAGGGCAATCAACCAGTCGAAGTACAAGTCTCATGAGCACCATAGACCGAATTAACAGCAAGATGGGGCGTGAGTCGATTAAGTTAGCTAGTGAAGGGTTCGCTAGGCCGTGGAAGATGAAGCAGGGCAATAAGAGCCCTAATTACACCACCAGGTGGGATCAAATTGTTGGGGTTTAGTTTAGGCATCGAACTTGGATAAGATTGTCTCGGTGTAAAACTTTTGACGGTTCTCTCAGCACACCTTTCAGCACCGCGAAAATAGGGGCTTTAACCAATTGAAATCTTACGGTGAAAATCACGCTCTAGCACTCTCAAAATCCCGCGCTGGCAACAGCGTGCCGGTTCGATTCCGGCCCCGGGCACCAAAATAAAAACAAGCACTTAACGTAAAGTTGGTGCTTTTTTTACGTCTAAAAATCTTGAGGCATGCTACATAGTACTGAGTGAAGTATTTTTTTGGGACGTGGGTAGAGATCACTCTTGGAAAGCTTTCATGTTGTTTAGCATCACCCTTAGAGGCAATCTTATATTAAATTTTTTGTAGCTAGCAAAGGCAATGATGCTTGGGTTCTTGGTTCGGTTGGCCATTAGTTTCCACCAAGCCGTGACAATCAGATTGCCTAGCAACAAGATGACCCCCAAAATATGCAGCGATTTCAAAAACAAATACGACTCTGTCATTGTTTAATCCTTAAATAAAAAGCTGGAAGCCCATACCAATAAGCCCGCTGATAATAATCACCGGGATAACGCTTAGCTTTAATCTAAACAGACCGACCAGCGCCACCATGGATAAGCTAATAGCAAAGAGATCTAGCGAGCCATCAAATCCGGTTGGGTAAAACACGTGGTAGGCAAAAAACAGCGCCAAGTTCAAAATGACCCCAACCACTGCGGCAGTGATGGCGGTGAGCGGTGCCGTTAATTTGAGATTACCATGCGTGGTTTCAATAAAAGGCCCACCCATTAAGATAAAGACAAAGCTCGGTAGGAAAGTGAAAAAAGTGACGATGGATGCGGCAATAAGTGCAGACGCGAATGCGCCGAAGTGCGTGGCGCCTGTGCCTAACCAACCCCCGACAAAACCAACGAATGTGTTGACCATCACCAAGGGACCCGGGGTGGTTTCACCCAAGGCTAAAGCGTCCATCATTTGAGTGGCGGATAGCCATTGGTAATGTTCCACTGCCCCTTGGTAAACATAGGGTAGAACCGCATAGGCGCCGCCAAATGTCAGCAATGCTGCTTTAGTAAAAAACCAGCCCATTTGCGTAAACGTACTGTTCCAGCCAAATTGGCTAATCAATGCGGCCATGCTGATGAGCCATATTGCGACGCCGACTAATCCGATTTGAATAAGCTTTTTCCAGCTAAAAATGGCATGACGTGGCGTGGGTGTATCGTCATCAATCAAGCTTTTGCCGTAGTGTTTATTTGTATTACTGTGGCCGCCTACTTTGAAATAGTCCGGATAAAATTGGCTGCCCAAATAGCCAATGCTGGCCGCCGCCAACACGATTAAAGGGAAAGGTAATTTGAGAACAAAAATCGCAAAAAAAGCGAATGCCGCAATTGACCAAAGCAGCTTGTTTTTGAGTGCACGCATGCCGATGCGATAGGCGGCAAATAAAACAATGGCGACCACCGCAGGCTTAATGCCATACAAGATCCCCGCAATAGCAGGCACCTCGCCGTAAGCCATATAAATATAGGCTAGCCCAACAAGGATGAAGAACGAGGGTAAGACAAATAAAGTCCCGGCGACGAGGCCTCCCCAAGTGCGGTGCATCAGCCAGCCGATATAGGTAGCAAGCTGTTGGGCTTCGGGTCCGGGTAACAGCATGCAATAATTAAGGGCGTGTAAAAAGCGCTTTTCTGAGATCCAGCGCTTATGCTCCACCAAGTCATGGTGCATGATGGCAATTTGACCGGCAGGGCCACCGAAGCTGACAAAACCCAGTTTGAGCCAATAGGTAAACGCTTGCCAAAATGAGACGGATACCGGGGCGTCTAGCTGAGATTTTATGCTTGAGCTGGCCATGAGTTATTTATAGGATTGCAAGCTGTGCCGAGTTTAAGGCGCAGGGTTCATCATGCGCAAATGCAAATCTTCAATTTCCAACATCACTTCTGCTGATAATTGCGTATCCCAAGCCGCGATGTTTTCTTTGAGCTGAACCATGTTGGTGGCGCCTATGATGGTGCTGGTGACAAACCAACGGTGGTAAACAAAAGATAAAGCCAGTTGCGTCGGGCTTAGGCCGTGTTCCCAAGCCAGTTCCGCATAGGCTTTGCTTGCTGGTGTGACGTTGGGTTTTTTATAGCGCTGGGCATAGCCTAAAAATTGCGTCACCCGGCCAGGTGCAGCAGGGTTGTCTATATACTTGCCGGTTAAATGCCCGAATGCAAGTGGCGAATAAGCCAGCAGGCTGACCTCTTCCCGGAACAGCACTTCCGACATGCCAAACTCCATGCCGCGGTTGATCAAGTTGTAGCAGTTTTGCACGGTGGCCACGCGCGGTAAATCGTATTCTTTAGCCAGCCGTAAAAACTCCATCAAACCCCATGGCTGTTCATTGGATAAGCCTATGTAACGCACCTTGCCTTCTTTAATCAGTTCGGCCAAGGTTTCTAACTGATTGTGTATCGACACCCATGCCTTGCGTTCGCCCTCTTGGTATAGACCAGACACATACTCTTTGGCTGGGTCAAATAAGTATTGGCCAAACATGGGCACATTGCGTTCAGGCCAATGCAATTGGTAAACATCGATGTAATCCGTTTGCATACGCGTGAGCGAGCCTTCAATGGCCGCGCGTATGTTAGCTCTATCCATGCAAGCTGGGCCGCCGCGTATCCAATCCATGCCGCGCCTGGGGCCGGCCACTTTGCCACCCAATACAATTTTGTCGCGCGCCTGGTTTTTAAGCCAATGGCCGATGATGGTTTCGGTGCGCGTGTAAGTGTCTGCTTTAGGTGGCACCGGGTACATTTCAGCCGTGTCGATGAAATTGATGCCGTTTGCCACGGCATAGTCGAGCTGCTCGAAGGCCTCGGCTTGGGTATTTTGATCGCCATAGGTCATGGTGCCCAAGCAGATGGCAGATACGTTTAAATCGGTGTGGGGGATGCGGCGGTATTGCATGGGTTTCCTGTGGCTAATGACTCGGTAGCTTGAATTGTACCCTTTAAAAAATTAAATGCTAAAGCGCCAACTGCACTTTTATCGGCAATCAATTTTGGCGGTTTTTAGTCTGTTGGCAGCGGTGTGAGCAATACTTCACTTCCTGCCAAACGGCTTGCCATTTTTTGCGCCAAACAAAGGGGCGTTGGCAGGTGGCGCAAATTTTACTGGGGAAGTTTTCTTTTTTTAACATGGTAAATTAGCATGTAGGTTTAAATAAGGGCTATTGCATAAACTTATAAGGTAAGGACA
>JAIPCR010000104.1 GCA_021738125.1 Sulfuritalea sp.
AATCGTTAATTTGTCTTTAAGCTCGGACATCAGCTCCTCAATGTTCGCAGTTGCTATTGGGTCAAGTGCTGATGTTGGCTCGTCAAACAACATAATTTCAGGGTCAGTTGCTAAAGCACGAGCGATACATAAACGTTGTTGTTGGCCGCCAGACAAATTGAATGCCAAATCATCAAGACGATCTTTCACCTCATTCCAAATCGCAGCACCTTTAAGCGCCTCTTCCACTTTGTCATCAATGACGCGCTTATTTTTCTCATCACGAACACGCAAGCCATAAGCCACATTTTCATAAATAGACTTAGGAAAAGGATTCGGTTTTTGAAACACCATGCTTATACGCATACGCACTTCGATTGGATCAACACCATCAGCTAATACGTTGGTATTGTCTGGATGCATAATAATTTCACCATCATACTTATTGCCAGGATAAAGGTCATGCATGCGGTTAAAGCAACGCAAGAAAGTTGATTTGCCACAGCCTGATGGTCCAATAAGCGCAGTAATTTTCTTTTCATACAAAGGCATTGTCACGCCTTTTAGCGCTTTCATGCCTGTGCTGTAATAAAAGTCCAAATCACGTGCTTCAGCTTTAATCGGTGTTGTCGTAGTGACCATAATTAATTTCCTGCTAATGGGTTAAGTATTGTTTTGATTAAATTTAGAGTGTTACCACTTAATGCTTTCACGAATTTTGTAGCGTAAGCGGATGGCATAACCGTTCATCAGCAAGGTCACTACAATAATAATTGCACCAGTAGCAGCAGCATTTACATGAAAGGCATGATCTGGGCGTGATAACCAGTTAAACATTTGAATCGGAAGCACTGTAAAGCCAGAGCTAAGCCACTCAAAGTTTAAGTAAGGTGGCACATCTGAAATGGGTGATGGTGGTAAAAATGCAATAAATGTCAATGCGCCAATGGTAATGATTGGCGCCGTTTCACCAAGTGCACGTGCCATACCGATAATTACACCGGTTAAAATGCCGCCATAAGAATACTTCAACACGTGGTCATAAACCACTTGCCATTTAGTTGCACCAACTGCGTAAGCAGCTTCACGGATGGCGACTGGAATAGCACGAATAGACTCACGGGTTGAAACAATTACGATAGGAAGTATTAGCAAGCCTAGTGTGAGACCAGCAGTCAAAATGCTTTGACCTAGGCCTAGCCCGTACACAAAGAGGCCCAAAGCCAGCAGACCGTAAACGATAGACGGCACACCAGCTAGGTTAGATACGTTAATTTCGATAATGTCTGAGAACCAGTTTTTAGATGCGTACTCTTCTAAATACAAACCTGCGGCAACACCCATAGGGACCGCGGTTAAGAAAGTAATCAACATCACTAGGGTAGAGCCCACCCAAGCTGAGAGCAAGCCAGCATTTTCAGCACGTCGTGAAGGGTAGTCACTTAAAAACTTTAAATTAAAGCGTCCGCTACCATCGTAAATCAAGTCAATAAACAAGGTGAGCAGTGTTAACAAGCCTATCATCAATGCAATGATGCCAATGATAGAGAAAATGTAGTCATCCATTTTATGGCGCTTAATCATGGCGCGCACTTCAGTTAAGTTTTTGATTACAGATGCTTGTGTCATATTTTTACTCTGTGTTTAAGTAGTGTTATCTGAATAAATTAAAAATTTATCTATTAATAGTTTTCGCGATATTTTTTGCGTACCCAATGGCCTAGCATATTGAACATTAAGGTCATGACCATGAGTACCAAACCTGCGGCAAAAATACTCTGATAACCAATACTGCCATGCGGCAAGTCACCAAGCGCCACTTGTACAATATAAGCAGTAATAGTTGCTGCACTTTCCATTGGATTAAACGTGAGGTTTGGTTGTTGACCTGCGGCAACAGCCACCACCATAGTTTCACCTACGGCACGTGAAATGCCTAAAATGTAAGCAGCAACAATACCCGAAGTAGCCGCTGGTGCCACAACTCTTAATGCTGTCTGGAATCGCGTTGCACCCATGGCATAAGAGCCTTCACGCATGCTCATTGGCACAGCGCGCATGGCATCTTCAGCCACAGAGCAAATGTAAGGAATAATCATAATGCCCATCACCAAGCCTGCTGAAAGCATATTAAAGCCTGGCAAGGTAGGAATCATGTTTTGAAGGATAGGCGTTACAAAAAACAGAGCGAAGTAACCAAAAACAACTGTTGGCACACCAACAAGCAATTCAAGAATCGGTTTAACTGTTTCGCGTACTTTGTGAGATGCAAATTCTGATAAATAAATTGCAGCGATTGTGCCAACTGGAATAGCAACAATTAAAGCAACCGCTGAGGTTGTCAGCGTGCCTGAGATGAGTGGCATAATGCCGAAATGCGGATTTTCAAAAAGTGGTGTCCACTGCGTATCTGTAAAGAAATCAACCACTGAAACGGTTTTGAAAAACCCAAGTGATTCATTTAATAAAATGGCAACAATACCAACGGTCGTTGCAACAGCTGAAAGCGCAGCGAGCATCAAAATTAACTCAATCACACGTTCTTTAATGTTGCGGCGAATATTTTTCGCTAAACGTGGGCTAATGGTAGTTGCTGCAAATTCATTCATTGTCGTGGTTGCCATATTTAATTTTTTTTCTATTTTAATGAAGTGCAAATTATGTATAAGCGCAATAAACTCATCATAAAGTTGAATTTTTCTAGTGCCAATAAAGCAATATAACTATTTGATTAAAATAAACTATAAAACAAATGGGGGTGATTTTTATCACCCCCATTCTTATTACATCAAATTACTTGATACGGTTGATTAGATCAGTAATCTTAATGCCAACTTCTGGCGTGCCATTGAAGCCAGTACCTGGTTTCATTGCCTTAAAGTGAGCTGTCACAGCTGCGTAATCAGCAGTTGGAAGTGGAACGTATTTCACTTCTTTCACTAATTTTGGTGCATTTTCCAAGTAGTAGTTAACGAATGCTTTAACTTCTGGACGGAATGCAGCAGCAGTTGCGTTCACGTAGATGAATAATGGACGTGAAAGTGGTTGGTATGTACCGTTCATTACTGCTTCTGGTGAAGGCATAATAGCAGGGCTGCCAGCTTTTGCGCTGATTGGTAACGCACGAAGTTTGTCTTTATTTGCTTCGTAGTAAGCATAACCAAAGTAACCAATACCACCTGCGTTGCTTGCAACACCTTGCACTAAGACGTTGTCATCTTCTGATGGTGTGTAATCAGAACGATGTTTACCTTTTTGACCATTGATCGCTTCGCAGAAGTAGTCAAATGTACCAGATGCTGTACCTGGGCCAAAAAGCGCCATAGGTTGGTTAGGATATGAGCTGTTTACTTGATTCCAGTTTTTAACTGAAGAACCAGACCAGATTTTTTTCAAATCTTCTGCAGAAATTTCTTTAACGAAATTGTTGTTTTTTGCGTTTACAACAACAGTCAACGCGTCATAAGCGATTGGTAATTCAATGTATTGAATGCCAGCATCTTTACAAGCATCAATTTCTTTTTGTGAGATTGGGCGTGAAGCATCTGAAATGTCAGTTTCGCCACGGCAGAACTTTTTGAAACCACCGCCAGTGCCTGATTCGCCAACAGTTACTTTTACTTTTGATGATTTTTGAAACTCTTCAGCAACAGCTTCAGTAATTGGATAAACAGTTGAAGAACCGTCGATCTTGATAATTTTTTCAACAGCGAATGATGATGTCGCTGTGAATGCAGCTGCTACAAATGAAGCAACTGATAGAGCTTTAACGAACTTAGTTTGCATAATAATCTCCATTGAGTGAACTGTTCTTTCTTAAACCTAATTTTAGGTCTTAGAAATATGTTCGAATCTTATAGATGAAATATTACAAGTTTGTGACAAAATTTGCGAAACATATATTTAGAAACTATTCTTGATTAAGGAGACTCAAGAGGCTTTGTTCACTTGCTTTAATGCCCGCTTTGAAAGAAGGCTCAATGCTAGCTTTGATGTATAATTTGACCTGTTAAAAAATTAGCGGCACCGGAAACAAAAATGGAAGCAGAACAACTCAATCTCATTGGCAATCGCCTTGCCGACCTCGCCGAGCGCCAACACGCGCTTCGGGGGTATCTTTGACTTTGAAAACAAGCAACAACGCCTAGAAGAAGTCAGTCAGCTTTTAGAAGATCCCGCGATTTGGAATGACAACGAACGCTCACAAAAGCTAGGTAAAGAGCGCCGTGAGCTTGAAGGCGTGGTTAAATCGCTTGTGGATATTGATGCGGGCATCCGTGATGCCTCTGAGCTATTTGAGATGGCGAAAGATGAAAACGACGATGGCACACTAATAAGTATAGAGTCGGATAGTCTAGCGCTCGAAAAGCACCTCGAAGGCATTGAATTCCGTCGTATGTTTGCTAACCCGATGGACCCCAATAATTGCTTTATGGATTTTCAGTCGGGCAGTGGTGGTACGGAGGCGCAAGATTGGGCTTCAATGTTGCTCCGTATGTACTTACGTTATTGCGAGCGCAAAGGCTTTAAGGTTGAAGTGCTTGAAGAGTCAGAAGGCGATATCGCAGGTATTAAAAGCGCATCCCTTAAAGTCTCGGGTGAATATGCTTATGGCTATTTGCGCAGCGAATCAGGCGTTCACCGCTTAGTGCGCAAATCACCGTTTGATTCGGGTAATCGTCGCCATACTTCATTTGCCAGCGTGCAAGTGTTCCCAGAGATTGATGATTCCATTGAAGTGGATATTAATCCTGCCGATTTGCGCATTGATACCTATCGCGCCAGTGGTGCGGGTGGGCAGCATATTAACAAAACCGATTCTGCGGTGCGTATTACGCATATCCCAACGAATACCGTGGTGCAATGTCAAAACGATAGGTCGCAGCATCGCAATAAAGCGGAAGCCATGAATATGCTAAAAGCACAGCTTTATCAGCTAGAGCTTAATAAGCGTAATGAAGAAAAACAAGCCTTAGAAGATGCCAAAACTGACATTGGCTGGGGGCACCAAATTCGTAGCTATGTGCTCGACCAGTCACGCATTAAAGATTTACGGACAAATGTTGAAGTCGGTAATACACAGGGTGTGCTTGATGGCGACCTTGACCCATTTATATCTGAAAGTTTAAAGCAGGGAGTTTGAAGTGAGTGAACATCTAAATCCGCCATTGCAAGACGAAAACCACGTCATCGCCGAGCGCCGTGAAAAGCTCAAGGCCATTCGTGCCGCTGGCGTTGCCTTCCCGAATGATTTTAAGCCGGAGCAGTTCGCGGCGGATTTGCACAGCCAATATGGCGAGTTGGAAAATGAAGCCTTAGAAGGCAAGGCAGTGACTGTGAAAGTTGCTGGCCGTATGATGCTTAAGCGTGTGATGGGCAAAGCCAGCTTTGCAACCGTGCAAGATCGTTCTGGTCGCGTTCAGCTATTTATCTCTAAAGACAACATTGGTGAAGAGATTTACGAATCATTCAAACATTGGGATTTGGGCGATATTGTCGCTGCTGTTGGCTTAGTGTTTAAAACTAAAACAGGTGAGCTATCTATTAAGGTGAGCGAACTCCGTTTACTCACTAAATCGCTACGTCCACTCCCTGAAAAATTCCATGGCTTAGCTGACCAAGAGATTAAATACCGTCAGCGCTATGTGGACATGATTGTTTCAGAAGAAACCCGTAATACTTTTAAAGCCCGTAGCAAGATTGTTTCAGCGATTCGAAACTTCATGGTGGAAAACGAGTTTTTAGAAGTAGAAACGCCAATGTTGCATCCAATCCCGGGCGGCGCATCAGCCAAGCCATTTGTCACGCATCACAATGCTTTGGACATGCAAATGACTTTACGTATTGCCCCAGAGCTTTATTTAAAGCGTTTAATTGTTGGCGGCTTTGAGCGCGTGTTTGAAGTGAACCGCAATTTCCGTAACGAAGGTGTGAGCGTGCGTCATAACCCAGAATTCACCATGATGGAGTTTTACGCGACTTACACCGATTACAAATGGCTAATGGACTACACCGAAAACTGTATTCGCGCAGCAGCAATGGCCGCATGTGGGACAGCCACCTTGCAATACCAAGGTCGTGAATTAGACTTTAGCAAACCATTCCAACGCTTAACCATTGTGGGTGCGATTAATAAATACGCCCCGCAATACACGACTGAGCAATTGGCGGATGTAGCGTATATTCGTCAAGAGTTACTCAAGTTTGGCGTAAAAGCGTTTGCCCACGCAGGCCTAGGCGCATTGCAATTGGCGCTATTTGAAGAAACCGCAGAAAGCCAATTGTGGGAACCGACTTACATTATTGATTACCCGATTGAGGTTTCACCACTCGCGCGTGCTTCGGATGCAAACCCAGAAATCACAGAGCGTTTTGAACTCTTTATTACTGGCCGTGAAATCGCCAATGGCTTCTCGGAGCTTAACGATGCTGAAGACCAAGC
>JAIPCR010000105.1 GCA_021738125.1 Sulfuritalea sp.
ATTCAGTGTCATAGTCTGCTGCTTCTAGTGCTGCAATTGCAATTTTATCTTCGTAGATTCTAGTCCCATTTCCTGCTTCATGATAACTCCTTAAAAGCGCGGCCAAATCAATTGCATCTTTTGATTTAGAGTCATGCCTACGATCTACCCATGCAAATATTTTGAGTATTGCAATACTTGGTAGTGATGCTATAGAAATGGTTAGGTCTGGCTCTAGTTCTAACTTTATCGCCGCATTAAGCGCATCTCTATATCCGGCAACATTTAAAATCACTGACATCTCTGGTGGCCATTTGATGGTATCAGGTGTAGTTTCAATTGCGCCAAAAGGGATTAAGTCTATTTCATATGCATGCTGTTGCTCGGCAGTATTAAAAAAGAGTTGGTGAATCTTGCCATTTGATTGTGTAAAGCCACATTCATTAATTAAGTATGCTTTAATTTTTTCATACATAGTCCAGTTTTCGATTGCTAATGCAAAGTCAATATCATTAGATGTCCTACCAGCACTTAATCCAAATACATGTTCCAGCAGTATTATTCTTGCTGTTGCACCTATCATAAATATTTCAAAATCTAGCGCTTGAGCGGCTTTGTAAACTTCACGTATTACAGCTACTCTCATCGGATCTAATGCTCTAATTGGCTTAGTCATAGGCATTTTCAATGTATTTTTCGTAGATAATTTTTGCTGTGTCAAAATTTCGAGGGTCAAGTGTTGCTAGTAAGTCTGCATATACTAATATTGGTGGCACAGTGTCTGCAGGTGGCTCACCTTTGAAATCCCAGAATGCGTCGATAAACTCAATGTCCCCTTGAGGGTCTGCTCTTAGCTTGTGGTCTACTACCATTCGAGTCATATTCTTTTGTATGTCAGCGTTATGAAAATAAAGCGTGCATGTCTGTGGGCGTAAGTAGCCAGTTAGTTTTTCTGCTGCGACTTCTGCACCCCATTGCGCACCATATTGCTTTGCGTCTACTGTATGCCACCAGTCGGGTGTTGGTGCTCTAAATTTTCTTACGTTAAGCCTTGGTCGTAATTTTATAGGGTAGTTAGTCACCCATTCTTGTATTAGTTTGTTACGTTCAAGCATAGTGCGTTTGGCCTTTTCACCAATGGTATAACCTCTTTCATCAAGGTCATAAAGTACCCATCCGATTGTTCCAAGTGCCACACCGGCCACGTCATTAATATCTCTATAAGTAGCATTCAGCAATGTAGGTTTGCATAAAAGTGCAAATACAACTCTTAGATTGGTGGGTGTTACAGCTCTTTTGCCTTCGGGTCTGTCTAGCTTAAAAGTTTTATTTGGGCGCTGACCTTTGATAAGTACAAACAAGCCTGGTCTTTTTAGGTAAGCATTGCCAGTGGTATCTATAAATTGCAAATCAAGTTCTTTGCACTTGTCAGCCATTTCATCTGTTATGCGTGGCGCTACAAGCAATAGCTCAGGTGCATGCACACCAAGGCGATACTTGAGTTCGGCAAGGTGTGCAAAGCGGTCCACTCGCTTAATTTCAGCAATGAAGTTATGGTGGTTTTGGTTATCCAGTTTTAATATAACAGTAGCATCGCCACGAAAGCCGTCATTTAGAAGGATTTCTCTTGCGGTTACCTCTGCATTTATTCCAGTTGTATTGTGCAAAGCCTCTAATGCTTTTGCCAATGTCTGATCTTCAGTTTCAAGAATTTTCATTTTGTCTAATATTTATTAATGTTCACGTTACGCGAACAATACTTTATCTTGAACAAGATTGTCAAGACTTTTGTTCATTAAAAATTAATGTTCACGTAACGTGAACATATTTATATTATGAACTAATACTTAAACGAAGTCAGTATACAATCGGACAATTTGTCCGATTGTGAAAGCTAAAATAAAAATGTAGATTATTGACGACTAGGTGACTGCATTGACAAGAGCGTACAAAAGAAAACGCCCCAATCTTTCGAAAGGGGCGTCTTGAGTGGTGGTGAAAGAGGGACTTGAACCCTCGACCCCAGGATTATGAATCCTGTGCTCTAACCAGCTGAGCTACATCACCATGTAAACTTTTAATAAGGGCGCAATTCTAGTGTTTTAGGCGGTACTTGTCAAAAATAGTTTGCTAATTACACATTAAATCTAAAGTGCATCACATCGCCATCTTGCACAATGTATTCTTTGCCCTCTAAGCGCATTTTGCCAGCCTCTTTTGAGCCTTGCTCACCTTTGTTTTTAACGAATTCGTCGTATTGAATCACTTCTGCACGAATAAAGCCACGTTCAAAGTCTGTGTGAATGACACCGGCGGCTTGTGGGGCTGTGGCGCCTTTTTTGACTGTCCAAGCGCGCACTTCTTGCACGCCGGCAGTAAAGTAGGTTTGCAAACCGAGTAAATCATAAGCGGCACGAATAACGCGGTTTAGGCCGGGTTCATCTTGGCCTAGCTCTGATAAAAATAAGGCTTTATCTTCATCTTCTAGTTCTGAAATTTCAGATTCAATTTTTGCGCAGATACATACCACGGGTGCGTTTTCAGCTTTGCCTAGGGCAACTACTTTATCTAGCAGTGGGTTGTTTTCAAAGCCTGCTTCATCCACATTGGCTAAGTACATCACAGGTTTAACAGTAATCAGGCATAGTGGTTTAAGGAGTTGCAGTTCGTCATCATCTAGCCCTAGCGTGCGCACGGCTTTAGCCTCGTTTAAGCACGGTAGCACTTTGTCTAGCACAGCGATTAGGGCGATAGCATCTTTATCACCACTTTTGGCTTTTTTGCTTTCGCGTTGCATGGTTTTTTCTACGGTTTCCATGTCGGCCAAGGCAAGCTCGGTATTAATCACTTCAATGTCTGATAGCGGATCAATTTTATTTGAAACGTGAATCACATTGCCATCTTCAAAGCAGCGTACTACGTGGGCAATGGCGTCTGTTTCGCGGATATTGGCTAAAAACTTATTACCTAAGCCTTCACCTTTAGAGGCACCTGCTACTAGGCCGGCAATATCCACCATTTCAACAATGGCAGGTTGTGTTTTTTGTGGCTTTACTATGTCTATTAAGGCTTGCATGCGCGTATCTGGCACTTCTACAATGCCCACGTTAGGCTCAATGGTGCAAAATGGATAGTTCTCTGCCGCAATGCCGGCTTTAGTAATGGCATTAAATAAGGTAGATTTTCCTACGTTAGGTAGGCCAACAATTCCACATTTCATCTTTTTTCCAGTTCATTTTTAACGCAATGGTTGCGTATTATTCGTATTCGTTAATCGGCCTTAAATATGGCCTTTATTTTTTCGAGTGCAATTTTAACATTGCCTGCTCAAAATCACCGCTTAACAGTTGCGGTACTACATTCATGCTTTTATCTAAACATTCATTAATGGCGGTTTGCTCATCTTTAGTGGGTGCCTTTAAGACAAAGTTAACCACTTCGTTTTTATCACCCGGGTGACCAATACCAAAGCGCAAGCGCCAAAAATCTGCCGTACCTAGCGCGGCCGTAATGTCTTTTAAGCCATTATGCCCACCATGCCCGCCACCTTTTTTTAATTTAACCGTGCCTGCAGGTAAATCTAACTCGTCATGAATCACCAGTATTTGTTCGGGCAATATTTTGTAGTAGTTGGCTAGTGCCGCTACCGCTTTACCACTGGCATTCATAAAGGTATTGGGTTTAAGCAGCCAAGTATCATTAGTAGGGCTGAGCTTGCCCGATATGGCAAAAAACTTTGCATCTAAGCTAAGCTGGCTTTTACTGGTTAATGCCAGTTGATCTACCCACCAAAAACCTGCGTTATGGCGCGTGGCTTCATATTGCCCGCCAGGGTTACCTAGGCCTACAAAAAGTTTAATTTCACTCATATGGACATAGTATCAATAAAAAACGCGCACTTCATTAGAATGTGCGCGTTGTGTTGCATGCTTAAAATTTAAACAGCTTTAAACTTAAGCTTCTGGTTTAGCTTCAGGAGCCGCTTCAGCTGTGTCAGTAGCAGCATCAGAAACGCCACCACGTGTTTTAGCAATTGATACAACCGCTGCGTCATCACCATGCGCTAATTGCACAAATGTAACACCTTTAGGTAAGTTAATTTGTGATAAGTGAATTGAGTGACCCATTTCAAGTGCAGCTACGTCTACTTCAATAAACTCTGGCAAATCTTTTGCAAGGCAGCTTACATCAGCTTCTGTGAAAATATGCGCAACAATACCACCGCTTAGTTTTACACCTGGTGCAACGTCAGCATTGATAAAGTGGAAAGGCACTTTAACGTGGATTTTTTCTGTAGCGCTTACACGTTGAAAATCTACGTGTTGAATGGTGTTGCGTACTGGGTGCATTTGAAAGTCACGTAATAAAACGCTTTCTTTTTTGCCATCTAAGTTTAGGTTTAACACTGAAGCATGGAATGCCTCATGACGAAACTCTAAAAATAGTTCTTTTGCGTTTACTTCAATGGTAACCGCTTCTTTACCCGCACCATACACTACACCTGGCACAGAACCTGCGTGACGAAGACGGCGGCTCGCACCCGTACCTTTTGCATCACGTTTTACTGCATTGATTTCGATAGTCATTTTACTGCTCCTAAATTTACTGCTTGGCTTTCGACAGCCCTCTTACACAAAAAACTGCATACCGCGACCAGTATGCAGGGTTAAAAACTTTAAATTACTTAATCCATAAACAGTGAAGACACAGAGTCTTCACAGCTAATTCTACGTATCGTTTCAGCTAATAATTCTGCCGCACTTAATTGGCGAATCTTTTTGCAATTGGCTGATTCTTGATCAAGCGCAATGGTATTCGTTACCACCAACTCATCTAACTCTGAGGCCAAAATACGTGCCGCCGCGCCGCCTGACAATACAGGGTGAGTGGCATAGGCGATTACTTTTTTAGCGCCATGTTTCTTTAATGCCGCTGCCGCTTCACATAGCGTGTTAGCGGTATCGACCATGTCATCCATAATCACGCAGGTACGGCCAGATACATCACCAATAATGTTCATTACTTTTGCAACATTTGGTTTTGGACGACGTTTATCAATAATCGCCAAATCAGAACTTAATTGTTTAGCCGCAGCACGGGCACGCACAACGCCGCCCACATCCGGTGAAACGACCATTAAATTTTCATGGTTTTGCAGTAATAAGTCGGCCAGTAAAATTGGCGTCGCGTAAATATTATCTACAGGAATATCAAAAAACCCTTGAATTTGATCTGAGTGCAAATCCATGGTTAGCAAACGATTAACGCCTACGCCGGTGAGCATGTTGGCCACTACTTTGGCAGTAATAGCCACACGTGCAGAGCGTGGACGGCGATCTTGCCGTGAATAACCAAAATAAGGGATAGCAGCAGTAATACGGCCAGCGGATGAGCGACGTAACGCATCTACCATCACCATGACTTCCATCAAGCTGTCATTGGTTGGGTGGCTGGTTGATTGCAACACGAAAACATCGCGACCGCGTACGTTTTCAAGCAATTCAACAGTCGTTTCACCATCGCTAAATGTACCAACATGGGCGCGCCCAAGCTCAATGCCTAAGTGCTTAGCAACTTCTTCTGCGAGTACTGGGTTGGCCGAGCCTGTAAAGACCATCAAGTTGCCGTTAGACATTTGCTGATTCCCTATGGTGCCAGCATTTACGGTGCCGGCTAAACTATCAATAAAAACTTATAAAAAACAAAAGCGCGTAAATCAAATAATCTACACGCTTTCTATTTCGATTGATGCAGACCCATGTCTACATCATAAAATTGGCTGAGGAGGAAGGACTCGAACCTTCGGATGCTGGGATCAAAACCCAGTGCCTTAACCAACTTGGCGACTCCCCAATTTTTAATCAGATTATTTAATGAGACACAAAGTCTATTAACGGGTGCTGATTTAACCCTTTTGCTACAAATCCCTGCACAGAAAATCCGAGTAGTTCTTTTGGTTTTTGCTGCCAGATTTCATTCGCAATTTTTTCGTTCGCTACTTCTAAAAACACCGAAGCACCTGAACCACTCATCCTTGCATCACCAAATTGCTTAAGCCAGGTTAAACAAGCTGAAACCGCCGGATAATCATTGCAAACTACTTTTTCAAGATGGTTTGTAAACTCAGTGTTTGAATTATCATTCGCTGAATTAGGCACCACGCTATTAGACGCCCTTGAAAAGTCCGACATTGTCTTAGGAATAGCATTTTTTGTCAATTGCTTATTGGCAAATATTTGCGCAGTAGAGACATGTACATTGGGGGTGAGTACTAGGTAATAGGCTTCTTTTAGTGAAATAGTTTGTAGTTGTTCGCCCAC
>JAIPCR010000106.1 GCA_021738125.1 Sulfuritalea sp.
ATAACTTTGTACCAATACCGATTTGTGCAGAACCCGTACCCGTCAGTGAGTTGGCAAATACATCGGCAAATTCTGCACGAGATTGCTTGAATCCAACGGTGTTGGCGTTAGAGACGTTATTACCAATCACTTCTAATTGTTTTGAAGCTGCATTGAGACCGCTTAATCCTTGTTGGAAACTCATGTTGTTCTCCTGTTTCTATTCAATAAGTGTTTTGTAAATAAAAGATAGCTTGTTATAAATTATTGGCTGATTAAAAAATTTCTTTTACGTCGCTTGTGTTTACACTGGCTTGGTTGCTTAAATTCAATTTAATGCCACTTGCATTATTGGAGAGGCTCATTACTTGGGCGTAACTTAAGCCTTCAGCGGCAGCGCTCTTGCCAGCAGTGGTTGCGCTCGCTTCAAATTTATAGCTACCTGTTTTTGCGACTGAACCATCATCAGTTAGGCCATCCCAATTAAGCGCTACGCTGCCTGAATTTTGTGCGCCCAGCGTGAGTGTTCTAATCGTAGTGCCAGCTGAATTTTTGATGGCGACTGATAATTTATCTGCACCTACGGGCAAATCAACGCCAAAATAACCGCCAGAACCACTGGTACTGACTTCGTTGCCGCTGACTAGTACGTTGTGGCCTATCATGCTGGAGGCTTGGTAAGATTGCCCAGTTTGAACGTTGCCTATTAATGATTCCAAGGTGTTATTAAGCTTATCAATACCAGTCACAGTAGAAAGTTGCGCCATTTGGCTGGTGACTTGGGCGTTATCCATAGGATTAAGCGGGTCTTGATTTTTCATTTGCGTGACCAGCAAAGTCATGAATCTATCTTGAGCTTTGTCTACACTGTTTGTTGTGGCATTTTTTTTGCCATTTACGCTATCTAATAAAGCTTGTGAGGCTGTATTTGAGGTGCTTTGTACTGTCGTCATGATGGTTTCCTTAATCAGCAGCTAACTATTGCTGTCCTATGGTGAGTGTTTTAAGTAGCATGGTTTTGGCTGCATTCATCGTTTCTACGTTGTTTTGGTAGGCGCGTGAGGCGGAGATCATATTCACCATTTCTTCTGTCACATTGACATTAGGCATCGTCACATAGCCTTTTGCATCAGCCAGAGGGTGCTTAGGGTCGTAAATCACTTTGGGTGGCGATGAGTCTTCAATGACTTTAAGCACCTTAACGCCACTGGCGTCAGGCGAAGCAGAAGGCGTTGCACTGAACACCACTTGTTTGGCTTTGTAAGCAGTGCCGTTAGCACTGGTTGCACTATCGGCATTGGCAAGGTTACTGGCCACAGCATTTAGGCGCTGTGACTGTGCGCTCATGGCAGAACCAGAAATATTAAATACATTAAATAGAGACATTTTTTATCCTATTGAAAAAAGTGATTAACTTTGAATTGCCGCTAGCATTTTTTTAAGCTGACCATTAATCATGATTAAACTTGCTTCGTACCGAATGCCGTTATCAGCAAACTGATTACGTTCTACATCCATATCTACCGTATTACCATCTACGTTCCCTTGGGCAATTTTTCTAAATAACACATCACCATTCATTGATGCGCTGCTAGAGGGTGAACTATCCATATGCATGGTGGATGTCTTGCTTGCTGTAACAGCTTCTCTGCCAATACCAGCGTTTGCATTTTGCATGGCAGTTTTAAAATCAATGTCACGCGCTTTAAAATTAGGTGTATCCGCATTGGCAATGTTGCCTGCGATTAACTCTTGGCGCTGGCCACGCACTCTCAAAGCATTTTGATGAAAACTCAAAGCCGCATCTAATTGATTAATCATGATCATTTCCTTTCATAACTGCACTCATTTCTAAACAAGCGATTACTAGCAAAAATATAATTAAAGAAAATACTTTTTTTGCCGATAACATTTATGACTGCAAGTCTAGATTTAAAAGGCAATGTTTAATTAGCCAAGAAAAGGGGTAAAAGCTATCCTTTTCTAAGTTTTGCTATGCGAGCATGTCCGTAGAATGCATATTGAGTTTTTACCATTAACATTGGAATTCAATATGAAGCAGCTTAAAGATTACTGGCTAACAACATTTGTGCTGGCTAGCCTATTGGTAGCGGCAGTTTGTCAGGCTGAAGTAGCCGCGCCATCAGCAACGCAGGTTAATCAAACGGCTAAACAGAATTTAACGATCTTGAAAGCCAAAATTGCAGAATTTTTAGAAACGCAAACGATAGGCTATCCAGGTAAAGTGAGTATTAATGTTGGTGCGATAGATCCCAATATTAAGTTGGCGCAATGTCCGGATGTGCAAGTATTTTTGCCTACAGGCAGTCGCGCATGGGGAAAAACCAGTGTAGGGGTGCGTTGTAGTGCGCCTGTAAACTGGGCTATCTACGTACAAGCCTCGGTGAATGTAACGGCGCAATATTTAGTGGCGGCGGCACCTTTGGCGCAAGGGCAGGTGGTGACAAGTCAGGATTTAATTTTTGAAAAAGGCGATTTAACACAATTGCCACCAGGCATATTTACTGATATTAGCCAAGCAGTAGGGCGTTCGGTCAGCATGTCTATGAATGCAGGTACAGTGCTAAGGCAGGAGATGTTAAAAATCACCCCCATCGTGCTGCAAGGACAAAATGTTAAAGTGACTTCAGTAGGTAATGGTTTTAGTGTATCAGCTGAGGGTAAGGCGATGGCTAAAGCCAATGAAGGGCAATTGGTGCAAGTTAAAGTAGCAAGTGGGCAAGTGATAACAGGTATTGCCAGAAATGGCGGGCAAGTAGAAGTTAATTTTTAGTGCCACTTGCCAGCTTGCTGGCTTTAGTGGCACTTATCAGTTTTTCTGATTAGTGCTGTTGCTGGCTTTAGTGGCACTTATCAGTTTTTCTGATTAGTGCTGTTGCTGGCTTTAGTGGCACTTATCAGTTTTTCTGATTAGTGCCACTTGCCGAGGAATAAAAAATTTAAAAAGCATTAAAGTTCGCTTAAACTATGCCGATATAAGCATTATGGATGTATAAAATACGCACAGTAAATTAAGCAAAAGGATGAAATACCATGAAAATTAATGACACTATTAAAAACAATTTAGGCCTTAGCGTAGATAAAGCCTCTACTGGTAAATTAGAATCTGCAACAGCAGGTAAAGTTGCAAAATCTCAAGTGGATGCTGATGCGTCTGAGAATGTCACGTTGTCGCCTTTATCTGCGCAACTAAAATCATTAGAAGCTAAGATTGCTACGACCAGTGTATTTGATACTGAAAAAGTCGATGCGATTAAAGCCGCGATTGCTAAAGGTCAATTTAAAGTAGATTCTGAGAAAGTAGCAGACGGCCTTATTGCGACAGTTAAAGATTTGTTAACCACTCAAAAACAGTGAGAACCTCATGAAGCAACTTACTTCTACTAAGCAAATTTCTTTTGTGCAAGATGCCCAATTGGTGGCTGACTTGCTGGAAACCTTATCTCGTGAGCAGGCTAGCCTTGTCATGGCAGATATTGATGCAATAGAAAGCTTAATGGAAGAAAAAGCAGTTTTGTTGCAACGTATTAATATGACGGCTAAAAGCCGATATGCCGAATTGGCAGCCAATGGTTTCGAGGCTAATGAGTCAGGTATGTTGGCATGGCTTAAGCATCAAGCTAAGCCAGCAGTAAACGAACAATGGCTAAACTTTCAAAAAACTTTAAGCCAAGCAAAAGAGATGAACCGTCTTAATGGGGTGCTCATCAACAAACATTTCAACCGTAATCAGCAGTTGCTTAATCATCTACAAGGCAATTCAAGTACTGGTGATGTCTATGGTAAAAATGGTCAAGCCAAAGCTTATGCCCAAGCCCGTGGTTCTTTCGTGGCATAAATATTTGCTGATTTCCCTGGCTCTGCTCTAAAGGGCGTAACTACACTATTTTCACAAACAGATTAAATGATGAAAGGCTGGCTTAGATGCCAGCCTTTTTTCTTTTCGGACGTCTGCTTACAAGTATCTTGATTAATAGCAATTCAGTCGGCAATGGGTCGGAGATGAAGAGTACAGTTGCTAGACCTTAGTTATATCGCCGTCAGTTGAGATTTCTTAAAAATGACATTGATGATTGCCGATTTCAATCGTTTAACGGCCTCTTTCATTTCGGCGTTATTGAGCGGTGCAAAGCCTACTCGTATAGCCTCTGAATTTAAATCATCTGAAATGTAGGGGGTAACTTCGAAGTGCAGACCTTGCGTTTTAGCCTCTATAATTAAATCAGTGATATACATGTCATTTTGAATTTTTATCCAAAATGCCAAGCCATTTTCTGGCAATGTAAAACTAATCCAATCTTTAAGTTCATCGTGAAGAAGGTCTTTGAAGCAATCTCTTCTGTCCCTATAAACTTTAGTCATTCTGCGCATATGGCGCTTAATTTCACCAGATTTTATTAACTCAGATAAAGATATTTCTTGTGCAACATTTCGTTGAGAATCAATCAATGATAATTCATGTGCACATGAATTAATGATGGACGTGTTAGCCACCATATATCCAATGTTGAATCCGGGTGCTAGCGAGCCAGTTAAAGACCCAATGTAGAGTGATTTACCATTGGTATCTTGGCTGGAGATAGGAAAGATAGGGGTGGTAGAAAAGTTATATTCAAAATTATGATCGTTTTCAATGATGATGAAATCATATCGATTGGCTAGCCATAAAAGCTTAGCTCTTCGCTCCGCTGATAATTTTACCTGGGTTGGAAATTGATGCATCAAGGTTACAAAGACGGCCTGAATCAGTTGTACCTTACAAATTTTTTCAATCTCATCGACTAAAATTCCATCCTCATCAATACCTACATCCATGATAGATGCGCCACAAGATTTAAAGGTCTCGCGAGTACTTTGATAAGTTAAATTTTCAAAAATAATGCAAGCTTTAGGGTTGGTGATTACTCTAGCGGCAACAAAGATGCCCATTTGAATACCGCTGACTAGGCATATATTTTCATGGGTAAGCTTAAAACCTTTTTCCATATTCAGCATGTCGGCAATTGATTCCCGCAGATTCAGGTTGCCTCTTGCGTCACTTGGCTTAAGTAGATTCTGTCTCGTACTTGTGACTAATGCTCTTCTATAAGATCGTGAAAAAATTTCGTATGGTAATAACCGTACGTCAGTTGTTACGTCAGATAAATTTAAATGAATTAAGGCTGGTAAAATCTTATCAAGAGGTGTGTCAATTGAATTAGATTCAACATTCATTTCAACTAACTTATGTCGTCCTTCAGCGCTATTCAGGTTGTGTAGAGGTAATGTTTCAGTTACAAATGTCCCTCGTCTATTTTCTGTTACCAACCATCCTTGATCGATAAGCTCGTTATAAGACAACACTACTGTTTTTCTATTTACTTTCAATATGGTGGCTAACTCGCGACTTCCAGGCATGACTGCGAGTGGTTTTAAGCGGCCATTCATAATTTCAGCAATAATCATTTGCGTGATTTTTAGATATAAGGAGCTGTCATTGGCGGCTGGATCCAGAATAAATTTCATTTCCCAAGAGCGGAGCATGCTCATACGGACTGATTCATACCGATATGGTGAGTTGTGGCCTGAACCACTATATTAGCCATGGTATTTGAATTAAAAGACGATGTTAGTCCGTCCTTTATTAATAGATGAGAGGTGATTAAATGCGAAGCGCATTTGTGGATTGAAAAGGAGGTAGTCGGTTTCATCTTTAATCATCGCCTTATGGTTATTTAAAACGCAGATCATGAAAAACAACTAAATCATAGTCTGGTCAAGCGTAGATAATTTGCGATGAAAGCGGCTTAAAAGCAGAAAGCTTTATGAAGGAATCTTGTCTCCAGTCAAATTGATGCTAAGGTATACATTATTAAAAGTCAACATTTACTAAAATCTGGACCATTAGCTTTTTGCGATACCATCTGGACCATCACTGTTATAAAAAACTGGAGGTTTAACAAGCATTAACATCTAGTTACAATTTGTCGATTATTGGAAACATAATTATTTAAAAGTTCTTATTTAACCAATAGTATAAGGGTGAAATTTATTTCATCAATCGGAATTTCAGAAAATTGGAGATTAATATGCAAATCAACAAGATCAAATTAGCACTAGGTTTAGTGGCTGGTTTATCAGTGGCAATGCCAATGGTAGCGTCAGCAGCAGCAGACCAAGAAGCAGCAATTAAAGATGCAAACAACTGGGCTCACCCACGTGGCAACCATTCAAACAATGGTTACAGTGCTTTAGCACAAGTAAACAAAGGTAA
>JAIPCR010000107.1 GCA_021738125.1 Sulfuritalea sp.
GACTTTTGGGCAATTAAAAAAAGTCTGAAGCCAAATGATTTTGTCTACTTTGACCCGCCTTATCACCCCGTCAATTTAACTTCTAGTTTTACCAGTTATACAAAGGTCGGTTTTGGTGAGGATATGCAAGTCAAGCTTAAAGAGTTGTGTGATTATATTAATCAGATTGGCGCAAAATTTATGGTGTCCAATTCTTATACCCCAATGATAATTGATTTATATAAAAACTATAGACATACATCTGTAGAAGCGAACCGCGCCATCAATTCCAAAGCAAGTGGGCGAGGTAAGATTAAAGAGATTGTAATCAGGAACTATTAGTATTGTGACCACAGTCAATCGTAATGATGCTTGGAGTGAAATTTTTGCGGACTATCCTATATTAGAGAAGGTGGATAACGCAGGGTTTTATGATATTCAGGCCAGCGATATAAAAAGGTACAAAGAGCCCAGATTGATGTGTAAGGTTGACTTTCGAGAGGGTATGCCTGACATCATGAGGCAAAACGGGCTATCAATACTCGCAATCCAAAATGGGGTCTATCGTATTGCACGAAACTCTCCCTTTCTCGATGTGCGGGAGGATGTTGCGGCTAGCATAAAAGAGGTTGCGCCTCCCAACCTTATTACATTGGATCATGAGAATCCTTCTAGTGAGTCTGCCGCACTCGATATAGCTTTTGCGACAGGTATTCTTGATGATGTTTTTGGTGAACCATCCCGTCTAACTATTCGAGGTCGTAAGCGCTGCGACTTGGAATTTAATATTGGCCAGACGCACTATCCTGTCGAGGGGGTTCAGGTTGAGGTTGATGGGGGTTATGAGGGAGAGTCAGGTATTCATCTAATTGAAGCTAAGATAGGCTCTGCGTCAAACATAAATATAAGGCAGCTTCTTTACCCACATAGGTTTTGGGAGAATTTCTCTGAGTCAAGAAAAACGGTCTCTAGCTATATATTCTTTTATCAAGAAGGAATTTACAGATTCATACCTTTTGAAGCTCTAGGAGACGATTACAGAATTGACCAGAGCGCCGAGAAACTCTATCGCCTTAAAGAGAATCGGCCAACGATTGATATCAGAACAATATCCAAGCGCTCAGGCGTTGTGAATGAAACAGCCCCATTCCCTCAAGCAGACAAGCTCGATAAGGTTATAGCTTTAGTCATTAAAATTGCAGGGACTGAGCAAACGCTCAAGGAAGAGGTCTTCCTTATGTTTGATATGGTCCCCAGGCAAATTGATTACTATTGCAACGCAGCACTCTGGCTCAAATTGATTGAATATAACTCACGCGAACAATCCTATCAGGCTACGAGTCAAGGTTTGGCTTTTGCCAAACTAAGCTATCCTAATCAAATTGCAGAGATTGCTAAATTGGCATTGACAAACTCAGTCTTTAATTTTGTTTTACATAACCCTGATAGCAATGTTCCTCAGGCAATTAGATTCCAGAATCGCTTAAATACAGATTCTACATATGAGAGACGATTGCTAACTGTAAGGTCATGGTTAGCTGATATTGAAAGAGTTCTTTCCCGATAGCTTGTAGTAAAGCTTATTCTGGCTAATTAGCTAAAAATACATTTGGGTTCGCTGGAAGAAAGATCCACCGCGATGTGCCCACCCTCTTCGCCGATTTTGACCATGCCGCGTTTTATATCCAGATAAGCATTTTTTCCTCGCCACATTTTTTTGTCATACCCAATCGGCCTGCTTATGGTCTCTTTGTTTTTTTTATCAAATATCAGGATTGCATCAGGTTTGAGTAAATTGATGTAGATAACTTTATCGAAAAAAATCTTGTTTTTAATGAACTCTGTTTGAAGACTGTAAAAGTAATCTATAGCAGGGAAGGAAGTTGACTCTTTATGAATTTCTAAGAATTCGGAGTGAATTAGTAAGACAATTTCTTCCAGAAAAGGAAGGTTTTTTTTGTACTCAAAATATTTATAATTTTTCTTTTCAGCAAGAGTCTTGGCTATTCTTTTTGTGGAGAGAAAGTATCGCATTTCTTTAGTGGAGATAACGCTATGGCTTATGGCACCTTTGTTTTCTGAGACGACTTTTTTATTTAGTGTTGTATTAACGTATTTTAAGAACTCCTCCCCATCAATGTTTGTAATTTCTATACCTATAAACTTGCCTGACTCTAGTTCGATGACCGCATCTGGCGCATCAGTGTATTCGGAACATAAATTAAAATTGTTGTAGATAGCTCTTAGTACTGGCTCCGATATGTTCAAGGAGCATTGCTCGAATTTGGTTCTCTCTTTTCTCGACACTGTTCAGTCTTTTTTAAAATAATTTTAATATTATAGTATCATTTTGTTAAATATCATTAACAACAATATGATATTTAACATTATTTAATAATTAAAATAGGCTTGAATGATGACAAAAAACACGAAAGAAAAAAATCTGGAAGACCTTTGCGAGCGGATAGTAGGTAAATATATTGCGCCAAATATAACGCCCAGTAACCCTAACCCTAGTGTTGCCATACAAGCAGTTCTTGCCTGCTTGGACGAGTTTAATGCCAAGCCTTCTCTTAGAGATTGCATGATTTTGGAGGGAGAAATAGTTAATGAGCTGAAGCGCAAGGGGTACTTTGTTTCCGAATAAGCTCACTAATATTTTGGTGTTTTTTGGCTTGTCTTATAGATCTATATAAATTATCAATCTAACTCGCGAACGAATCTAAAAAATGTACAAAAATGTGTACAAAAAAACTATTTAAATTTTTAAAGTGCCTTCTGATGTTGGCTGGTAGGCCGAAGTTAGATTGACGCACAGCCACCAGAATAAGGCTCCGAGAGGTGCCCTGTAAAAAAACCACTAAAGTTTCGACTTTAGTGGTTTTTTGCTTTTTACAGACTGCAATCGAGCCTTTTCCCAAAGGTATTATCTCGGTTATAGCAATTCAATTCCCCAGCCTTTAATGAGCTTAGCAAAAAAATAAAAGCTAATAAGCGTTAAGATGATAGAAATCCCCATTGTTGACCAAAAGCTAAAGCGCTTTAATAACCATGGAAACGCTAAAAACATAGGCAGGGTAGGAATGACATACCAAAAGGTGTACCAAGCATGGTTGGCAATCTTCTCGCTGGATTGGTTTTCAATAAATAGCCATATCAATGTTAAGACAGTAACTGTAGGCAATGCAGCAATCAGTCCACCTAATTTATCGCTGCGCTTTGCAACCTCAGAAATTAACACCACCATTCCAGCTGTAATCGCATACTTAAAGACAATCCACTGCATTTTTACCTCATTTATTAATAGATGAACTTTAGTTATATGAAGCGTATCATAAGAAATATGAAGTCAATTCGTAAAATCGTTGCTTTGCTGTTATTGCTTTGGACGCCACTATTTTTTAGTGGTGCGGCTTACGCTGCAACGCAAATGGAATTAGCAAATGCTGCTTCGCACGAGACTGCGGAAGCTTCACATTCTTGTCACGACATGCATGGGGAGAAAGCCATTGCCCATCAAGATATGAAACACAAAACTGGTAATGCACATTGCCAACATTGTGCCTTCTGCGTCGGCTTTGTTACCCCACTTAATGAAGTTAATACTCATATTGTTCCTCAAACCATCTCACTAGCTTTCAAAGCTATGTGGGTTTCCTCCACACACAACATCACCCCAGACCATCGCCCTCCGATTGATGCTTAACGCATCGTAATTTTTTAAATTATTTTCGGAGGCATCATGCTTGCAAGACTATCTCTTGCGTTGTTGCTATTGGTCACATTGCCAGCTCAAGCAGCTGCGCTAATGGGATTCAAAGATAGCGCAATGTTAATGAGTGAGTTCTCGGTGGATAAAAAAGAACTCATGCTGAATTACTCTCCCTCAGTGGGTCACGCCTTTGGTGTTGAAACCATGTGGATGAGAGGCGAAAAGCAAACCAATCTCATTACTAACATCAACTACACTGGACTCATCAAACGCTGGAATATGCCAAGCGGTCAAGCCAACTTATGGTTCATGACTGGCATAGGCGAGGCGTCTGGCGACTCGAGTGGGTTTTCTTATTCACCTAGCGTTCAGTTTGATTATGAAACGACACGTGTCTATTTCTTGGCTAAAGCCAGAATGGTACGTGCGCCACATATTCAATATGACACCTATAGCGTTCAAGGCGGCTTTTCTTTCTATGAAACAAGTTTTGAGGAAACTCAGCCTTGGTTTGTCGTTGAAGCTCGCACCACAGAAAACATGGCTATGCGTAATGAAGTTACTCCAGCGCTAAGACTCATCAACCAAAATTACTTTCTTGAGCTTGGGATTACCAATCCATGGGATAGCGAATCACGCACACCCAGACTCAATTTAATGCTCACTTTTTAATAAGGAATCATCATGAAAAAACTATTTGTTATCGCAGTATTAGCAATTTTCACCAACACTGCATTTGCTGCAACTTCCATCCACGCAGAGGTAAAGGGCATGGTCTGTGCATTTTGTGCGAAAGGCATTAGTAAGAAGCTACGTGAGCAAGATTCCACGCAAGATGTATGGGTAGACCTAAAGAGTCGCATGGTTGTGGTTGAGCTTAAAGACCAAAAGACTATGAGCTTGGAAGTATTCACAAAGTTAATTAAGGACGCTGGTTATGATGTCGCAAGTGTTGAATATATCAACAAGACGCTTCTTGAAATTAAGGCTGACCATACCCATATGAAAGAGGTGAAGTAATGAGCGTGAATCCTCAAATTTTATCGATAAAGAAAATGCTAGCGGTTAACTGGCTAATTCTTTTTACGAGCAGTGCAACGCTAATTTGTTGTGCTATTCCAGCCTTGTTAGTAAGCCTTGGCTTAGGGGCAGTATTAATTGGATTGGTTAGCAATGTGCCTCAACTTATTTGGATTAGTGAGCATAAGCCACTTGTATTCGGCATCGCAGGTACCTTATTACTGCTTGCTGGGCTGATGCAATGGCGCTCTTCTAAGCTACCTTGCCCAGCAGATAAGCAGTTGGCACAAGCTTGTATGAAGGCAAGAAGGATGTCGAATGTGATTTATGGCATTTCGTTACTGTTTTTTGCAGTAGGTTCTTGGTTCGCTTTTGTTGCGCCTTATTGGCTCGATTAATCTAAACCACTTATCAAAAGTCTGTTGTTATAAGTTTTTTTTAACTTTAGGAGAACGTTATGTATGAAATGTTTAATGGAACAATTCCCATGCACGCAATTGCAATGTGCATTTTGATGAATGTTGCTTTGGTTCTATCTATTGCTGCGCTTATCAAATACCTCATCAAAGGTAAATGTGGATGCAGATGTAATTGTGGCTGTGCTTGCTGTAATAGCAAAAAAGAAAGCTCTAGCACTGAGGGCAATTCTTGCTGTAAATAATTAGAGGTAAGTCGTAAAACTAAAAGAGTCATGTTTTACATGACTCTTTTTTATTGAGGTGAAGCTACCCTCTAGTCAATATCTGTCTAACTCCCATAAAACTCATTTCTACGTCCTTCTTAGCTTTTAACCAGCCAGCTATATACCTATAGCTCTTTCCACGTGTTTTAAGCCTTCTCATCTCGCTAATGACCTTTTGCTGGTCTTTATTGGCTACCTTCACGCCATCGATCACTTCATAGCCAAAACCAGCTTTACCACCAGTGAATTTACCCTGTGATTTCTTAATCTGTTTTACTTCACGAATTCTTGTGGCGATTCGTTCCTTTTCGAACGTAGCGAAGGCTGAAAGAATCGTAAAGATAATCGCCCCGATCCCGTTTCCAGTAACGTCACCACCCAAATCGATAAAGTGAACGTTAACGGCTCGCTCTTTCATTTCGTGGAGCACGTTTAAAGCATTTCGAGTATTACGAAAAGCTCGATCGAGCTTTGGGAAAATTATTATGTCGCCTTGAGTAACTAGCTCGGTGAGTTTTGCGCCTTCAGGTCGATTTCCGAATTCAATACCACCACTAACACCAGCTTCGATAAATATATCGTTTTCGGTTAAATCTAAACCTTTAGAAATGGCGTAGCTGAGGATTTGTCTTTTCTGTGCTTCGAGGCTTTCGCCTTCACGAGCTTGGGTGAGAGTTGAAACACGAGCGTAACCGTAAACAGCCATTTTAATCCTAACATTATGAAAGTATTAGGATTATTCTCGTTTTAAGACGAATTAAAGTAAACAAATAAATGCTAATGTTTACTTTAAGTAAAGTGCGCTGTAGCAGTGT
>JAIPCR010000108.1 GCA_021738125.1 Sulfuritalea sp.
TGATCAAGTCAACTTGTGCTTTTTTACCGTATTTGTTAGCAACATCGATTACACCTTTGATAGTACCGATATCAGAAACACCTAATACTGTAACAATATCAGCACCAGCTTTAAAGAATGGCTCAGCTTCGTAGAAACCAGCATCAGCTGTTTTCAAATCAACTAAAATTTTGTTGTTTGGGAATTTAGCACGTAATGTTTCAAGCAATTTGATACCGTTATGCTTAATGCAAGGTGTACCAATTTCAAGGATATCAACGTGTGCAGCTGTAGCTGTAGCTAAAGCAACTGTTGCGTCGAAATCTAATGAGTCTAATGCAAATTGGGTTAATGCCATGGTTTTTCTCCGTTTAATAATTTTTTAAAATGTTACTGATTTATTGCTATGTTAGTTATAAATCTATTTCATACTCAGCATAACAACCTTAAGTGTTAATCCTGAGACGCTGAAAGTGTTTATACTAAAATTCTTGCTTCACAAAAAACTGGACACTTATAGTAAATGTCCAGTAAACATATGTCAATTCTAAACTTGATTGATTTCAGTTTTATTACAAAATACTTAACTGAGACAATTATAGTTTTTCGCTTAGTGCTGCCTCGAGTTTGTTTTGATCAGCAACAAAACCACGAATACCTTCTGACAATTTCTCAATTGCCATTGCATCTTGATTCAATTCGAAGCGGAATTCAGCTTCAGTCATTTTTGCTGGGGCTTTTTTAGTTGCGCCTGTGTCTTTTAGCACTTGTACTAAAGTACCTTCTGTTGCTGCCAAATCTTGTAATAAGTTTGGTGATACCGTTAGGCGATCACAGCCTGCAAGCGCAATCAACTCGCCAGTGTTACGGAATGAAGCACCCATTACTACTGTTTTATAGCCGTGTTCTTTGTAATATGCATAGATTGCACGTACCGAAACAACACCTGGATCTGTTTCTTGTGTGTATTCTGTTGTTGGATTTTTAGCCTTGTACCAATCTAAGATACGACCCACAAATGGTGAAATTAAGAATACGCCAGCTTCAGCACATGCGCGCGCTTGGCCGAAACCGAATAACAATGTTAAATTACATTGAATGCCTTCTTTTTCTAGGATTTCACCAGCTTTAATGCCTTCCCATGTTGAAGCCAATTTTATCAACACACGGTCTTTACTAATACCAGACTCTTCATATAGCTTGATTAATTTACGACCTTTAGCCACCATTGCCTCTAAATTGAAAGACAATCGTGCGTCTACTTCAGTGGAAATACGACCTGGCACTTCTTTAGTAATTTCAGCACCAATCAATACCGCTAATTTATCAGCAGCACTGTCAATTTGCTCTGCTTTAGTACCACCTTGTGCTTTAGCATAAGCAATAGCAGTATCAATTAACGGTGCATATTGTGGTAATTGGCTTGCTTTTAAAACTAATGATGGATTAGTCGTTGCATCTACAGGCTTAACCGCTTTAATCGCCTCAACATCGCCAGTGTCTGCCACGATTGTGGTCATGCTCTTTAATTGCTCTAATAAACTTGCCATTACTTGCCTCCTGAAAATTAACTTATTAAATTACCTTAGTTTTTTACCAATTGTCTTGCTTACGCTGTAAGAGTCTTACATAAAATCTAGTGCAATATTATATCTGAAAACTTGGTTACTGTCGTCAGCCTAGTCACATTTACTTTAGCGTTTTGATTCGCCCTTTAATATAGAAAATAACTTTTAGCAGATAATTACTGCAAATAATTCACCAACAAACAAGCGACAGTTAAATCTGCGCTAGTCCCAGGATTAATATTGCGCTCTTTAAGCGAGGCATCCCAAGCCAGCAAAGGCTTCTGCATCAATTTTGGATTGTCAGTTGCCCAATAGTCCGCTTCTATCACTTGTGCTTCATACATAAGCTCTTTAGCCAAAAATTCACCATGCTTACGAACAACATGGCTATCTAGTTGGCGAGCTAACAACCCTAGATATACAGCAGTAGTAGCCCAAGCATCACTGTGCGTTTTGGCCCTGTCCTGCCATTTCTTCTCCGCAGCTATGTAACGTGATACAGCAAATTCAAAAATATCAGAAAAAGCATGTGTATATTGCCAAGCAATAAAATCTTTATCTTCAGCTGATTGCATCATAGTCAACAAATTTATTTTAGTTTGTTCATGCACATCATATTCAGCTACTCGACCCAACCCTGCGGGGTTAGCTAATACAATCGCCTGCCCGGCTAATAAACCATCATTGGCAGTCAGTTGATTTAAAGTATTAGCCACACTGTGCTGCAAACTTTGATGTTCGCCCATGCTTAATGCTGCATGAATTAAAGGTGCACATAATAAAATCAGGCCCAAATTGGTATTTTTACCTACTGCATTATGTGTGGCTTCGACAGATTGTAGAATTCGCTCACCTACTGTTAAATTAGCCCTTGCTATCACTAAGGCTGAAGCATCCGCACTTTTGATAAAGTCTTGAACAGTCATGCCATGGCCATCAGCAAACATATGTACATTGCCTGGTTTCAATGCTTGCAATTCCAGCATGCAGGCACTGTGATATGCACTGGCAAGCTTCTCTACCATTAACGCATTAGCAGCCATTTTAAACTCAAATCTTACTCAAAAAATCATCAACTAATAATTGCGCAATATCTAATTCAACGACACTCTGCAAACCTTTCCATGCCGGAATACTATTCACTTCTAAAACATAATACTCGCCAGTTTCGGCTTGAATAATATCAACTCCACAATAATCAATATTAATTGCTTTCGCCGCATCTAAAGCTAATTGAGTTATTGCTTTATTAGCGATTACAGCCTCACATCGCCCTCCTGCAGCTAAATTATTGACCCAATCTCGCCCTATCCTCCTCATGGCGGCAACCACTTTGGCGCCAATGACAAATACGCGGTAATCATGCGAGTCAACAGAACCTGCAAGCATAGGTGGTTCAATCAGTTGTTGAAAATAATATACGCCATCAACGTACTGCTGCATAGGAACGGGTAAAGCATCATGACTAGTTAGCTTACGCACACCTACACCTTGTGATCCAAAAAGTGGTTTGATTACTAATCTTTGGTTGTTCTTTTGAGCGCTTTGACGAATAATTTCCGCCTGTACTCTAGACTCACAAACCCAAGTGGCTGGTGTTGATACGCCTTGATTGCGTAATAAAAAACTCGTCATTGCTTTATCTACAGTACGTTCGATAGCCTTGGTATCGTTGTAAATTTTAATACCCTGTGCTGACAACATATGTAAGACATTTAATCGAGTAATCACTTGTTGCAAGGTACCGCCAGCAATGCCCCGCACAAAAACTGCTGGTGGCAAATTATCGCAATAGGGAATGTGAATGTGCGGCTTAGCATGCGATAAATCGATTACACAGGCTTGCAATGAAACAAATCTAGAATCAACACCACGCTGGGCAAAAGCTTTCTTTAACTGCTCGCCATGCCATCCCGGATCATCAGTAAAGATAGGAATTTTCAGAAAGCAATCCTCGACTAATCAGAAAAAGACTGCAATAACAAACCTGGATTCAACTGTCCACCCTCAAACACATGACCTGTTTCCACATTCGAAATAGTCACTTTAGCCGGAGAAAATAACAAAGGATCAATTTTATAAAAATCCATATTTGCCGCTTTAAAAACCTCAGCAAAGGTTTTTCCATAATCTCTAGAAGCACTACTAGGCAAGTTTAGAGCTAAGGCTTCAGCAGCGACATCGTCGCCTTTAACTTCTAGGTTAATCGACCCACCAAACAAAATCGCATCATTGGTGCGTCCCATGGCGGTTATAAAATCTTTAGCCAATGGGGGCAATACTGCCAATCCACTACCCCGAATAACATTCTCTAGCGGAAAATGTAATGTATGTGCCTTATGTAAAGCCACTTCCAATACGCGTCCTACAATTTGCACCATGCCAGCAACACTATTGGTAGGCGTTAAAATAACCGTTAAATGCTCAGCAGCAATTTTGGTGTCATGCGCAATTTTCTCAATTACCTGTATAGGTGGAATTTTATTCGTTTCAAGCACTATGCAAGTGCTTTGCGCGTCATCATGATAGGCAAGCGTTTTAAATAAATCTTCACGTTGCGCTAACGCTCTGGCTGGACCTGATCCCAAAGAGAAAAATTTCTCATGCCCCAAAGCCCAACCTGCGTATTGGCTGGCCAAACAAGCCAATACAGGCTGTAGCGATGTCACTGAAATTGCATTTGACCAGTTTGAAAAAGGCGGTACAAAACGCGTGTCAGCTTCTAATCTCACGTCACCCAAGCCACCCATACATATCTCAGTGATAATCCGTCCTGCTTCAGCACTACCAACATAATCAATACCGGCATCAACGATGGTGCATCCTGATGTATGCTGAATAATACCAACCTGCAAAATATCCGCCTGTTGCATTAGTTTTTTCAGCAAAGGTGCACTTAGTTGATTAACACTTAAATGCATTGCCAAGTTATAAGAGGCTTGCATACTCGTCCCTTTTTAAAACAATTTTTAACAAATTATTGATTACTTCAGCCCTAGTATCGACAATTTCTTTTGCAACACCAGCATCATCCGCCTGAGCCACTACACTACAAATAGGTTGCCCAGCCAACAGCCTAATATCATCGTTTTTTTGCTGCGAATAAGGACAATCAACCACCCAATCTGGCCAAGTAAATTTAGTTGAAATGACCATGTCCTCAATTGCATAGATAACAACGCACGCTTTAGATATTGGTATTACTGGCACAAACTTGATATCCATAGTTAACAAGGCTTCATCATCAAGGCTCGCTTGAATATGCAAATCCATTAAATTCCGTTCCACTGAATGAGTGGCATACAAATCGAAACTGGCACTTAACCTAGGATTGATTTCCAAGACATAAAAGATGTCGTCTTGCACAATGCCATCCAAACTATTGAGCCCGACCAAATTAAATTGTTGGGTCAAGACCTTTGCAGCTTCGATCATCTGCTGTTGCAAACTTAAATTCAATTTAATCTGACTTACTGCACCACCATAGCGAAATGGCATCGCAGTCGTTGAGCTAATCCATTGCTCATTGAAGCCAACAGGTGCTATTTTGTTAGTACAAGCGAGGAACAATAATGAAACGGGTTGCCCATCAATTTTCTCTTGATAATAACGATTACTCTCAAATCTCGAGACTTTATCGGTCACTATTTTAATATGGGTGCCGCCACAGCCGCCTGAAAATTTTTGTAAATAGCCCGCTAACAGCTCCATGGTAGGCTGTAAATAAGTTTTTGGATGTGCAATATTTGCAAGCTTTAAAGTAGCGAAAAAACGAGCAGGTGTTTTCACTGCCTTCACGCTAGACGGCACATTACCAATCAAAGGGATGGTGCCTGATATGGCTTCCAATAAATCTGGTTGCGCTTCAAAACCGCTACCATAGACAAAACCTAGATATTGAGTCGCGTCTAATTTAGCAATCTCACCGAGTAATGCTGTAGCGTTAAATCCGTATTCATCATAAGCAACTAGAATAGCAACATGAGCCAACTCAACAGTTTGCTGATCTGCAAAGCCATCAATTGAAGTTACCTCATAGCCGGCTTCAACTGCACCCGCCACAAAAGGTCTGGCGGATAGTGCAATAACCAGCAGTGATTTTTTAATCGAACGACTAATTTTTTAAGTCGCTTATAACAATTCACGCGCCAACTTAAAAGCTGAGGTGAATTCTATTGTTAGCGGCTTTTCTGCAGCCAACATTTGTTGTAACAACTGATGCTGTGTTAAGTATTTCAATTGTCCTATAGCCAACGCTCCAACACCAAACGCCTGAGTCCCGTCGATTAATACACCATCGCTATCAACGACCAACCCATCGACGGCTAAAGGTGCTACAGCATTAACGTCTGCCAATACTTTCATTTTTTGAGCTAGTTGAAGATCTTGATGGCTAATCACACGCACACCCGCAGAAGCAGCGCAAATCACTAAATCTGCATTTGCTAAAACTTGCTGCTTAGCCTGCCCTGTCGTTCCATCAACCACCTTTAAATTAAGCTGATACTTCTCATTCCAATAACTCACCTTTGCCTCAACTTCAGCCACTGATTTATGCGTCACCAACTCCACCAATGCACCTTGCTGTGCTGCAATAATAGCGGCACAGCCTCCTACCGGACCATTAGCGCC
>JAIPCR010000109.1 GCA_021738125.1 Sulfuritalea sp.
CGATGGAAAGTGTAACGGCATTGCGTGAACAGCATTTACACCATGGTTTATTGCCCATGCTAGACGTAGTCTTAGAGCAGCCAATGGGAGAACGCTTCGTCATGCTCGCTTTGCAAAATACTGACGACCGCATACTCTCTGGCAAATCGGCTAACCCTAGCTTTTTATTTGCGACTTTACTTTGGCATGAAATGCTCGCCGCTTGGGAGCTCTATAAAAAAGAAGGTCATCATGCGATACCTGCCCTGCACATGGCAATGACTGAGGTCATCGCAACGCAGGCAGAAAAACTAGCGATTCACAATCGCTATACAGCTACCATGAAAGAAATTTGGGGGCTACAACCGCGTTTTGAACAACGTGCTGGCAAGCGACCTTTTGGCCTGCTCACACATCCACGCTACCGAGCGGGTTATGACTTTTTATTATTACGTTGTGAATCCGGCGAGCTACCAATGGAATTGGGTGAATGGTGGACTGCCTTTGCTGAGGCAGATAGCGACACACGAACCTCTATGTTGCAGGCTGATACCAGCCCCAAAAAGCGTAGAAGAAAACCCCGAAAAAAAACTAGTGCATCTGAGACCTTATAGTCAACTTAGGTATTTTCAAAAAACTCAGCCATGCCAACAGCTTACATTGCGCTCGGTAGTAATCTACAAAATCCCATTAGACAGGTTCAGTCTGCCTTACTTGCTGTGGCAAACATTCCAAGCACTCACTTGATAAAGCAATCGTCACTTTATCAAACAGCGCCCATAGACTGCGTGCATACTGAACAACAACCTGTACCTGACTTTATTAATGCAGTTGCATTATTAGAAACAGACTTAACACCCATAGCGCTATTGGAAGCCTTATTTGATATTGAGAATATTGCTGGTCGTGAACGTCCTTATGTAAATGCACCGCGTGTGCTAGATTGCGACTTATTGCTATATGAGAATATGTCCATAAATACTAATAAACTTACGTTACCACACCCACGGATGCATCACCGTGGTTTTGTTTTATTACCATTATTTGAAATCGCACCGCATTTAACACTGCCAAATCATGGCAAAATAGCGGAATTGATAGAAAACAATCAATTTACTGACATCAAAAAACTACAGGCCTAAAAAGTAACATGAGCATTTTTAACAGATTCCCTTATATTGTCATTGAAGGCCCTATTGGCTGTGGGAAAACCACCTTAGCAAAGATGCTGGCGAATAAATTTCCTGTTGACTATTTATCTGAAAAAGCGGATTCAAACCCATTTTTGCCACGCTTTTATCAGGATGTACAACGCTATGCCTTACCTACTCAGCTGTTTTTTTTATTTCAGCGCGCTAGTCAAATTGCTGATTTGACCCAACGCGACATGTTTGCCAAGGCGATTGTGGCAGATTTTTTCTTAGAAAAAGACCCTATATTTGCCCGATTAAATTTAGATGATGAGGAATATGCTTTGTATCATCAAATTTATCAGCATTTGCAACTAAAAGCGCCTAAGCCTGATTTAGTCATTTACTTACAAACGCCTGTTGACTCATTAATGGAGCGCATTGAAGAACGTAACGTCAATTATGAACTAGATATTCCGCGTGAATATGTAGAGCGGCTTGCAGATGCCTACAGTGAATTCTTTCATATCTATGACGCTTCGCCCGTACTCATTGTCAATAACGAAAAACTGAACATATTAAAAAACCCAGATGCACTCGATTTATTAATTTCACGTATTTTGCAGATTAAAGGCCAGCGTGAATTTTTTAATCCGAATTTCGACTAAAACCTAGCGCATCAATACCACTCATGAATTTAACTGAACTTGAAAAATTGGCAAAATCTGGCGAAAAAATTGCCATGCTGACTTGCTACGATGCAACATTTGCCAAGCTAATGGAATTAGCAGGCGTTGACATGTTACTAGTAGGTGACTCGCTTGGCATGGTGTTACAAGGCGCCGAAAATACACTCAATGTCAGCATGCACCATATGACTTATCATACTAAAAGCGTTGCTGCCGGCGCCCCAAACACAGTAATTATGGCTGACATGCCACTAGGGAGCTACGAACATGATGATGAGGCCGCCTATAAAAATGCAATTTGGTTAATTAGATCTGGTGCTGATCTCGTGAAATTTGAAGGAGGTGGCAGCAAAGTAAAAACTGCCCGCTACTTGGTCGAGCGCGGCATCCCTGTTTGTGCACATTTAGGCTTTACCCCTCAATCAGTGAATCAGTTAGGTGGCTATAAAATTCAAGGAAACACAGATGAAAGTGCAGCAAAAATCATGGCAGATGCTATCGCCATGAGTGAGGCTGGGGTAAGTTTCATCGTGTTAGAAATGGTCCCTGCAGCATTAGCCAAAAAAATCACCGAAAGCATTAAAACACCGACTATCGGTATTGGTGCAGGCGTTGACTGTAGTGGTCAGGTATTAGTCATACAAGATTTACTCGGTATTTACTCTGGCGTTTCTGGGAAAAATCCTAGCGACTTCAAAACCCCACGTTTTGTTAAAAACTTTTTATCCGAAACGAATAGCGTGCAGTATGCCGTGAGTAATTATGTACACGCTGTAAAAAATAAAACCTTCCCTGCACAAGAACACAGCTACTAATGCAAATCATCCATACCGCTACTGAATTAAGACAAATACTCAATAATCAAGACAATATCGCATTTGTGCCGACTATGGGCAATCTGCATGCAGGCCACATCCGTTTAGTAGAAATCGCTAAGCAACATGCAAAATGTGTGGTCGTCAGCATTTTCGTCAATCCACTACAATTTGGTGCAAATGAAGATTTAGCAAGCTACCCTCGAACTTTAGCCGACGATTGCGAGAAGCTTGAATTAGCTGGCGCTCATATCCTATTTGCACCCTCGGTAGAAGAAATCTATCCAGACTTTGATGGCGTGAACCTCAATCAAACCATGACCATTACACCGCCGCTAATTGCTAATGAGCTATGTGGCGCATCAAGACCAGGTCATTTTACGGGGGTTGCTACCGTCGTCATGAAGCTATTTAACATGGTGATGCCACAAGTAGCGATATTTGGCCAAAAAGATTTTCAACAATTATTCATTATCAAACAACTAGTCAAACAGTTTAACTTACCTATTCAAGTGATTGGTGTTGATACAGTAAGGGAAGTCAATGGTTTGGCAATGAGTTCACGCAATGGCTACTTATCAATTGAAGAGCGTAATCAAGCCAGTCAACTACATGAGACTTTACAAAGCATTGTCACTCAAATCCAAAATAGCTCTCAACTAAATCACCCCATTGATTTCCATCAACTTAAAAAAATTGCCATATCTGCACTTGAAAACAAAGGTTGGACTGTTAATTATGTTGCAATAAAATCGTCCGTGACACTGTTAGACGCTACTGTTGATGACAAGCATTTAGTAGCACTAGCAGCAGCTAAATTGGGCAATACACGTCTGATTGATAATATTGAATTTTTGCGCACCCCTGATTAATAGCGCACCGATCCTTGATGGAAATTTTTCGACATTTCTACATGCTAAGCACTTGTATTAACAATTTAAAATTGGACGCCACACTTGAAAAGACTATAATGCACTCCCTTTTTATAATTGACTAACCGAATACCATCTCAACGTAATCCAATTCCAGCACAGGCCGCTTAAATGACAAAAGACGCAGATACCATAAAATCAGATGTAACCAATTTAGAATCCATGAAACTCGCTGTGGTTGATGCGATTGAAGATATTAAAGGCTTTGACATTACAGTGATGGATGTGCGAAAACTCACTTCTATGACCAGCTATATGATAGTTGCCAGCGCAACCTCTAGCCGTCAAGCTAAGGCTATCGCAGACAATGTGCGTGAAAAACTAAAAGAAAAAGGCTACTCAATCCGCGGCACCGAAGGCGAAAAAGAAGGAGAATGGGTATTAGTCGATTTAAATGACATTGTTGCCCATATTATGGTGCCGACAACACGCGCTTACTATAATCTTGAGCAACTATGGGGTGAAGCTGAAAATCGCCGTGGCCACATTAAATCTGATAATAACGAAGATTAGAACACTCTAGGTTTTAAATTCTAAGCAGCTTTTAAAGTTAGCTAAGGAATCAACATTGAAGCTACGGATTATTTCTGTCGGTCACAAAATGCCCAACTGGGTAGAAACGGCCTGCGCTGAATATACCAAGCGCATGCCGCGTGAAATTAGCCTAGAAATCATTGAGATTAAACCCGAAAAACGTGCGTCAGGGAACAGTACAGAAAACATCCAACTTATTGAAGCTAAAAGAATATTAGATGCAATTGGTAAAGACTACTGTATTGCCTTAGACGAACACGGACAAGAAGTAACCACAATGCAGCTGGCTGATAAATTAAAAGATTGGCAGCAGCTTGGACGAGATGTCGCATTGATTATCGGTGGTGCAGATGGCCTGCATTCATCGGTAAAGCTCGCAGCTAATTGGCTTTGGAGTTTATCAAAACTTACACTGCCTCATGCAATGGTACGCGTCATATTGACCGAGCAACTATATCGTGCTCATACGGTCATTAGCAATCATCCCTATCATCGAGAGTAACCATGTCAGCTACGCAACCAACCTATGAAAAATCTTTAGTTTGGTTCAGGCGTGACTTACGTGACTATGACCATGCAGCCCTCTATAATGCGCTAAAATATTCAAAGCAAGTCTTCTGTGTCTTTATATTTGACACCAGCATACTTGACCATTTAACAGATAAATTAGACCGCCGCGTAGAATTTATTTGGGAAAGTATCCGTGAACTTAAAACAGCGTTTCAAGCGAAAGGATCTGATTTAATTGTCTTACATGGCAACCCAAGGCTAGAAATTCCTAAACTAGCCAATAGCTTAAACGTAGAAGCCTTATTTGCTAACCATGACTACGAACCCAGCGCTATCGAACGTGATACAGATGTTGCACAACAGCTTAAGACAATTAACATCCAGTTTCACCACTATAAAGATCATGTCATTTTTGAGAAAAATGAAATATTAACCTTAGCTGGCAAGCCCTACTCTGTTTTTACTCCCTATAAAAATATGTGGCTAAAAACTGTCACTGATTTTTATATCAAGCCCTACCCTGTTGACCAATATGCTAAAAATTTAGCGCAAGTATCCTCTTTCAGCGAATTACCAAGCTTAGAAAGTATGGGATTTAAACGCACCAATTTATTGGGCATAGCTTTACCTACCGGCATGCAAGGCGCAATTGCACTATTTAATAATTTTCAAGATCGAATGAGCCATTATAAAGATACTCGAGATTTTCCTGCCATCAAGGGCGTATCTTATTTATCAGTACATTTACGATTTGGCACCATTTCTATACGTCATCTAGCACGAACGGCGATACAAGAAACTAATACTGGCGCACAAACTTGGCTTAACGAACTCATTTGGCGTGACTTTTATGTACAAATTTTGTATCACAATCCCGTTATTGCATCAGGCCGTGCCTACAAAACTGAATTTGAATCGCTACCTTTCCCAAATAGTCGTCAACTTTTTCTTGCCTGGTGCCAAGGTAATACCGGTTATCCATTAGTCGATGCTGCCATGCGCCAACTAAACAATACAGGTTTTATGCACAACCGTTTACGCATGGTTGCCGCTAGCTTTCTCGTCAAAGATTTATTAATAGACTGGCGCTGGGGCGAACGTTATTTTGCAGAGAAACTAATCGATTTCGACCTGAGTGCTAACAATGGCGGCTGGCAGTGGGCTGCTAGCACCGGCTGTGATGCGCAACCCTGGTTTAGAATTTTCAATCCCATCACTCAGAGCATGAGATTTGACCCACAAGGTAAATTTATTCGTAAATATGTCCCTGAATTAGCAAATTGCAGTGATAAAGAAATCCATGCGCCATGGCTAATAACACCAGCTCGATTTGAAATTTTAAAACTAGCTATAGGCAAAGATTATCCTGCGCCCATTGTTGATCATGCGACTCAACGCAATCTAGCGCTTGAGCTATATAAAAATGCTTAGGTACTTCTTATTACTACGCCACACCTTAAATAACAATAATGCTATATAATATATCTTATATAAGACATAAGTATTTTATTATCAATATAAAACACTGATAACAGCCCTTTAATTTTTTGGAAGATTATTATGGCACTCGTTTCGTTACGCCAACTGC
>JAIPCR010000110.1 GCA_021738125.1 Sulfuritalea sp.
ATTGTTGATGATAAGTTAGCATCCAAAATGATTGCAGCGCCTGCCTTATCATTATTTTCACGCATTAAAAACTTCTTCGGCGGCTCGAGCTCAGCTACTGAAAAACAAAAAGCTGACGCTGAAAAGCTTCAAGAATCTAATCGTGAAAGAAACCGTAACAACCGCAACCGTAACAACCGCAATCGTAATGATCGCAATAAAAATGCGCCACAAAATCGCAATAATGAAGCTAAACCTCAAGAGGCTAAAGCGCAAGATCAACGTCAACAAAAACCACAGCAAAATCAGCAACCACGTCCTGACCAAGTGCGGAATGACAAACCACGCAACAACAATCAGCAGGCGAATGTGAATCCAACAGCAGTCGGTGCTGAAGTATCTGCTATTGAAGCTGGCGTTGAAAAAACGACTGAGCGTACTGGTAGCAATCGTCGCAATCGTAATAATCGCCGTGGTCGTCGTGATCGCGTGGAAAATACTGCAGCGGACAACAGTCGTACGTTTATTCCAAACGAAGAAATTGCGACTAATCCAGCGAATGTCAATGTTGAAGCGATAGCAACACCTGTGAATGTTGAACCAAAACAAGCTCAAGTCGCTCAACCAACAACCGCTAAAGTTGACAGTATGGTTGAAACTAATTCGAACGAAGCGCCTAAAGCAAAAGCGGATAGAAGACAACGTCCGGCCAAAGCCACGGCTAATAGTGTTGATGAAGTTAAGCCAAGCGCTGACACTACAACACAACCAACAGCCAGCGCGACTATTGAGACGGGTGTTGATGTGGTAGCTAGCAAAACTGACAATAAGCGCCCTGCTCGTCCACGCAAACCAAAGGCAGCAGCGAAGCCTATTGATTTAGCGGCAGTAGGATTGCAACTGGTAGAAACAAAAGCAGATGCGCCTAAAGTAGTGACGCCAGCGGATGAAGCAAAACCACGTGCACCACGTAAGGTTGCGGCATGGCAAAAAGAGACCAAAAGCAAAACTGACAGTGAACCTATGGTCATGGTAGAAACTCAAAATAAATAACTTTTAATTTATTTGAATCACTTACCATACTTAAGTTAGCCACATAGAATATACCTGCTCCAGCAGGTATATTCGTGTAATGAAAGTAGGCGAATGCATGGTGACATGACTGCTGACTAACTTTAGTGGTGCTTATCGGTTTTAATGGTTAAAATACTTTTCAGTCAAACTTCACCACTGTTTAATACGATTTAATAAAAGGTTTTATCATGACAACACGTCACGTTCATTTACTTATTCTAGGCTCAGGCCCTGCTGGTTACTCTGCAGCAGTGTATGCTGCTCGAGCCAACCTCAACCCTGTGCTCATTACTGGTATCGCACAAGGTGGGCAACTGATGACGACCACTGAAGTTGATAACTGGCCTGCAGATGCCGATGGCGTTCAGGGTCCAGAGCTAATGGCGCGCTTTCAAAAACATGCCGAACGCTTTAATACCGAAATGATTTTTGATCACATTCACACCACGCATTTGACCGAAAAGCCCATACGCTTAGTGGGTGACAGTGGCGAATATACGTGTGATGCGCTGATTATTGCTACGGGTGCTTCTGCGAAGTATTTAGGTCTGCCAAGTGAAGAGAAATTTAGCGGCAAAGGTGTTTCAGCGTGTGCCACGTGTGATGGATTCTTTTACCGTAACCAAGAAGTGGCTGTGATTGGCGGCGGCAACACCGCAGTTGAAGAAGCGCTATATTTATCTAACATTGCCAGCAAAGTTACTCTAGTACACAGACGCGATAAATTTAAAGCCGAAGCCATTTTGGTAGATAAGCTACATGAACGTGTTAAAGAAGGAAAAATTGTCTTAGAGACATTTCAAACACTAGACGAAGTACTAGGTGATGATAGCGGCGTGACCGGCATGCGTCTTAAAAATGTTAATGATGGCAGTACAAAAGACATTCCATTGATGGGTGTATTTATTGCCATTGGTCACCAACCTAATACAGACATTTTTGCCGGTCAGTTGGAAATGGAAGGTGGCTATATTGTCACGCAAATGGGCCGGGGTGGAAACGCTACGGCTACCAGTGTGCCTGGTGTATTTGCCGCCGGTGATGTACAAGACCATATTTATCGTCAGGCGGTCACGAGTGCTGGCACAGGTTGTATGGCAGCATTAGATGCAGAACGCTATTTAGATCATTTAAAATAGGCCTATGTTAGGGGTCGGTGCCACCAACCCCTAACATACACATTCCAAACAGCAGACAAGCATTTTGGCTAATTCAGACGAAAATATAGAAGATTTATTTTCACAAGCGGTTAAAGACGTACGACCGCTAAGCCAAGATGACCGTGCCATTCACACTGTTAAAAAACCCAAGCCTATTCCTAAGCAATTTCTTCGTGATGAGCAGCAAGCCTTAGTTGATTCATTATCAGACCATTACATTCCAGCCTACGAGCTAGAAACAGGTGAAGAATTGCTCTATTTACGCGATGGTCACTCCCCTGACATTTTAAGTAAATTGCGTCGTGGAAAATGGGTAGTACAAGCGAATATAGACCTGCACGGCCTCATCAGTGACGAAGCAAGGCTATATGTATCAACGTTCATTAGTGACTGTAAAAAACGTGGCATACGCTGCATACGCATCGTTCACGGCAAAGGTTTAGGTTCGCGCAACCGAGAGCCCATACTCAAGCACAAACTACGCGGTTGGTTGATGCAAAAAGATGAAGTGATCGCCTACGCTGAAGCAAAAAAACAAGATGGCGGCAGTGGTGCTGTTATCGTGTTGTTAAAAGCCTGAGCGATATTACAAACCCAACTCACTCAAACTCGCATAATCATCGGGTCTACGACCGAGTGGCCAAAAAAACTTACGTTCAGATTCAAGAATGGGTAAATCGTTAATACTGGCGTAGCGTAATTCCATCAAACCATTTGCATCAAATTGCCAATTTTCATTGCCGTATGAACGAAACCAATTGCCTGCATCGTCATGCCATTCATAGGCAAAGCGTACCGCAATTCGGTTGCCATCAAATGCCCACAATTCTTTAATTAATCTGTAATCAAGCTCATTGGCCCACTTTCTTGTTAAAAACTCAACAATTTCAGCACGGCCTCTCGGAAATTCCGCGCGATTACGCCACTGCGAATCAAGTGTATACACCATAGAGACGCGTTGAGGATTACGGCTATTCCAACCATCTTCTGCCATGCGTATTTTTTGTATGGCGCTCTCTCTAGAAAAAGGGGGCACTGGCGGACGAATTTCTGTATCAGTTATCATAAACGCTCCTTAACCAATCTCAATTATCTACTCACCCAAAAAACCACCACTCTGATGCGACCACAGGCTTGCATATAAGCCTTTGTTAGCCAACAACTTCTTGTGGCTACCCTCTTCAACGATATTACCCTGATCTAACACAATCAATCTATCCATGGCGGCTATAGTGGATAAACGATGAGCAATGGCCACCACTGTTTTACCTTGCATTAAGGTGTATAAACTTGCTTGTATCGCCTGCTCTACTTCAGAATCCAAGGCACTGGTCGCTTCATCTAACAGCAATATCGGCGCATCTTTTAACATCACCCTTGCAATAGCGATGCGTTGACGCTGTCCACCCGAAAGCTTCACACCGCGCTCGCCCACATGGGCATCATAGCCTGTACGGCCTTTAGCATCCGCTAAACGTAAAATAAACTCATGCGCCTCAGCACGTTTAGCCGCATCTATCATTTGGGCTTCTGTGGCTTGTGGACGACCATATAGAATATTGTCACGCACACTACGATGCAACAATGAAGTATCTTGTGTGACCATGCCAATTTGGCTACGCAAGCTGTTTTGCGTAACATCAGTGATAACTTGCCCATCTATCAGCACGCGACCTTGTTCAACATCATAAAAGCGCAGTAATAGATTCACAATAGTCGATTTTCCGGCACCTGAGCGTCCAACCAACCCTACTTTTTCACCCGCTTTAATATTTAAATTAAGCGCCTGTAATACCGGGTTTTGCATACCATAGGCAAATGAAACCTGCTCAAACTCAATACAACCAGCACTGACTACGAGTGGTTTAGCCTCTGACCTGTCATTAATTTGCTGAGGAATTGATAGGGTGTTCACGCCATCTTTTGCAGTACCAATCTGCTCATACAAACTGGTCATTTCCCACATCACCCAGTGTGAAATACCATTAAGCCGCAAGGCCATAGCAGTGACTGCCGCCACCCCACCCACACTCACTTGTCCTTTAGTCCACAAATACAAAGCTACACCAGAAGTCGCGATAATCAGCAACATATTCAGCACGTGATTGATCAACTCAACCCCAGACACATAACGCATTTGTGCGTGCACGGTGGCTAAAAAATCACGCATGGCAGATTTTGCATAGCTAGCTTCACGTCCAGCGTGTGAGAACAGTTTAACGGTACTAATATTGGTATAGGCATCACTGATTCGACCTGTCATCAGTGAGCGTGCATCCGCCTGCTTTTGCGACACCTTGGCTAAACGGGGCACGAAGTAACTTAAAGAGGCGACATAACAAATGACCCAGACTAAAAATGGCCAAATCACCGTACTATTAAAATGGCCTACTACCGCAACCATCGTCACAAAATAAATCACGACGAAAACTAAAATATCCGCCACGATAAACCATACATCACGCACTGCCAAAGCGGTCTGCATTACTTTAGCGGCAACTCGACCGGCAAATTCGTCTTGGTAGAAACTCATGCTTTGACTCAGCATCAGTCGATGAAAATTCCAGCGTAATCGCATCGGAAAGTTACCCGCCAAGGTTTGATGTTTAATCAAAGTTTGCATAGCAATCAGTAATGGACTTAGCAACAGCAAGGTCACCAAGAGTAGCAAATGATGCTTCTCTGAACTCCACAACAACTCAGGCGTTGTTTTACTTAACCAATCAACCACCTTACCCATGGCGGCAAATAATAATGCTTCAAATCCACCAATCAATGCAGTGAATAAGGTCATGACTAAAATGAATAGGCGTGAACCGCCAGTACAAGCCCATAGAAATGGCCACAGCGCATTGGGAGGTGAGTCTATTTCTTTATTAGGAAATGGATTTAATAGATTTTCAAACCAAGATAGCATCGCGTGACTTTAATATAGGGTTGTATGCTAACTTGATTTAGAAACAATCGTTAACAATAGACTGGTGGAAAGTGAGGAGGAGTTAGCTTTTGTGAATCAGGCAAACTGCTTCAGCAGCGATGCCTTCACCCCTGCCAGTAAATCCGAGTTTTTCAGTGGTCGTTGCTTTCACGTTTACAGCATCGATACTCACCTGGCAGTCTTGGGCAATATTACTGCGCATTTGCTGCGTATAGGGAGATAATTTTGGTAACTCACACATGACGGTGCTATCGACATTATTAATTGCGTAGCCCTTAGCTTGTAATAAACCAACCACATGACGCAGTAGCTGGCGTGAATCAATACCTTGATAGCGACTATCGCTAGGTGGAAAATGCTGACCGATATCGCCTAATGCCGCCGCACCTAATAGCGCATCGCAAATCGCATGTAATAAAACATCGGCATCTGAGTGCCCGTCCAACCCTTTTTCAAAAGGAATATCAACGCCACCCATCACGCATTTACGCCCAGTGACTAATGGGTGAACATCAAAGCCGTGGCCGATTCGTATTGTCATCATTTAACCCAATTCGTTTATAGTGAGCTTGTGTTCAAGAGTGCTGATAGCACTGCTAAATCTTGCGGATACGTCACTTTAAGATTACGCAATTCACCTGTTACCAACTTAGGCTTTAAACCCAAGGCTTCAATCGCCTCAGCTTCGTCTGTTGCCGATCCATTGAAAGTCGTCAGTGCTTTTTTGAGCGTCGCATACCTAAACATTTGCGGGGTTTGTGCCTGCCATAAATCGGTACGCGGCAAAGTCGCAGCCACCCTTTCCTCAGCATCTGCCCGCTTTAGGGTGTCAGCTAAGGGCAAAGCCAACAAACCGCCGACGGCATCATTTTCTAGCGCACTTAACAGCTGATTCAATAATAGATTACTTAAACCAGGTCTTGCCGCATCATGTACTAAAATCCAGTCCTCTGCCTCCACTTGCGCCTCAATGGCATGTAAGCCGTTGAGCACGGTC
>JAIPCR010000111.1 GCA_021738125.1 Sulfuritalea sp.
CGCCGCAGATGGGATTTCAAAAGTTTCTTCTTTTTCCACTTGGTTACGGTCTGCAAATACCAACATATGTGGAAATTGATACTCTTTATTGAAGGCAGACAGTGTGCGTTCTGCCATCACACGCAGTAACAATGAATGAACTTGTGGGCGCGCACGGTTAATTTCGTTGAAGAAAAACACGGACAGATTCTCGCCAGACATAAGTAATGGGCCTGGACTTACATGCGGTTTGCCATCCTCGCCAAGATAAGTATGATAGACCAAGTCATTTGGCATTAAGTCTATCGTACCTTCGATACGTTGATAGCCGCCGCCGATGCAGCGTGTAAACGCACGAAGTAAGGTCGTTTTACCGACACCGACATCGCCCTCAAGCAATACGTGACCACGAGAGAAAATCGCTGTCGTAATCAAGCGAATAGGTGTTTGCTGACCTACCACAACTTTATTGATTTCTGTTTCTAGTGATTGCGCATGTTGGCGCATGTCGGTCAGTTGGTTGTCGCTCATGGACTTGTCCCGTAAGAAAGTTAATGAAAGTTATTAAGTGCATAGAATTTTGTATCAAATAGTAACTGAGATTTACTATGGTGTAAACAGATCTGTATACCCCTTAATTTAGCTGATAAATGAGATTAGGGCTTTCACTTAAATGGTTTTCCAGCGAAAATAGCGATAATTAAGAAAATACTAGGTGAATCAAATGCAAAAAAAGAATAGCTTTACCTATGAAGAGCTGTTGTCTTGCGGTCGTGGCGAGATGTTTGGTGCAGGCAATGCACAATTGCCATTGCCTCCTATGTTGATGTTTGATCGCATTGTTGCAATTAATGAAGATGGTGGTAAGTATGGTCAAGGTCAAATTATTGCTGAGCTCGATATAAATCCAGATTTATGGTTTTTTGCTTGTCACTTCGAAGGCGATCCAGTGATGCCTGGTTGTTTGGGTTTGGATGCAATGTGGCAATTAGTTGGCTTCTATCTTGGTTGGAGAGGCGGTCCCGGTCGTGGACGTGCCTTAGGCGCTGGTGAAGTTAAATTCAGTGGACAAGTATTACCTACAGGTAAAAAAATCAATTATTACATTGATTTAAAACGTGTAATTATGCGTAAGTTGGTCATGGGTATTGCTGATGCACGTATGGAATTAGATGGTCGTGAAATTTATGTGGCTAATGATTTGCGTGTAGGTTTATTTACAAGCACAGATCATTTTTAAAATTACAAAAATAAAGTAGTTCGGGAGAACGGTATTATGCGTCGTGTCGTCGTAACTGGCATGGGGATTGTCTCTAGCTTAGGCAACAATGTAGCCGAAGTGAAAGAAAGTCTTTATGAAGGCCGCTCAGGCATTACTTTCCAACAAGAGTATGCAGATCGTGGTTTGCGCTCTCATGTTGCAGGCTCAATTAAAAACCTTGATATTGAGGCTTTGATTGACCGTAAGCTTTTACGCTTCATGGCTAAGGGCCATGCTTATACTTGGCTTGCTATGCAAGAAGCGATTGCTGATGCGGCTTTGCCTGAAGAAATGGTTTCTAATGTGCGTACGGGCCTTATTGTTGGGGCTGGCGGAACATCCACAGAAAGCATGCTAGAAGCTACTGATACATTGGCTGAAAAAGGTATCCGTCGTGTTGGACCTTACATGGTCACAAAAACCATGTCTAGTGGTATTGCCGCTTGTTTAGCAACTGGTGCAAAAATCAAAGGTGTGAATTACGGTATTAGCTCGGCCTGTTCAACAAGTGCACATTGTATTGGCGCTGGTGTTGAGCAAATTCAATTAGGCAAGCAAGATATTGTATTTGCTGGTGGTGGTGAAGAGGAGCATTGCACGATGTCATTCTTGTTTGACGCAATGGGCACGCTTTCAAGTAAATACAATGAAACACCCGACAAAGCTTCACGCACATATGATGCAAACCGCGATGGTTTTGTGATTTCTGGCGGTGGCGGTATTTTGGTGTTGGAAGAATATGAACATGCGAGAGCGCGTGGCGCAAAAATCTACGCGGAAGTAGTTGGTTACGGTGCTACTTCTGATGGCTACGACATGGTTGCACCAAGTGGCGAAGGGGCAGAGCGTTGCATGAAGTTGGCGATTGAAGGCGTTGGTAAAATTGATTACATCAACACACACGGCACAAGCACGCCAGTGGGCGATACTAAAGAGCTAGAAGCGATTCGTGCGGTGTTCGGAAATAGTGATACGGCGATTGCTTCAACCAAGTCACTTTCAGGCCATGCGCTTGGTGCAGCTGGTGTGAATGAGGCGATTTACACGCTTATTATGATGGAAAATAATTTCATTGCGGCGTCAGCTAATATTGAAAATCTAGATCCAGCGGCTGAAGGCATGAATATTATTCGCAAGCGGATTGACAACGTGAAAATCGAAACGGCGCTTTCAAATAGCTTTGGTTTTGGTGGAACGAATGCTTCGCTGACACTTTCAACTAAAAATATTTAAATTTTTTTATTTTCAAGAGCCGCCGAAAGGCGGTTTTTTTCGTTTATTAGCACTTTGGTACTGAACTATTATATTTTATGGTAATCTTGTTTGATGATAAAAGTCATATAACGCCATATTTATTAGGGTTAATTTTAAGATGATTAGCTGTATTCAAAAAGCAACAAGATTATATTCAGTTAGCCCTGTTTCAGATATCGAAGGTTATCGAATTAAAGTGGCCCTGCTAGCTGGCACTTCGATGATTGCTATAGTTGGCCTGTTATGGACGTTTATTATGGCCTGTTATGGGCTTTTAAATGTAGCTTTTGTTGAAAGTTTAGTGATTGTTTTAGCCTTGATCACGTTTGCGGCAGTGCGAAAAGGTTACATCCGTTTTGCGACATTATTGTTTTTGACGGCCCTGTATGTCATTTTGGTTTGGATGTGTTTGTTTCTAGACCCCCACAGCAAAGAAGTAGCTCGCTCCATCCAAATCTATTTTATTCCCCTCGCTTTTTACGCTTATGTGCTTTTGAAAAGTGAAGATAAAATCTTAAGATTTTTGAGCATTTTGACCTGTCTGATTACCTTTATATTTTTTACTAGCAGTAGTTTTAATGTGGTCAGTGAATATTATTTGCCGTTGCATATCAGGCAAATCGCTTCGTGGCTAAATAGCTCAATCTCTATCGCTATGGTCAGTGCTATTTTGTATATAGCTAATTCAGATTTTAAAATGCAAAATGGGCTAGTTAAAGAACTCGGTTTGGCCTTAATAGAAAAGCAGTTTGAGCTTTTTTATCAACCACAAATTGATGAGCTTGGTCATACCTACGGCGCGGAGGCATTGATCCGCTGGAATCACCCTAGCCGCGGCTTACTTCTTCCAAGCGAATTTATTTTCTTTGCAGAGCAAGAGCAGGTCGGATTAATTAACCAAATTGGTCATTGGGTATTGGATGCTGCATGTCAACAGCTTACTTTATGGGCTTCGAGAGTAGAAACTTCACATTTGGTTTTATCAGTGAATGTAAGCGCCATTCAGTTTAGGGATGTGCAGTTTGTGCCAAAATTACTCAAGATGATTGATTTTTATAAGATTGATGTCTCTAAATTAAAGCTTGAGCTGACTGAAAGCATTATGGTTGAGAAGTTTGATGAGGTGACTGACAAAATTAATCAATTAAGTAAACTGGGCATTGGCGTATCGTTAGATGACTTTGGCACGGGATTTTCCTCCCTCAGCTATCTTAACAATATGAAAATAGACCAATTGAAGATTGATAAGGCCTTTGTAGATCCAATTAAAAACGGCGCCGACGGTGCCATTGCTAGGAATATCATCGCATTAGGCCGAGATCTGAAGCTTAAAGTGGTGGCTGAGGGCGTAGAAACGCTAGAGCAAAAAGCCTTTCTATTGAAAAATGGATGTAAAGCGTTTCAAGGGTATTTATTTTCCAAGCCTTTGCCTGTTAACTTGTTTGATCAATTTATTGCACATTCGCTTTGTTAAGTTATAAATGACCAAGCAAGAAATCTGCTTTGCTTCTGACCTTGTGACATCTCAACCACTTTTAATTTCTTAGCGCCAATGGCTTTAAGTGAGCGTTCGATTTTTGGCAAATTACTCGCTTTGGAAACCAAAGTCGTAAACCAGCGACATTGATTTTTATATAGGGCGCTTTCTTTAATCATGCGTTCTATAAAACCAAGTTCTCCGCCTTCGCAAAATAGCTCAGCGCCTTGTCCGCCAAAGTTGAGTTTTGCATTGATTGTTTTGGTGGGCTGTTTGCCAGCGTTTTTAGCTAAGCCATTCATTTTACGTTGTGTACCAGCTTGTGCATCTTCTAGTGAGGCGTTAAAAGGTGGATTGCACATGCTGAAATCAAAGATATCATCAGCTTGAATAATACCTTTGAAAATATGATGTTCATTACTTTGCAACCTGAGTTGTATGCAAGTTTTTAAGCCATTGGCATCCACAATGGCTTGTGCATTTTTGATAGCATTCGCATTTATATCTGCGCCAATAAAATCCCAGCCATATTCACGATGCCCAATCAGTGGATAAATCGCGTTTGCACCAACGCCAATATCCAAGGCTGTCATCTTATAACTTTTATCAGCATTAATTAAATCAGCTAAGTAATGAATGTAGTCAGCGCGTCCTGGAATAGGCGGGCAAAGAAAATGATCTGGGATATCCCACTCAGCGATTTGATAGTCATGGGCTAAAATCGCTTTATTGAGTGCTTTAACGGCTTTGGGATTTGCAAAATCAATGGACAAATCGTTGAAAGCATTTGGCTTTACAAAAGCATTGAGTGCTGGATTGGCCAGAGATAGCATCTCTAAGTCATAACGACCTTGATGTTTGTTTCTTGGGTGCATTGAAAAAGCTACAACTAAAAAATGAGTGCCGCAGCCACTTCGCGACCCTCAGCCATGAGGATGTTGTAAGTTCTACAAGCCGCATCGGTGGTCATACATTCCACAGGGATGTTCGCGGCTGTGAGCTTTTGAATGGGGTGCGGACGAATAAAGCGATGTGTTGAGCCAGTTCCTAGTAAAACCACTTCAGGTTGATAGGCCAATAAGCATTCAAAATGCCCCTCACTTAAGCTGTCAAAGTCGCTCACAGCCCAATCCAATAATAGCTCATCAGGTAGCACAACTAAGCTTTGTGGATAGACGAGATTGTTAATCGAAATCCAATCTTGACTATAGCCTGTAATGAGCTGTTTCCCATCCGCTTGGGTTAAATGTAACTTCATCTCAATTTCTCGTATTTAATAGACTGAATCGCTAGGCCTGAAAGTCGCTTGATTCATTGCCTGATATGGCCTTCACGGGTAAGATAACACATTTTTCTGCTTAGGTTTTTGCCGTGCAACCTTTACTTAAATCTTCCAAGCTTAATAATGTTTGCTACGACATTCGTGGGCCGGTGTTGGCGCGCGCCAAAAAGATGGAAGAAGATGGTCATCGCATTATCAAATTGAACATTGGCAATCCTGCGCCCTTTGGTTTTGAAGCCCCTGAAGAAATCCTGCAAGATGTGATTCGCAATATGGATCAAGCATCTGGCTACACAGACTCTAAAGGGCTTTTTGCCGCTCGCAAAGCTATTATGCATTACAGCCAACAAAAAAATATTGATGGTGTGACGATAGATGACATCATTATCGGCAATGGTGTCTCTGAGCTTATCGTGATGGCAATGCAGGGCTTGCTCAATAATGGCGACCATGTGCTGGTGCCGGCGCCAGACTATCCATTGTGGACGGCGGCGGTGACTTTAGCTGGCGGCACAGCGCGTCACTATGTGTGTGATGAAGCGTCTGGTTGGTTGCCAGATCTCAAAGACATTGAATCAAAAATCACTGCCAATACCCGCGGCATTGTGATTATCAATCCAAACAATCCAACAGGTGCTTTGTACCCTGATGAGATTTTGCAAGGCATCATTGAAATTGCCCGCCATCACAATTTAGTGATTTTTGCGGATGAGATTTACGACAAGGTCTTATACGATGGCAATACGCATACCTCAATTGCATCACTTGCAGATGATGTGCTTTTCGTGACATTCAATGGCCTGTCTAAAAATTACCGCACTTGCGGATATCGCGCAGGCTGGATGATTATTTCTGGCGAAAAGAAACA
>JAIPCR010000014.1 GCA_021738125.1 Sulfuritalea sp.
TATCAGGTATCGGTGGCTGGGCTGGCGTTGCGATGAACCTTGGTATGACTAACCCAACAGACGCTTTAGGCGCTGCGGGTGGTTATGCTGAATTAACTAAATACAACGCGGCTCCTGGCGGCGGTGCATTAACAGTATTCAGCCTATAATTTAATTGAAAGATTAAATTGTAACTAAATACAAGTTAGTTCAATCGTAGTAAATAAAAACACCCTGATTCGTCAGGGTGTTTTTTTATGGCTGCTTAATATTAAGCAGTACAAAAGCCAGAGATAAATTCCTTTAGGTACAGCAAATTAGTTACAATAGTGGGTTGTTTTAATCGCTATAACTAGCAAGAAGTAAATGATAAGAACTTTTTTATTCGGTAAGCACTCTATAGAAGTAAGCGGCTATTTATAAGCTGACTATTTGACGATAAGGAACAAATAATGTTGAAAAATGTTAAAAAGCAGTTGGGTTTAGTAGCGCTGCTAGCAATCACTGCCAATGTCAGCTTTGCAGCTGAGCCAGATATTCCAACACTTAATCCCGATGAAGGTCGGATAGGTGAAATTAGACGCGTACCTGATGAAACAGAATTTAAAGTGTGTGCTGATCCTGAAAATATGCCTTTTTCAAATTCAAAACAAGAAGGCTTTGAAGACAAAATTGCACAGGTTTTAGCCCAAGACTTAGGCAAAAAACTAACATTTACCTATGCATATAGTAGACAAGGTTTTTTCAGAAATACATTAGGCGCTAATCGCTGTGATGTAGTAATAGGAACGACTTCTGATAGTGATATGATGAGAACATCTAAGCCCTATTATCGCGCTGGCCATGTATATGTATGGCGTAAAGAAAGTAATTACAACATTAAAGACTGGAGCTCTCCAGACTTACGTAAAGGCTTTATCGGTGTCATTGATCACAGCCCTGCAACTATTCCAATGAATGATAATAATCTTATTGCTAACGCACGCCCTTATCGTATACAACGTGACTTAAATTTACCGTCTAGTTTTATGATTGATGACTTAGCTAAAGGTGATATTGATATTGCGATTGCTTGGGGTCCTATAGGAGGTTATTTTGCTAAACAATCAAAGATTCCTATGGTAGTTGCACCAATTCCTGAATACGAAACACAAAATGCCAAAGGTAAAGAATACTGGAATATTTCAGTTGGTGTACGAAAGAAAGATAAAGAACGTATGGCCCTTATTCAAGGCGCAATCGATAGAAATCAAGATAAAATAATAAAGATTTTAGATGACTATGGTATTCCTCATGTCGCAGTAGTTGAAGGTGATAGTTTGCAAAAAGTTTATAATAAGTATGGTGCAAATACTAAACCTGCAGCAGAGAAATAGTGATTGGCGGTGATTCAATTTGAAAAAAAGCTATAATCGACTAATGCTGTAATAAATTAAATGGCTAATGTATAATCACGTTGGCCGTTTTTTTATGTAAGCAAAGCAGTAGCGCCATTAAATGCTAGCGTATAATTTAGAATTACAGTGTCAACCAAGTAAATAATAAGTACGTTAGATCAATACACGTTTAGTAATGTGTTTGCAAAGATAATCGTAGCAAAATTCATTACAATAAGGAGATGATATGTTAGGTTTTAAATCAATTAAAGCAGCGTTATTAATTTCAATGCTTGCCTTTATGAGTTTAGCAAGCGCACAAGTAAGCGCGGCTTGTAACTTAGTTTCAACAAAAGATGGTTCACCATTGGCAATTAAAGCAACAGATAAAGATACGCCACAAGCGAAAGAGTTTTTAGAAACATGTATTAACCCGTATACAAAAGCTTATGCCGCTGATCCTTCACTTATCGTTCAGAAAAGCCCTAAGGGTGGTAAAGCGTTGTTTGGCTACAATGGTTGTTCAGGCTGTCATGGTGGTAAATTAGAAGGTGTGATGGCACCATCATTAAGAAAAGATGGTGGTCAAGGTGCCTTTGATACAAAATGGGTTTATGCTAAAAATGCAACAGATAAAGGCATGTTTGAAACAATTTCTGCAGGTTCACCTGGCACCTCTGGCGGTGTGATGTCATCATGGAATATTAATTTGGCAGATCACGTTGGCGATGGTTTGACTAATGACGAAATCTTAAGGCTTGTTGCTTATATTCGTTCAGAATATCGCGGTGATGGTGAAAAAACTTGGTTGAAATAATTTTTAGTGTGCTTTAAGCAGTTTAGAAATTAATGATTTTTTAGTAAGAATGAAACGGCTACTGTAGGATGCAGTAGCCGTTTTTTTATTTGAGAATGTAATAATCGCACATCTATTTAAAATAGGAGTTTGATCATGGCTAAAAACGGCTTGAGTCTAGTATTAATTCTTATGGCGGCTTCTTTATCCGCTTGTGATAAGCAAGATAAAAGCTCTTCAGTTGCAGAGGCTACACCTAAAGAAATGTGCGCTTTTGTCTCTACAAAAGATAATAGCCCTCTATTAATTAAACCGGTGAGCACAGATACGCAGGAAGCAAAAGCGTTTCTCGCCACTTGTAAAAATCCATATACAAAATTGTATGCCAACGATATAGAAGCCGCAAAAGCAGGTAAAAAACAATTTTCTTATCAGGGCTGTAGTGGCTGTCATGGTGGAAATGCAAATGGATTAATGGGCCCAAGCCTGATTGATGCAAAATGGCAGTATGCTAAGCACGGTACAGATAAAGGCCTGTTTGAAACGATAGCAGGTGGTACAAATGGTTCTCCTCCAGAGTGGGGATCTATGCTTACTTGGCATAATCAGCTACCTGGACATACCGGTGAAGGGCTAGATACTGATACTATATTAAAAATCATGGCTTGGGTGCGTACTCAATATATAGGTGGCGGTGAAACGCCTTGGTTAGATTAGCTTGAAAAATGCTCATAATAGTGACAATTTAAATAAAGGTTATTTTGAAAAGTAAAGTTAAAAATTCATTACATCATGTGGTTATTGTTGGTGGCGGTGCTGGCGGACTAGAGTTAGCAACTAAACTTGGTGATTCATTAGGACGAAAAGGCCAGGCAGTTATTACACTTATTGATCAAAGTAAAACACATGTTTGGAAACCCTTGCTACATGAAATTGCGGCAGGCAGTATGAATCCTGAGAGGCATGAGTTAGTTTATCTTGCTCAAGCGCACTGGCACCATTTTATATTTCGCCTAGGAAGTATGGATAGTCTAGATAGGTCAAAGCGAGAGATATCAATCTCTCCTCATTTTGATGAGGATGGTTTAGAGGTAATTCCACGCCGCACTCTTTGCTACGATACTTTAATTATTGCAGTGGGCAGTACAACCAATGATTTTGGCGTTAAGGGGGCGAGTGAATATTCAATTGCACTGGATACACAAGATCAAGCAGAAAGGTTTCATCGTCGTCTACATAATGCTTTACTGCGTGCGCAAACACAGGGTGCTGCATTACAGGCAGGTCAGCTAGAAGTGGTAATTGTTGGAGCAGGTGCAACAGGTGTTGAATTGTCTGCGGAATTACATAACACAACACGAGAATTAGCAGCCTATGGACTAGATAAAATTGATGCTGATCGTGATATTAAAATTTCATTAATTGAAGCTAGTAATCGTGTCCTACCAGCACTACCACCAAATCTTTCAGATTCAGTTGCCTTAGAACTAAGAAAGCTTGATGTACACCTTTATACGGGAGAGCGTGTAACTGAAGTTACAAACGAAGGAATTCACACACATACAGGGAAGTTTATACCTTCAGCTTTAGTTGTTTGGGCTGCAGGGATTAAAGCGCCTGATTTTTTGCGTGAAATAGATGGCTTAGAATCTAACCATATTAATCAGTTAGTAGTGAGCCGTACATTGCAAACAAGTTTAGACCCTAATATATTTGCTTTTGGTGATTGTGCGGCTTGCCCTAGAATAAATGGTCAGCCAGGAGAATCAGTCCCACCAAGGGCGCAGGCAGCTCACCAGCAAGCTTCTATGCTGGTTAAAACCGTTAAAAATCGTGTGGCAGGCAAAACTGACTTACCTGAATATACTTACCTTGATTATGGGTCTTTAGTGAACTTGGGGCGGTACACCACTGTGGGTAATTTGATGGGGTCTATTTCAGGTGGCAGTTTGTTTATTGAAGGATTGATAGCGAGATTGATGTACCAATCTTTATATAAAATGCATTTGATGGCATTACACGGCTTCTGGAGTACAGCACTACAAACCCTTGCTCGCTTAATCACGCAGCGTACTGAATCCCGAGTGAAGCTTCATTAGAATTCCCATTAGTCATTAATAAACTAGCCATCTGGCTTAATGACTATATAAGCTCAGTTCAGTGGGAACAGCTTTTCTTTAGTGTGCTTAAGGTAAAGTTTGTAGATGATTGCCATGCTGATACTGACAAAAGTACCAAAAATGATAATGATAATGTTGATGGGTAAATGTTGGTGTTTCATTAGTGTGTAAATGCCTAATAGCAATAATATGCCGATATTTTCATTAAAATTTTGCACTGCAATAGAGTGACCTGCACCAAGTAAAGCATGACCTCTGTGCTGTAGAAGGGAGTTGAGCGGAACTAAAAAATAGCCGGCAAGTACACCTATACAAAATAGTACGACGGTGGCTATTTCTGAAGTATGTATCAATGACATACTAACTACTAAAAGTCCCATGAAAATTCCTGCAGGCAATACTTTGACTGCATCTTCCAACTTAACAAATAGCGACGCCCCTATTGATCCTATTGCAATGCCTACCGCCATAATGGCAATAAGTACTGAAGCGGCTTGTTGTTCCATATGAAGCACTTCTTTTGCCCACTGTAACACTACAAATTGTAAAGTAGCTCCTGCGCCCCAAAATAAGGTAGTGACCGCTAAGGATACTTGGCCTTGCGTGTCACGCCAAAGTGTAGTGAATGAGTGCCAAAAATCACGCAAAAGAAACATAAAATTACGTTGTGGCATTTTGTGATCAATCGGTACTTTAGGGATATAGTAATTAAAGCCAGCTGCCAATAAATAGATGACGGCAATAATAGCAATACCTAAATATGGGTCGTTGGCTGAAATCGAAGAGCCAAATATTGGACCTAAAATGATAGCAGTAACAGTTGTGCCCTCCATCCATGCATTGGCTTTGATTAGCTGACTAGACGGTAGCATTTCAGTAAGAATTCCATATTTAGCGGGTGAGTATGCTGCCGCACCAATGCCAACAATGGCATATGCATACAATGGCGGTAAACCCAAGAAAGCTGCGAGGCAGCCAAAAAACTTGATGCCATTGCTGATAAACATGACCTTTCCTTTTGGTAAGGCATCAGCAAATGGCCCAACAAAAGGCGCTAATACAATATACGCGATGATGAAAAATTCGCGCAATAATGGCTCATGCCAACTAGGGGCATGCAGTGTAGATAGTAAGGTGATGGCTGCAAACAGCAGTGCGTTATCGGCAATTGCCGATAAGAACTGCGCCATTAAAAGCGTGTAAAACCCTTTTTTCATGTGCCCTATAGTGCTTCTGCCGCAAAGTCGGCCAGCCGCGAACGCTCACCTCGTAGTAAGGTGATATGCCCATTATGCCCCCAGCCTTTAAATCTATCGACCACGTAGGTAAGTCCTGAACTTCCTTCTGTTAAATATGGAGTGTCAATTTGAGCGATATTGCCTAGGCAAACTACTTTTGTGCCAGGACCTGCACGGGTGATTAGGGTTTTCATTTGTTTGGGCGTTAAGTTCTGGGCTTCATCAATAATTAAAAATTTGTTAAGGAATGTTCGGCCGCGCATAAAGTTAAGCGATTTGACTTTAATGCGACTGCGAATTAAATCTTGTGTGGCGGCACGACCCCATTCACCGGCAGTTTCATCACTTTTATTCAGTACGTCTAGGTTATCGTCTAGCGCACCCATCCAAGGGCCCATTTTTTCTTCTTCTGTGCCGGGTAAAAAGCCGATATCTTCACCTACTGAGACTGTGACACGCGTCATGATGATTTCTGAATATATTTTTGTATCTAATACTTGAGTCAGCGCAGATGCCAAGGTCAGTAAAGTTTTACCAGTCCCTGCTTGCCCTAGCAGACTGACAAAATCAATTTCAGGATCCATCAATAAGTTTAAGGCAAAATTTTGTTCACGGTTACGTGCGTTGATGCCCCAAACATTATGTTTTGGTTGTAGGTGATCTTTAACTATCTCTAATACCGCCGAATTACCTTCAATGCTTCGCACTATGGCATGAAAAGGTTTTTCAAATTCGTAATATACAAACTCATTTACTAGAAATGTTTTGCATAATGGCCCATTGATTCGATAAAACATACGGCCAGCGTCTTGCCATGACTCCATGGCTTTACTATGCGTATCCCAAAAGTCACCAGGTAACTCTTTGATACCGCTGTACAGAAGATCGGTATCTTCTAAGACTTTGTCATTAAAGTAGTCTTCAGCGTGCATACCAATGGCACGCGCTTTAATGCGAATATTAATATCTTTACTAACTAATATGACTTGGCGGTTCGGATGGTTTTTTTGTAGGTCAAATACAACGCCTAAAATTTGGTTATCGGCCTTGCTACCGGCTAGACCTGGCAATTCAACAGTAATCTCTTTTGTTTGTAAAAATAATCGACCAGTCAGGTGCCTGTTCCCATTGACGCTGAGTGGGCAACCTAGCTCAAGGTCGTTCAGATCAGTTCCAACAATTCCTTCTAAATTTCGGCTGGCTTGACGAGCGCTACGTGCAACTTCTGTTAAACCTTTTTTGTTGTTATCAAGCTCCTCTAGAGTCACCATCGGCAGAAAAATATCATGTTCTTCAAAGCGAAATAAACTGGAAGGGTCATGAATCAGAACATTGGTATCAAGGACAAAAAGTTTAGTGGTAGTTAACTGTTTTTTAGCCATAGGTTACTTTCTATTTTTAAGTATTTGATTAAGTTTTTAGATTGAAATATAAAAAATAAAAATTAAAGAGATTTAATGAAATTAAGGACTTCTTCAATATGGCCATCCACCTTAACGCCACGCCATTCTTTTATTAATACTCCATTTTGATCGATGATAAAAGTGCTTCGCTCTATCCCTCTTACTTGCTTGCCATACATATTTTTCATTTTAATTACAGCAAATAGTGTGCAGGCTAATTCTTCAGTATCAGCAAGTAATTCAAAGGGAAAAGAAAATTTAGCTTTGAAATTTTCGTGTGATTTTAAGTTGTCACGAGATATGCCGAAAATTTCAGTATTACTTGCCTGAAAGTCGGCGTATTTATCTCTAAATTGTATCCCTTGAGTAGTACATCCTGGCGTTGCATCTTTTGGGTAAAAGTATATAACCATATTTTTACCAAGGTAATTAGATGATTGAAACGTTTTACCATTGGTTGCTGGTAATTGAAAATCAGGGACTTTATTATTGAGCATTGATATTTCCATCTAAGTTAGCACTTTTTACCATTGTTGATAAAAAGGCCAATTAAGGCAATAGTATATGTCATGAAAATGACAATATTTAGCGCTTAATATTTTTTATATTGGGAAGTTTAGAAATTTAGGCAATGTAATTGTGATTACAGTACCGCCATTTGGTCTAGCGTCAAATTTCAACTCACCACCTAAAACGTCGCAGACCTTGAATGCAAAAGGAATCCCTAGCCCAGTACCAAATCTTTTAGTAGAAGGCGCACTCATAGCACTTGGATCTGGTTTAAATGGCATTCCCCCAGCGCGGTCTAATAATTGTAGGGTAAATTCTTGTGCTGTTATTTCAAGTGAAATGTTGATGCTACTAGATTTATTCGAGGCATCAATGGCATTGAGTATCAAGTTGTAGATTACTTGTTCTAGTAAATGCTGATCAGTATAGACAGTAGTGTTTTTTGGCCATTTTGGTAAGTTGATTTGTATAGATTTGCTTTTAATTTTTTGTTGAAGCGGCGCCAATGCACCTTCAACAATGTCTTTGATATTGGTATTGTTGGGCTGAGGTTTCAGTGGAAGGAGGTAGGCTAATAGCGCACCTGTCCAGCGCTCTAGCCTATCTACAGTGTTAATAATACCAGTTAGATACTCTCTTGTTTCAGTATCATGTGTGGGGTCCTCCATTATCTGTGCTGTTGCACGAATGCTGGCTAGAGGATTCCGAATATTATGCGCTAGCATTGGGACCAATAAACCTTGTGCGGCTTGCTTTTCTGTGCGGACTAGAGTTTCCTGGCTGGATGATAATTTATCAGCCATAACATTGATGGCTTGAGAAACAGCGCTGAGTTCGGCGACACCTTCTTCTGGCGCTCTGTGGCTAAGATTTCCTGAACTAATCTCAGAAGTTGCTCTCAAGACACCTTCAATGGGTTTAACGATGGCGCGTTTTAAAAATACGCTTGAAAAGATTAACAACAAGACCGCTAATAAAAGTGGGATGATTAATAAAACGGTAGCGGTGAGCTTGGTGCTAGTTAGTTGTTTGTTTAACTCTAATTGCTTTTGGTTTAGTAGCTTTTCTGTTCTAGCTAGAATGTCTTCATAGCGATAAAATAATCCAGTTTCTATGTCCGTGTTGATTGCCTGTTTTGATGCGCTAGTATTAGAGCGCTGGTATTGGTCAAAAAGTGCTGGCGCCTCAATAACAAATTTTTGATAGTTACTGTGCAGTGCATTAACAGCATCTATTTCTGCTTTACCCACCGCAATTCTTTTGAGTTTAATAAAATGATTTTCAACGGACAGTGTAAAGTTCTCGTACTCACTACGCGCCGTTACGTCATCTAAGAAATAGGCATCAAACAACTCCTTCATTTGGCGATATAGATCTCCTCGAGTTTGCTGGACTTCTGAGACTAATGAACTGATGCGATTAGCTTCTTGGCTGGACTTCTCCCAAAGGTGGATGCCAATTGCCCCTGCAGTAGCTGCGAAGATAATAAGTAAAATGAATGCTAGCTCATGTATCAGTAGCAAGTCTTTTAGTGACCTATTTTTTTGCATTATGATGATTGTGACTAGCTATCAATATTGAATTTACTGGGCTATTCAAGCTTGAAAGGAATTGGTACTTTAATACTAAAGTTACTGCCACGTAAAGCTTCAGGGGGTGCTGGGAAGGGTGCGGCCTTTTCTACCATCTCCAGTGCTTGCTTATCAAGAGTATCATATCCGCTGGATTGAATGATTTTTTTTGATTTGAGCTTTCCATTCCCATCAAGTTGCAGTTCTACAATAGCTTCACCTTGCCATCCTCTCATTTGCGCAATTCTTGGGTATTGCTTGTGTTTGCCGATTGCGCCCCATAAGGTATTGCCATAACTCTCGCGTGCCTCGCTGGTGTCGGGTGGCGTTGTTATAGGTTGAGGGGAATCTGTTGTCACAATAGGCGTCGGCGGCATAGGCGATGGGGGCGTTTCTGGTTTGGACGCGATGGCGATGACTTCAGTAGGTGGCGGTGGGATTGGTTCAACTTTTGTTTCGGTTGGTAGTAATATAGGCTTGATAATAGGCTTACTGACTGTTTTTGGCTTTACTGGCTCAACTTTAGGGGGTTCAGGCAATGTTACAGGCGGTGGTGGGGGTTGTTGTATTAATTCCACCACTAGCGTATCTGGTTCAGCTGGTGGGGTTACATTAAATTTCAAATAATAGGACGTCAAAGCATGCAGCAGTAGCGAGCAGATTAACGCCCAAAGTAGGGAGTTTTTGCTTACATAACTGGGATTTAGCGTAACGTTGATAGTGGCGGATTTCAAAAGCAATAAAAGTCTAAGGTTAAGTTTATTTGAGGCAAGATAAATGACGAAAAATTATACAACATGCTAGCTTAATATATTGCTTGCGATAGCCTTAAAATGGGGTTATTCATGAATAACTAGCATCATTAACCTAGACCATGCAAAACTTGCACGGCTACCATTGATCCTGCTTCAAGGTTACCCACTGTTTCATCTAATACAATAAAACAATTAGCTAGTGACATAGAGCTTAAGATCGCAGAGCCTTGTGCTCCTGTTGGCTTTACTTTCCAAGTGCCGTCTATATCAGGAAATAATACGCCACGCTGAAATTCGGTGCGCCCTGTTTGTTTTTTAATATTTTCAGTACATACGACATTAAATATTGGTAAAGGTGCGGGGCTACTTTGCCCCATTAATATGAGTAGTGCTTCACGTACAAATTGATAGAACGTTACCATTACTGCTACAGGGTTTCCAGGCAAGCCAAAATAGTGAGCATGGCCTATTTTTCCATAGGCTAGGGGCCGCCCTGGTTTCATTGCGATTTTCCAAAACATTACCTGACCATGTTTGGCTAAGAGTAGCTTCATGTAGTCAGCTTCACCGACGGATACGCCGCCACTAGTAATCACTACGCTAGCTTGTTCAGCTGCAGATAGGAGTGTACGTTCAAGTAGCTCTGGATTGTCTGGGATTGCGCCCATATCGATTATGTCGACATCTAAGTCACTTAACATACCATACAGTGAATATCGATTGCTGTCGTAGACTTGACCTATTTTTAAACTTTCACCAAGGCTTGCCAATTCATCGCCGGTAGAAAAAAAAGCTACTTTAAGTTTACGATAAACACTGATTTCGCTAATGCCGAGTGAGGCAAGCAGACCTAAATCAGCCGCACGTATCATGTGTCCGCTAGGTAATACGCAATGACCCATTTGCAAGTCTTCGCCAGCATAACGCACATTCATTTTAGGTTTGGGGATTTCGGAAAAAATAATATAGTCGCCATCAACCTTTGTTTTTTCCTGCATGATGACTGTATCTGCGCCATTAGGCATCATGCCACCAGTCATAATTCTAACGCACTGCCCTTGCTCCACTTTTTTATCAAAGGCTTTACCAGCTAATATTGTGCCAATGACTATTAGCTTTGTAGGCGAATTAATATTGATATCTTCTGCATTGAAAGCATAACCATCCATTGCTGAATTGTCATAATTAGGGACATTTACCGATGAGAAAATATCACCCGCTAATATGCGGCCAATACTTTCACGTAGTGGCAAAATTTCTGTTTTATTGACAGGATTTAAAAACTGTTTAATAAATAATCGAGCTCTTGCTACAGACATTGAATCTGGATCGTAATCGTCCATGACGCTAGCCTTTGAAACTAATTGAGAAAGTGAGCGCGTCATAATTGTTATGTAGTATGTTTATGTGACATTGTTAATTCTAACTTAGCTAGATCTTCTGGGGTGTTCAAGTTTACAAAAGACTCAGAACAGTCACTAAAATCTACTTCAATATAATTTAAACTTTTTTGCCAAGCATTTACTCGACGATTCCCTTTTTCTAGATATGCGGTCAGTGAAGGCAGCACACTTTTTTTGCACAAACAAAATACGGGATGTGTGCGATTATCACTACTAGCTACTGCGATTTCTGCACTGTTCTTGATTAAGGCTGTCATAAGACGCTCAGCTAAATCTAACGGTAGCAATGGTGAGTCACATGGCACGGTGAGTACGTATTCGTGCTTAGCATAGCGTAAACCCAAGCTCATGCCAGCCAAAGGCCCTAGAAAGTCTTCAGTGTCATCTTTGTGTATGACGTAACCTATTGCTTTATATAGTGTAATTTGCCGATTGGCATTAACAATAATTTCATTTACTTGCAGAGTTAAGCGGTCAATGACGTGTTGTATAAGCGGCTTTTGACTTAGGCACATTAAGCCTTTATCTTCACCATGCATCCGTGTGGCTCGCCCGCCGGCGAGAATGATAGCTGTAATTTCCATAATGCTTTAAATTTGGTGATCTGAGTTTCCATCATTTGGCGAATACACAGCAACTAGCATGTTTGCCGAAGGTTTATAGGCAGGTAAATAGACGCCAAATTTCGAACATACGTTCATTATTAATTTATCCGCCAGTATGTGACATAAAGCGTATGACTGCTGGTTTTGCTCGGTGTAAATCAAAATCATGCCCTTTAGGTTTAATTGCCATACTGGCCAAAATTGCTTCAATGACGGGCTGATCATGATGTGGATTATCACGTAAAAGGGGCATTAAATCGATTTTATCTTCTTGGCCTAGGCACAAGAACAACTCGCCTTTGCAGGTGATGCGAACACGATTGCAGTGTTCACAAAAGTTATGACTGTGGGGCGAAATGAAACCTATTTTTGTACTGGTATTTGCTACGCGCCAATAGCGCGCTGGCCCGCCGGTGGTTTCTGCGCTAGCAATAAGTGGGTACTCATTTTGTAGTAATTTGAGTGTTTCTTGGTTGCTAAAGAACGTTGATTCTCTATCATGACTGATTTCACCTAAAGGCATTTCTTCTATAAATGAAATATCAATTGATTGGTCAATAGCAAATTTTACAAGGGTAAGTGCTTCGTCATCATTCACGCCGCGCATCAGCACAGTGTTTAGCTTGATGTTTTCAAAGCCAACATTTTTTGCAGCATCTATGCCGCGCAGCACTTTATCAAGATTGCCAGTACGGGTGATTTTTTTAAATCGCTTCGCATCCAAGCTATCCAAACTAATATTGATACGCTTAACGCCAGCATTTCTCAAATTATTTGCTTGATACTCTAACTGGCTCCCATTGGTAGTAAGCACTAACTCATTTAAGTTTTTTAGTTTGCCTATTTCCTCAAATAGCCATAATGCATTTTTTCGAACTAAAGGTTCGCCACCGGTAATTCTGACTTTACTTACCCCTAGCGAGACAAATATTTTGACTAGTCTTGCACACTCTTCTAGGCTTAAAACTTCATGGCGTGGTAAAAAGGTCATCTCTTCCGCCATGCAGTAGACACATCTAAAGTCGCAACGATCAGTAATGGATAGGCGAATATAGTCAACGGTACGACCAAATTGATCTATTAGCTGATGGGCAGATTGAGGCACTTTTTTAATCATTGATTGTCAGATTGGATAGCCTGTTACAAGTGTATTATACTAATGTGTTTGTAAATATAATGTTAGTCGTTTTGGAGAGAATAAGTTGCAAGCTTTAGAAGAAAAACAAGAACTGAGCAACAAGATAAGTGATTTAGTTGCGGAGTATAAAAGCATGCCAGGCGGATTATTGCCGTTGTTACATGCGCTTCAAGACAACATCGGATTTATTCCCGAATCTTCCTATGCGTTAATAGCTAAAGCTTTAAGTTTGTCTGTGGCTGAAGTGCACGGCGTTGTGACTTTCTATCACCATTTTCGTACTCAAAAGCCCGGTCGACATGTTTTACAAATTTGCCGAGCGGAGTCTTGCCAGTCTATGGGCTCTGAAGTCTTAGAGGCTCATGCCAAAAAGTGCTTAAATGTAGATTATCATCAAACAACAGAGAATCAAGCGATTACACTTGAACCTGTTTATTGCTTGGGTAATTGCGCCCTTTCACCAGCCATTATGCTAGATCAAGACGTGCATGGACGCGTTTCAATTTCTGATTTAGAGGCATTAATTTTAGAAGCAGACGCTTCAGTGGCGAAGGCTTAAGTATGACAACTAAAATATATATTCCTCGTGATTCAAGCGCACTGTCTATGGGGGCAGATAAAGTGGCGATTGCTATCTCGGATGAAGCTAAAAAACGTGGTAAAAATGTAGAGATTATTCGAAATGGATCACGCGGCCTTTATTGGCTAGAAACCATGGTCGAAGTATCGACAGATTTAGGACGTGTTGCCTATGGACCAGTTAAAGTAAAAGACGTCAGTTCACTTTTTGATGCGGACTTTCTAAATAGTGCTTCGTCAAATTCAAGCGCACACGCGTTATGTTTAGGGCTCACGGAAGAGATTGCGTGGTTAAAAAAACAACAGCGTTTAACTTTTGCGCGAGTGGGTATTACTGACCCAGTATCATTAGATGAATATATTGCTCATGACGGATATAAGGGGCTTAAAAATGCCTTGAGCTTATCTGGCGCTGAAATCGTTAAAACAGTTACGGAGTCAGGACTGCGTGGCAGGGGTGGTGCGGCTTTCCCCACAGGAATAAAGTGGAATACTGTATTAGCTTGCCAAGCGGATCAAAAATACATTGTATGTAATGCAGATGAGGGCGATTCGGGTACATTTTCAGATCGTATGATTATGGAAAATGATCCCTTTGTATTGATAGAAGGCATGACGATTGCAGGCATTGCGGTAGGGGCAACACAAGGTTATATTTATTTACGCTCAGAATATCCACATGCACTTAATGTGTTGAATGAAGCGATTGATAAAGCAGAAAAAGCGGGTTATTTGGGTGAAAAAATTTGTGGTTCTAAGCATACTTTTAAATTAGAAGTTCGACGTGCAGCAGGTGCTTATGTTTGTGGAGAAGAAACCTCGTTGCTAGAAAGCTTGGAAGGTAAGCGTGGCGTTGTAAGATTTAAGCCACCCCTACCAGCGATTGAAGGCTTATTTGGTAAGCCCACTGTCGTGAATAATGTGATTTCGTTAGCTACAGTGCCGATTATCTTAGATAAGGGTGCGCAATATTATGCTGATTACGGCATGGGTCGATCACGGGGTACTTTGCCTATTCAGTTGGCCGGTAATATAAAACGTGGCGGCTTAGTTGAATTGGCGTTCGGCATTACGCTGCGTGAATTACTTTATGATTATGGCGGTGGGTCCGCTACAGGTAGGCCAATTAGGGCTGTACAGGTGGGCGGTCCATTGGGAGCATTTTTACCAGAATCACAATTCGATACTCCTTTAGATTATGAAGCATTTACAAATATTTGGGCTGTATTAGGTCACGGCGGGATTGTGGCTTTTGATGACACGGTAGATATGGCAAAAATGGCACGCTATGCATTTGAATTTTGTGCGATTGAATCTTGCGGAAAATGTACGCCTTGCCGCATTGGTTCTACGCGCGGTGTAGAAGTGATGGATAAAATTATTGCAGGTGCTGAGGTATCTAAAAATATTAAGTTGGTGCGCGATTTGAGTGACACTATGTTACATGGTTCTTTATGTGCCTTGGGTGGAATGACGCCATACCCCGTGTTAAGTGCAATGAACCATTTTCCGGAAGATTTTTAATTTAAGTGAGCTAAGGTCGCAGCATAAGTTTTACTTAAGTTGTGTAGGAGACAGTCATGGACGACATTAAATATAGTAGTACGCATCATCAACATGAGCACAGCCGCACAAACTATGATGATCAATTAGATTATGGTACGCCAGCAAGTCAATCAGATGCGCAAGTAACGTTGATTATTGATGATAGAGAAATCACTGTGCCAGAAGGCACGTCCATCATGCGTGCGTCTATTATGGCGGGCATTAACGTTCCAAAATTATGCGCTACAGACAGCCTAGAACCTTTTGGTTCTTGCCGATTGTGCTTAGTGGAAATTGAAGGCCGTCGCGGCTATCCTGCGTCATGTACCACGCCTGTGGCAGAAGGCTTGAAGGTGCATACGCAATCACCGAAGTTGGCAGATATCCGTCGTGGCACGATGGAGCTTTATATTTCAGATCACCCTTTAGATTGCCTGACTTGCGCTACCAATGGAGATTGTGAGCTACAAGATATGGCGGGTGCTGTCGGTTTGCGAGAAGTGCGTTATGGTTACGAAGGTGAGAATCATTTAAAGGCAGAAAAAGATGAATCAAACCCATATTTCACTTTTGACCCGAGTAAATGTATTGTTTGTTCACGTTGTGTAAGAGCGTGTGAAGAAACTCAAGGAACATTTGCACTCACAATTTCCGGCCGTGGATTTGAATCCAAAGTAGCTTCAGGCATTAATAATTTTTTAGATTCTGAATGTGTTTCATGTGGTGCGTGTGTGCAAGCTTGCCCAACAGCAACCTTAATAGAAAAAACTGTCATTGATCATGGTGTGCCTGAACACAGCGTGACGACTACCTGTGCTTATTGCGGTGTTGGATGCTCATTTGACGCCGAAATGAAGGGTGAGGAAGTGATTCGCATGGTGCCCAATAAAAATGGTGGTGCAAATCATGGCCATTCGTGTGTTAAAGGTCGCTTTGCATGGGGTTATGCAACACATCAAGATCGCATTACTACGCCCATGATACGCAAAAGCATACATGATGAATGGCGTGTTGTTAGCTGGGGTGAGGCGATTGAATACGCTGCTAGTGAAATTAAGCGTATTTCAGCCAAATATGGCAAAGATGCGATGGGGGGGATTACTTCATCGCGTTGTACTAATGAAGAGGTCTATGTTACGCAAAAATTAGTGCGTGCTGTTTTTGGCACAAACAACGTAGATACTTGTGCACGTGTTTGTCATAGTCCAACGGGTTATGGCCTTAAACAAACAATCGGCGAATCTGCAGGAACGCAAACCTTTGATTCTGTGATGAAGTCGGATGTCATCATGATTATTGGCGCCAATCCAACAGATGGTCACCCCGTATTTGCATCGCAAATGAAGCGTCGTTTACGTGAGGGGGCAAAGCTTATTATTGCTGACCCACGCGAGATAGATTTGGTTGATAATTCACCGCATATTCGTGCAGATTATCATTTAAATTTACGTCCAGGCACTAATGTGGCGCTAATTTCAGCTTTAGCTCACGTAGTGGTTACTGAGGGTTTGGTTAAAGAAGATTTTGTTAGAGAGCGTTGTGAGTGGGATTCATTTGTATTGTGGCGCGATTTTGTTGCTAAGCCAGAAAATTCACCTGAAGCACTGGCTGATGAGTTGGGTGTTAATCCAGAATTGATTAGAGAAGCGGCTCGATTATTTGCCACTGGCGGCAATGCGGCTATTTATTACGGGCTAGGTGTAACTGAGCACTCTCAGGGTTCGACCACTGTGATGGGTATCGCTAATCTAGCTATGGCAACAGGTAATGTGGGTCGAGAGGGTGTAGGAATTAACCCATTACGAGGACAAAATAATGTGCAGGGTTCTTGTGATATGGGCTCTATGCCACATGAGTATCCGGGATATCGACATGTCTCAGACCCTGCGGCCAAAGCATTATTTGAAGCTGCTTGGGGCAGGCCATTAAGTGATGAGCCAGGTTTGCGTATTCCGAATATGCTGGATCTTGCTGGTGAAGGACGCTTTAAAGCATTGTATTGTGTAGGTGAAGATATCGCACAGTCTGATCCTAATACTCAGCATGTGACGCATGCACTAGAAAGTATGGAGTGTGTAATTGTTCAAGATTTATTTTTGAATGAAACTGCCATGTTTGCTCATGTATTTTTCCCTGGGGCGTCTTTCTTAGAGAAGAGTGGCACATTTACTAACGCAGAGCGCCGCATTTCCCCAGTGCGCCGTGTGATGACACCTAAAAACAATGTTGGCGGCCAAGGGTACGAAGATTGGGAAATTACTGCAATGCTGTCCAAGGCGCTTGGGTATGAAATGCATTACAAACATACTAGCGACATTATGGATGAAATCGCAGCACTTACGCCTACATTTAAGGGGGTGAGTTTTAAAAAGTTAGATGAATTAGGTAGTATACAGTGGCCATGTAACGACGAATATCCTACTGGTACGCCCACTATGCATATTGATGGATTTGTGCGTGGCAAAGGTAAGTTTTTTATTACACAATATGTACCAACCACAGAAAAAGTTAATGCTAAATATCCGCTTATTTTGACCACGGGCCGTATTTTGTCTCAATACAACGTGGGTGCCCAAACGCGGCGTACTAAAAATGTCGCTTGGCACCATGAGGATGTAGTAGAGATTCATCCGCATGATGCACAAGAGAGAGGCATTAAAGAAGGTGATTGGATAGGTATCGTCAGTCGTGCTGGTGAAACCGTCTTACGTGCAACGCTAACAGAGCGCGTGCAGCCGGGTATTATTTACACGACATTTCACCACCCACAGTCAGGTGCTAATGTAATTACTACTGACAATAGCGACTGGGCAACGAACTGCCCTGAGTTTAAAGTGACGGCTGTACAAGTGACGCGTGTGAATCAACTTTCAGATTGGCAGCTACACTATAAAACCTTCAGTGAAGCACAATTAGCTTTTGCAGGAAGAGATTTAGAAGCTGCAAAAATTGACTAATAAGCAAGTTGCCTATCCTTTAGTTATAGGTGAGCCATTAAGCTCATTTAGTGTCAAGCAATGCCTAGACGGGCAGTATCAAGTTGCACAAGATTGCTTGGCAGAAGAAACGCCAGTGGCATTAATTTATAATGGCGTTTCACATGCCGTAATGCTCGCTACTGCGCAAGATTTAGAAGATTTTGCCTTAGGATTTTCTCTAAGTGAAGGTATTGTGCAACATGCTAGTGAGCTTTACAGTACAGAAGTGCAACTGCAACATAATGGTATAGAGATACATTGCAATATTGCGAGTGAGCGTTTTGCCCTACTAAAAGAGCGCCGTCGCACATTGGCCGGTAAAACTGGCTGTGGTTTATGTGGGGCGGAAAATTTGGTGCAACTAATGCAGTACCCTATACCACTAACATCGCAGCATCATTTTGAAGAAATAAGCATCACACGTGGTTTGCATGCGATACAGGCGCAACAAAAATTGCAGCAACAGACAGGCGCAACTCATGCTAGCGCTTATGTGTTGGCAGATGGTACGGTGAGCTTGTTACGTGAAGATGTAGGTCGGCATAATGCACTTGATAAGCTTGTAGGTGCGCTAGCAAAGTATGACACAAATAGGACGGGTTTCATTATTACCACTAGCCGTGCCAGTTTCGAAATGGTACAAAAAACAGTTAATGCAGGGGTGGGTATGCTAGTTGCCGTTTCTGCTCCAACTGGATTGGCCGTTCGCGTAGCTAAGCAATGTGGCTTAACCTTGGTCGGTTTTGCGCGCGAAAATCGCTACGTGGTGTATAGTCATAGCGATAGAATTTTGAACTAATTAGATTATAAAAAAGCTAGAGAGCAATTTAAAATGGATATTCAACGCCTTATTTCAATGGCTAACCAAATAGGTGATTTTTATGAATCATACCCAGACCAAAACCAAGCTCAACAAGGTATTGCAGAGCATATTAACCGATTCTGGGCATTAGCAATGCGTCAACAAATAGCGCATTATGTAAGTGAGCAAGCTGGCACTGGACTACATGTACAAGTTCAGAAAGCGATAGCAATGCATTTGAAAGTTTAAACTTTTATTTAAGTGCATCTAGTTATCTTGACTGGCAACCATAAGTTTAATGAATGCGTTTAAATAACCTAAAGCTTTCTCTTCTATCGGCAGGTCGTTTGCCAGACCAAATCTTTTTCCAATTTTGACCAGGATGTACTTTATCCGTACCTTTTGTATCAAGTATTAGATATAAATCACAATTGGGCTGACTTGCCACCTGCAGTGGCTGCACTTTAATATCCGTATAGTAGTTAAGTAGCAGGCGCTGTTGTCGTTCAACATTTAAACTGTTGATGCAGGTATATTTTTTTTGCAAAGCGCTATTTAAACTAGAAAATACAGGCTGATAGCTTTTTGCTGAATCAAGCAAGGGTAGCCATAGCGTCATTAATAAACTCCAGCTGACCGTCATGCCTATTGCCCAGTTACTTACGGTTGATTTGTTAGTTTGCTTCGCACGGATGCAGACAAAAATCCAAATTATTGAAACAATCAGCGCAATTAAAAAGAACAGCCAATTAAAATCTAGGTGATTTAAACCTGATAAAAATACTATGCGCTCTTTAATTTTGGCTGGATAGCCAATTGTGATAGCAACCCAACCCAACCAAATCAAACTACCAATTAAACCAAATAGCATTATACCAAACCAGTTCAATGCAGCTGCCATACCTCTCTTAAGGTGCTCAACTGCTCCTGCTCCCATTGCTACTAGAGGCAATAGTAAAGGTAAGGCATGGATATCTTTAGCGGGAGCACCAATGCCTAATAAAACTATAGTACATGTAAAAAAGACCAGGATTAGTTGAAATTTCGGCTTTTTGAACAGCTGTTGACGATAACGCCATAAGCCTAATAAAGCGAGTGGAAGCGCTGGCCATGCGTACCAAATGAGAATGCGAAAAAAATACAAGAGATTCGTGTGATGGAATCGGTTTAAGTTTTTGTCCCACCAGTGACTGTAAATGAGTGGTTTGTAATAATGCAACATACCTAGCCATACAATGATGAATGGGCTAGCAATTAAAATGGAAACAGTTAAGAATTTCATGAAGCTTTGTGTACGCCACGACTTAAAAAGTATTGGCAAAACTAGGGCTGTACTTACTAATATGAGTATGGGCATAAAGCCATAAGATAGAAATCCAACAACAAGTGCAGCACCAAATAAACCACTAGCTCGCCAAGGTCGGCGTTTAGACAGGGCGAGCGCGTAAAAGCCAGTAGCTGTGCTTGCAAGACTAGCAACTTCGGCAGTCAAGCTATGAGCACTAATGACCAAGCCTATGGTGCCTATCATAATAAACGTGGCATGACGGCCAACACCACGAGACCAGAGTTCTCTGCCGGTCATGCCAACCATTAGCAATATAATAGACAGCCAAAGGACATTCATGAATCTTGCGCCATCATGGATATCCATTAATGGTGCAAGCATATTAGCGCCAAGCGCAGCGCTTAAGTAATATAAAGGCGGTGTTTCAAGTGATACTGAGCCGCTGGCTAGAGGTGCAATCATGCTACCGCCATCTAAAATTGATTTGACGATACTTATGCTCGTAGCTTCAAGGTGTTTCCAAGGCGCATGTCCAGTTAAGCCCACCAGTATCCAGATAGCGCACAAGACAAGCAACAGCCGAGTTTTTACGCTATCGCCCACGCGAGCACGAGGTGTGGACATATTGCCTTGCCAATCGTGATCAAGTTGAAAGCGCATAATATTAAAGGCTAGTATATTGAGTGATTAGATAATTTTAACTGATTGCAACGCCTTACCATAGTTTCTATTGGCAGATTAAGTGGATAGGCTAAATAAAAAAAGCAGCCTAAGCTGCTTTAATCTTTGCAATATAGTCAAACAGACCGATTACATGCCATATTTTTTACGGAATTTATCAACACGGCCAGCAGTATCTAAAATCATTTGTTTTCCTGTGTAAAACGGGTGTGATTTTGATGATACTTCAATTTTAACTAATGGATATTCTTTCCCATCAGTCCATTTGATAGTGTCACGTGCTGCGATTGTAGAGCGCGTCATAAATGTAAAGTCTGCGCCGATGTCTTGAAAAACAACGTCACGGTATTCTGGATGAATTCCATCTTTCATAGTAGTAGCCTCAATTTTGCCGAATGATACGGCACTTAGTGTATACGTGCCGTCAGTAGCACGTGATATTTATAATAGCCGGGCATTATATTTAAATTTGCCTAGCTATGCAAGGATAGCTTGCAAATTAAAGCGGGTTGTTTAACCTCTGCGCATGCTGTCAAAAAAATCAGCATTATTTTTAGTGGCTTTAATCTTATCTAGTAAGAACTCCATCGCCTCAAGATCATCCATAGGGTAAAGCAATTTACGTAGCACCCAAATTTTCTGCAGCACATCTTTTTCTATCAGCAATTCTTCACGACGGGTACCAGATTTATTGACATTAATAGCAGGATATTGTCGTTTCTCAGCCATCTTACGATCAAGATGGATTTCCATATTACCTGTACCTTTGAACTCTTCATAAATCACATCATCCATACGTGAGCCAGTATCTACCAGGGCAGTAGCGATGATGGTAAGTGAGCCGCCTTCTTCGATGTTACGAGCGGCACCAAAGAATCTTTTTGGTCGTTGTAGTGCATTTGCATCAACACCACCAGTCAATACCTTGCCTGATGAAGGAATTACTGTGTTGTAAGCGCGAGCTAGTCTAGTGATTGAATCTAAAAGAATCACTACATCTTTTTTATGTTCAACTAATCGTTTCGCTTTTTCAAGTACCATTTCAGCCACTTGAACATGACGTGTTGCAGGCTCGTCGAAAGTAGAAGCAACAACTTCTCCCTTAACTGAGCGAGTCATTTCAGTGACTTCTTCTGGACGCTCATCAATTAAAAGAACAATCAATATTACATCAGGGTGGTTGGCAGTAATCGCGTGAGCGATGTTTTGCATCATTACTGTTTTACCGCTTTTAGGGCTGGCAACAAGTAGGCCGCGTTGACCACGGCCAATCGGCGCAATCATATCAATTACACGACTGGTGATGTTTTCAACACCTTTAATATCACGCTCTAGTGTGAGTGGAATGGTAGGAAATAGCGGTGTTAAGTTTTCAAATAAAATTTTATGTTTGGTGTTTTCTGGCGCTTCACCATTCACGACATCTACTTTAACCAGCGCAAAATAACGCTCACCATCCTTTGGAATGCGGATTTCACCTTGTATGCTGTCGCCAGTATGTAAATTAAAGCGGCGGATTTGTGAAGGTGAAACATAAATATCATCGGGCCCAGCTAGGTAAGATGTATCCGGCGAACGTAAAAAACCAAAGCCGTCTTGGAGCACTTCAAGCGTCCCGTCTCCAAAAATACTTTCACCTTTTTTTGCCTTATGTTTCAAGATGGCAAAAATTAAATCTTGCTTGCGCATGCGGCTAGCATTATCAATTTCATCGGCTATTGCCATTTCTACTAACTCAGTAACGGGTAAGTGTTTAAGGTCGGATAAATGCATGGGGGCTCACTAGAACAGGATTTTTGTGGGGAAGGTTTGAAAACTACTGAATAAATTAAGAGGGGTTTGATAAATGCTTGATTATTAAACCTTAGAACCAAGCATTTATTACAGGTTGTACAGCGTAAAGTGTTTAAATGTTGCTGTCAATAAATGCAGTTAATTGAGATTTGGATAAAGCCCCAACTTTCGTTGCTTCAACATTGCCATTTTTGAATAGCATGAGGGTCGGAATGCCACGAATGCCATATTTAGGTGGTGTTAATTGGTTGTCATCAATATTGAGTTTGCCAATTTTTAAGCGGCCAGCATATTCTTTAGAGATTTCATCTAAAATCGGGGCAATCATTTTGCACGGCCCGCACCATTCTGCCCAATAGTCCACTAGAACAGGAAGTTGTGACTGGAGAACGTCTTGTTCAAAGCCAGCATCGTTAAGATGTGTAATATGTTCGCTCATGAAAACCTCTATTTGATTAATGCTTCAGAATTAATTGCATATCGTAACGAAAAAAACAGTTTTAGTGAAGTATAAAATGTAAAAGATGCATTTAAAAAATTTTTTCGGGTTACGACACGATTAATTCTTGAAAAGATTTTACGATCATCAAAATAATGCAATGATTTAACAGTTCGAGTTATCATCATAGTCTTAACTATATAATTAAGTGAGTGTTTTTGAAAAAACAAATGCAAAAAATTCTATCCAGCCTGCTGTTAGCTTTCTCTGTCATGGTTGTGAGTCAATCAGCTTTGGCCGATGGGGTTGTCGGTTCTAATTTTGTGCTGAAAGATACTGCAGGTGTAAAACATCGCTTAGCAAATTACAAAGGCAAATGGGTGTTGGTTAATTACTGGGCAACTTGGTGTCCACCTTGTTTAGAAGAAGTGCCAGATTTGGTTAATTTATATGATCATCGCCGAAAAAAAGATTTAATGGTGATTGGTGTTGTATTCGAATATGAAAGTGTTCAGTCTGTCAGGGCCTATGTAGATGACATGCTAGTGTCCTATCCTATCGTATTGGGAGATGACAGCGTAACTAGTCAAATAGGAGCGGCTGACGTTATGCCAACCACTTTTATTTATAACCCTCAAGGTGAGCTTGTAAAAATAAAGCGCGGTTTACTAACCAAGGCGTATATAGAAAAAATTATTGGCCCAAATTAGTCTTGGTAAAATCTACCATTAATGAGGCGCTGTAATACTGTTGCCTTCTGCGTCTAATATATTCAGTTGGTTTTCATCAGCAAAGTGCATTAATTGCGCATAACCTTCTGGGTTAACTATCTTTAATGTCAAATCGACAGCTAGGCATCTTCCGCCGTTCATTACTTTTGGTTTGAGATAAGGCGAGTATTTGAGTTTACGGTCTTCTCCAAAAGTTGCATATGTGCTGCACATGCGGTCCACCCAGTCGCTAGGGCGAAAAGGTTTGCCTGCGCGGGTATTACTTTCTATTATGATTTCGCCAAGTGTAGGCGATTTTTTTTGTTCACTGGACATTAGGTTGGTTGCCATTTATTTTGTAAAGTTAAGCTTGTTAGCGAGCCTGGATTAAGTTGAGTTGTAAATTTAAGGGGTATATTCAAACACCTTGACTACCTTAGTTACGCCGTTTGTATTGCGTGCAATTTCTGATGCGGCGTCAGCTTCAGCCTGGGTTACTATCCCAATCAAGTAAACCACGCTGTTTTCTGTGACTACTTTGACGTAATTGGCTGGGAATTTATTTTCAGTTACAAATTTTGTTTTAATCTTAGATGTCAGATAGCTATCATTGCTACGAGAGCCTATAGATGATTTAGGGCCAATTGCAATTTCATTCGTTATGTTGCGAATGTTAGTGATTTCTTTTACTAAAGATTCGGCTTTTGTTTTGGATTCGGCTGTTGGTGCCTCGCCGGTTAACAATACGTTGCGATTATAACTAGTGACATTAATATGCGCATGTTCACCCAAGTTGGTTTCCATTAGCTTAAGGGCCTTGAGTTCAATATTCTCATCTTCTACATAAATGCCAGAAGTACGTCTATCGGCTGCCATGGCGCCGCCTGCAGCTGCACCACCAACTACAACTGGCACGCATGCAGTGAATTGCGTTATTAGTGTTGCAGATATGATGATGCTGGCGGCAATTTTTTTAGTGTTTAAGTGCATAGCTGATTCCTCAAATTGGAAAATCAATATAAAAGGTAAAATATATTTTTGCGAATGATACGCCTTTTATGTGTCAAATGCATTACGTATCCATTCAATGTGGTTGGCATCCACTTTGTTCATTAAAATAGCATCAAAGCGACATGGGCAATCACCGTGTTGCTGTAAATAATGCTGTGCAGTGGATATAATTTTTTGTTGTTTGATTGATGTGATGCTATTGGCAGCGCAGCCAAATTTATCGTTTGTTCTAAGTCTAACTTCAATAAATACGATGGTCTTATTGTCTATCATAATCAAATCAATTTCACCAAAACGGCAATGATAGTTTTTCTCCAACATTTTAAGGCCATGGGCTATTAAATAATTTGCTGCTAGCTTTTCAGCGGCCAATCCAGCATTATTTTCATTGATTTTCATAGGCGATAGCTCAGCTAGGCGTTAAACTTTCATTATGAATGAATTAAGTCTAAACAATCATACTGCAAAAGTTGACGGCATATTATATGTGGTGGCGACACCAATCGGTAATCTAGCGGATATTACTTTACGTGCATTAGAAACATTAAAATCGGTAGATGCAATAGCTGCCGAGGATACGCGACATACATCTGGTTTGTTGTCGCACTTTGGCATTAGTAAGAAGCTAATAGCCGTGCATGAGCATAATGAGCGTCAATCTGCTGAAAAGTTATTATTACAATTAAAGGCAGGTCAGAATATCGCGTTGGTGACGGATGCTGGCACGCCAGGTGTTAGTGATCCCGGTGCTGTAGTGGTCGATTTTGTAAGGCAAGCGGGTGTAAAAGTGGTGCCAATTCCCGGCGCCAGTGCAGTGATAGCAGCACTTTCTGCCAGCGGTATTAGTCAAAATGGGTTTTTATTCCATGGATTTTTACCTGCCAGTGGTGCCGCAAGGCGCAAGGCGCTGGATATTTTAAAAATACAGACGGTGACGTTGGTTTTTTATGAAGCGCCACACCGTATTATAGAAAGCATTGTTGATATGGCGAACGTATTAGGTCCAGATCGACGTATTACGATTGCGCGTGAAATCACCAAAACCTTTGAAACGATACACTGTTGCACTTTACGTGATGCAGAAGTTTGGTTGAAAGCTGACGCCAATCAACAGCGTGGTGAGTTTGTATTGTTGGTTGAGGCTCCAGCAATTAAGGATGTGGGGGAGGTCTCTGAAGAAGCTGTACGGATATTAAAATTATTGTTGGTAGATTTGCCGCTAAAGCAAGCAGTTAAGTTGGCGGTTGAAATTACCAATGAAAAGAAAAACATATTGTACGATTTTGCATTACAGTTAAAACAACTTGAATAACCATGGACAAGCATGAATACAGTTAACTCGCTTACTATTATTCGCCCAGATGATTGGCATTTACACCTAAGAGATGGCGCTGCGTTAAAAGCAGTATTGCCCGATAGCGCACGACAATTTGCCCGCGCTATTGTGATGCCAAACTTGCGACCGCCAGTAACGACAACAGAATTAGCGCTTGCTTATCGTAAGCGAATTTTAGAGGCAGTGCCGAGTGGTATGCAGTTTGAGCCGCTGATGACTTTGTACCTGACTGATAATACTAGTGCAGAGGAAATTGCAAAAGCAAAGAGCAGCGGCCTGATACATGGCGTTAAGCTCTATCCAGCAGGCGCAACGACTAATAGCGATTCTGGCGTTACCAACATAGATAAATGCGCAAGTGCGCTTGTGGCGATGCAGAAATTTGGTGTGCCGTTACTCGCCCATGCTGAAGTTACTGATAGTGATGTTGATGTGTTTGATAGAGAACGCGTATTCATTGAGCGCCATATGATTCCGTTACTGAAAAAATACCCTGACCTAAAAATCGTGTTTGAGCATATCACAACCAAAGATGCGGCAGATTTTGTGATGAGCGCACCAGGTAATGTTGCGGCGACCATTACCGCACACCACTTATTGATGAATCGCAACGATATGTTTAAAGGCGGCATACAACCACACCATTATTGCTTGCCCATTTTAAAGCGTGAGGAGCATAGGCTAGCTTTAGTGCAGGCGGCTACTTCTGGCAACCCTAAATTTTTCTTGGGTACGGACAGTGCGCCACATGCTAGGCATACTAAAGAATCGGCGTGTGGGTGTGCTGGCATGTATACCGCGCATACGGCGATGGAGCTCTATGCTGAGGTGTTTGAATCTGCTAATGCGCTAGATAAATTAGAAGGTTTCGCTAGTTTTTATGGCGCAGATTTTTATGGATTACCACGAAATACAGAAAAAATCACCTTGGTGAAAAAGCTTTGGGAGGTGCCAGCGAGTTTACCTTTTGATGGAGATGTGTTGGTGCCATTGCGAGCTGGACAGAAAATGGCTTGGAAAATCATATAACCGAAACGAGTTAGCAATCCCTTGTGGCGTGTTAAAATATGCATGAAGCTGGCTAGACAGTCGCCGCCTAGTGATGGGGGGAGGAAAGTCCGGGCTGCACAGAGCGAGATGACGGCTAACGGCCGTACGTTGAAAGCCTAGGTAACTGGGTATAAGGCGCGGAATAGGGCCACAGAGACGAGCGTATTAAGTTACGGTGAAACGCGGTAACCTCCATCTGCAGCAAGACCAAATAGGCTGGCATTGACGTGGCTCGCGTTGCCAGCGGGTAGGTTGCTTGAGCGTGCAAGTAATTGTACGCCTAGATGAATGACTGTCAGCCTTAGCAATAAGGCCTACAGAACCCGGCTTATCGGCCAGCTTCACTTTTTACTCAGAATAATCTGCTTTAGCAGAAATATTCTGTGGGAATGCCTCTTGCAGGTACACTCTTTACTAGCCACTTTAGTGGCTTATCGCACCAATCTTGCTGCTTCAGTAGCTTTAGATTGGTGGTGATGCCAAGGACTGGTAGTAAATAGGAGAGATCTTTACGGTCTTTAAATCACTTCTGACTTTGCCGATTTCGTCTTGAA
>JAIPCR010000112.1 GCA_021738125.1 Sulfuritalea sp.
TCAGACAGACTAAAAAGTGACGTGCTAGTAGCACCGCATCATGGCAGCAAAACCTCATCAACGATAGATTTTATTCAAGCAGTTTCGCCGAATGTAAGCGTATTTACCTCTGGCTATTTAAATCGCTATAAACACCCAGCCCCTCAGGTTTTAGAGCGCTACCAGACTGCTGGCGGTCTTTTATACCGTTCTGATTACCACGGTGCGGTAGAGATGCGTTTTATGCGCGAGGGTAAGGAGAATGAAAGAAAGATCCACGTATTGAGCTGGCGCAATCACCATAAGCGATATTGGCACGACCGTTTTTAGCTTGATCAAATGAGTCTGATGAACCATTGTATTTGTAAATCCAATGTAGTTGTAGCTTGCCCAAAAGCAGATGACAAGCTAAAGTATCGCAGGGAAATAAGTTCCAATTTGTTTTTAGAATGATTAGTAGATATTTTTGAGGGAGTCGCACTGTGTGGGAAATTATTATAGCTGCAGGTTGGCCAATTTGGCCGCTCATTATTGCATCAGTCGTAGCGCTGGCAATTATCGGTGAGCGCGCTTTTGTGTTGCGTGAAAGCACAGTTGCTCCACCCAATTTATTACCAGAATTGCAAGCTTGGTTAGCTAAGGGCGGTGTTACCAAAGAAACGATTGCTCGTTTAGAAAAACATTCTATGCTGGGACAAGTGTTTGCCAGCGCATTGGCAAATTCAAAAAATTCACGCGAAGTGACTAAAGAAGCGATTGAAGAAACAGGTCGTGCTGTTGCGCATAATTTAGATAGATATTTACCTACCTTAGGTACTATTGCCACGGTTGCACCATTGCTTGGTTTGTTAGGTACGGTGATTGGGATGGTGGAATTATTTGGTGCGTTTACTAGTACGGGCCATGATATTGCGCAATTTGCCCGTGGTATTTCTGTGGCTTTGTATAATACGGCAGCCGGGATTGTAGTGGCAGTGCCTGCCATGATTGCTTATCGTTATTTCCGCTCAAAAGTGGATGACTTGCTAGTAGGTATGGAGCAGCAAGCCATTAAATTAGTGGAAATTATTCACGGTGAACGTAAATAGTTCTTTTAACTTTTTCTGATATCTGAGTAACTTAATATGAATTTTCAACGCGGAAAAAGCCATGAAGCGCTCGAGATGAATCTCGTTCCTTTGATTGATGTGCTACTAGTCATTATTATTTTCTTGGTCGTGAGTGCAACGTTTTCTCGCACGAGTGAACTGCAAATCAATCTACCAACGGCTGAAGCCAATCTACCACAAGAAAAACCATTGACGATTGAAGTCGGTGTTGATGCGACTGGCCGGTACGTGGTAAATGGCAAGAGCTTAGCTGATACGTCTGTAGCCGGCATTAGTGCCGCCTTGCAAGCTGCCGCTAATGGCGGTAAAGAACCTACTATTATTATTAATGCAGATGCAAAGAGCACGCATCAGTCTGTGGTTAATGTGATGGAGGCTTCTCGAACCGCAGGGTATACACACATTACATTTGCGACTCAATCAAAAGCAGGTTCTTAATTTTTTATTTCTTTAAAATTCAATTGGTGTTGTGTTTAAGCTTTGAATTTTCAAGTGATGGTCATTGATGTCAAAAACCAAGTCTGAGCAAGTCGTGCCGAATATATCGGCAGTTAATACCACCACTTCAAAAGCCCTCTACCTGCGCTTATTTAGTTACGCATGGAAATACAAGGCAGTATTTCTAGGGGGCATACTTGCCCTCATCTTTTTGTCTGCTACTAATACCGCATTTTTGGCAACTATCAAGCAAGTGACTGATGAAGGCTTTGTTAAGCAGTCCGCTGATAAGGTCGGCTATTTACCTTTTATGCTATTTGGCCTATTAGCCATGCGTGCTTTGTCAGGCTTTATTTCTGGATTCTCAATGCGCTGGATTGCTCGCCGCATAGTGGCGGATTTGCGTTTGGATGCGTTTCGTCAGTTGATGCGCTTGCCTATTAGTTATTTTGATGAGCAGTCAGCTGGTATTGTCATTTCAAAATTGACTTACGATGTAGAGCAAATGGCGAATGCCGCTACAAAATCTTCACTCACATTGGTACGTGATAGTTTGACGGCGCTTGGCATTGTGGGCTATATGATTTATTTAGATTGGCGGCTCACCATGATTTTTGTCTTGGTTGCGCCTATCATGGCCTTTTATTTAAAGACGATGACGCCGCAACTACGCAATGCCGGCAAGGAAGTGCAATCTTCGATTGGTGAAATGACTAAAGTTGCTGAAGAGGCGGTTTCTGGACAGCGCATAGTCAAAATATTTGGTGCTCAAGCGTATGAGAATGAACGTTTTGCTAAAGTGGTTGGTAAAAACCGATATATGCAAATCCGTTTGGCGCGCCTATCTAGCTTAAATAGCATGGTGGTAGAGCTATTGGCTGCAGTTTCATTGGGCTTGGTTGTTTACTACGCAGTTGGTAAATTTAGTGCGGGTGAGTTTGCCGCTTTTGTGGGGGCTTTGTTGATGTTAATTGCCCCTATTAAAAATTTAACAGCGATGAATGAAGATGTGCAGGTGGCGCTTGCTGCCGCGCAAAGTGTATTTGGTGTCATTGATATTAAGCCAGAGCTGGATGAAGGCGATAAAGCTTGTGTTCGCAGTAAAGGTGAAATTGAATTTAAGCAAGTGGGCCTTACTTATCATAATGCCAAACGCCAAGCACTGAAGAATGTGAGCTTTACAATACGGCCAGGCGAAAAATTAGCATTGGTTGGGCGCTCAGGTGGCGGTAAAACGACGCTCGTGAATTTGCTGCCAAGGTTTTATGAGTTGCAGCAAGGCCAAGTCTTATTGGATGGTGTAGACATGAGGGCTTTGTCGCTGGCAGATTTAAGACAACAATTGTCATTGGTTAGCCAAGATGTGATTTTATTTAATGATACGGTGTTCAATAATATTGCATACGGCGCATTGCGTAATGCTAGCGAAGCGGATGTGATTAGCGCGGCAAAAGCGGCGCATGCATGGGACTTTATCCAGCAATTACCGAGTGGTTTACAGAATGAGATTGGTGATCGTGGTGTACGTTTATCTGGAGGACAACGTCAGCGCATTGCCATTGCCCGGGCAATTTTAAAAAATGCGCCTATATTGCTACTTGATGAAGCAACTTCGGCGCTGGATACTGAATCTGAGCAACATGTTCAAGCAGCCTTGGATGGGTTGATGAAAAATCGCACCAGTATCGTGATTGCACATCGCTTAAGTACTGTTGAAAATGCGGACCGTATTATGGTGATGGAGCAGGGTGAGATTGTCGAAAGTGGTACGCACGATGCACTTATTAAGCAGGGCGGGCACTATGCAAAACTGTACCAAAAACAGTTTGGTTAACTAGCTATTATTTGCGTGAGCTAAATGAATAGCTGGTTACAAAAACAATGGGCAACTTTTACTATGTGGCATCTTTTGCTGCTGCCACTGTCCTGGATTTTTTTTGTCGCTATACACCTTCGAAAATGGCTATATCGTATTGCTTGGATTAAGAGCGCTCGCTTAAGTGTCCCAGTGATTGTCGTCGGCAACATTAGTGTCGGTGGCACAGGTAAAACGCCAATGGTGATTTGGTTGGCTGAGCAATTAAAAATCGCTGGTTATACGCCTGGTATTATTAGTCGTGGCTACGGTGGGGCGTCTCAAGGTGTCCAAGCAGTATTCGCGAATAGTAATCCTCAGCTTGTAGGGGATGAGCCTGTCTTGATTGCAAAGCGTACTGATTGCCCGGTGTATGTAGGCGCCAATCGACTGCTTGCAGGCAGTGCGTTGCTAAAAGCCAACCCGCTATGCAACGTAATTATTAGCGATGATGGCTTGCAGCACTATGCTTTGTATCGAGATATAGAAATCGCTTTGGTAGATTCTTTGCGTCAGTTTGGTAATCGATGCCTGCTTCCAGCTGGGCCGTTGCGTGAAAATGTTTCAAGGCTGCAATCGGTCGATGCCGTCGTTGTTTGTGGTGACGATGAGAAGTTAGATTTAGCTACCACAGCGGGAATAGCCACTTTTAGCATGCAACTAAAAGGTGAAATGTTGATATCTTTGGCTGATAATAAAGCGAGTAAGTGCGCTAGTGATTTTACTGATAAGAATTTAGTGGCAATTGCCGGCATTGGCAATCCGCAACGTTTTTTTAGTCAGTTGACTGCTTTAGGCTTACAATTTGAACCTATAGCTTTCCCTGACCACTATGTTTTTTCTGTAGAAGATTTTGCGAAGTTTTCAGGTAAAACTATTTTAATGACTGAAAAAGATGCCGTAAAATGTCAAAAGTTCCTTGCTGCAGATGCATGGTTTTTGCCTGTTACAGCAACATTAAGCAACACAAGTAATGCCGAGCTCGTTACACCTATTTTGCAAAAATTGAGAAGTTAATATGGATACAAAACTGCTGCAGATTTTAGTTTGCCCTGTTACTAAAGGGCCGCTTATCTATAATAAGGCGAAGAATGAACTCATATCCAAGTCGGCGCGACTCGCATATCCTATCAAAGATGGCATTCCCGTGATGCTGGAGGATGAAGCACGTAAATTAGCGGATGACGAAGGCGTTGAGTAGCTACATTGAATAATGGGATTCATGCCTTGAGTGCTAAAAATACTCCAGAGTTCTACGTTGTAATTCCTGCCCGTTACGCGAGTAGTAGATTACCAGGCAAGCCTTTGCTTGATATTGCGGGTAAGCCCATGGTGGCTTGGGTGGCTGAACGTGCTAAGCAAAGTGGCGCAAAACAAGTGGTGATTGCGACCGATGATAGTAGGATTTTACATGCGGTTGAACAACTAGGCTATCAAGCCTTAATGACTAGTATTAATCATGTCAGTGGCACAGATCGTATCGCTGAAGTGGCTATGCAACAAGCGTGGCCCGATGATGCTATTGTGGTTAATGTACAGGGTGACGAGCCTTTGATTGATGTTGCGCTCATTGCAGAAGTGGCCGCTCAACTCAGTAATGCTAACCATGCTGTAATGGCTACCGCATGCCATACCATTCAAAACAAGACTGATTTTTTGAATCCTAATATTGTCAAAGTTGTTTTAGATATAGATTCAAATGCCTTATATTTTAGTCGCGCGCCTATCCCTTACCCAAGAGATTCTCTTGCTAACAATGATCTAGCTGCAAATATTCCTGCGTATCGGCATATTGGTATCTATGCCTATCGAGCAAAGTTTCTCAAACAATATGCCAGCATTCCACCTAGCGCGTTAGAGCAGATTGAATGTTTGGAGCAACTTAGAGTGCTACATCAAGGGTATAAGATTTCAGTAGCGATTACTAATAATGCGCCTGCAACTGGCGTAGATACTCAAGAAGACTTAGATTTCGTTCGCACCATCATCAAATAATATGCTTAGGCTAGTAACCAATAATTTCTTGGCCTAACCGCACCTCCCTGTCAAATATCTAGAAAGAAAGCTGTGAATGTCCTTGCGCTAAATGGCTAGGTTTGCTATAGTCTCACCTCTCGACGGCACTAATGTCGAATCGGACGCGGGATGGAGCAGTCTGGCAGCTCGTCGGGCTCATAACCCGAAGGTCACAGGTTCAAATCCTGTTCCCGCAACCAAAGATTTACTGGCAATTCCCTTGCTCAATAATAAATGAGAAACAAATCGAATTTATGATTGACGTTAGGTAAAAGCTCTGTATAATGCGCACCTCGTTAACGCAAAGCGCTAACGAATTGCTAAGAATAAAACTTATTTTTAGCCCTGTTCTT
>JAIPCR010000113.1 GCA_021738125.1 Sulfuritalea sp.
GAAAAGCCCTATGCCATTCAGCTCTATCATTTAGGTCGATTATGCGGCTACGCTTTATTAGGGGCAATTGCCACTTTTGCTATTCAAAGTATCGCATGGTTGTCTAGCTATAGCGCAATACTCCATCCTTTGTGGACATTCTTTCATGTGCTGGTTTTTTTCTGGGGTGTGATACTGGTCATCTATGCGCGTCAGCCAGTTTGGATTGATCAAGCAGGCAGAACTATTTGGCGATATGTAAAAAAACTTAGCTTAGTTCAAGGGGGCTATTTTTATATAGGTATGCTTTGGGCGCTCATGCCCTGTGGTTTACTTTATTCCGCCCTAATTATTGCCTCGTTTAACGGCAATCCACTTGGTGGGGCTATCAGCATGGCGGCATTTGCAATCGGCTCAGGCATTTCTCTGTTTTTTGCACCTTGGGCATGGTTAAAATTAAAAACTAGTCTGGTTGAACCCTACGGCATGCGCTTAGCAGGCCTGCTTTTAAGTGGCGCCAGCGCATGGGCTATTTGGATGGCGCTAAGCCATAATACAAAAGTGTGGTGTATGTAAGCGAGTTTTAAAACTTACCACGCAATCACTTGCAAACCATCCTTGAGCGTATTCCAGGCTAAATATACTTGATGCTCATGAGCAATTAATTGCGGATAATCCGCCTGACCTAAAGTGCGGGCGATTATTTTGGCGTCACCCCAACTTCTACCGCCATCATCTGAAAACATGCCCATCACAGTATTAGTATTAGCCTCTGTCTCACGCCAAGCCAACCAAACTTTTTCACCTATGCTGAGTAGTGCTGGGTGGCCAGCCTGATTTTTATGATTACCAAATTTTTTAGCGGGTGAAGAAACCCAAGCCTCGCCATCCATACGTGCATAAAATAAGCTAGCATTTTTACCGGCATCATCATTACCGCCATCAAACCAGGCCATGTGGTATCCCCACCAGTCTTTAGCTTCCCCACCACTGGCTAATGCCGCACCATGATGTGGGCAACCGTCTATTTTCCAACGACCAAAAGTGGCGCGTTTAATCACCGGCGTCTGCCCAGCGCTTTGAGGGATTTCAGCTAGCATATGGTCACGCTCACTACCAGCAAATACATGGCGCCACATTGCAACTGCTGTGCCATCTGGTTTGTTGGTAAAGGCAATACGGCAACATTCACAGCTACCATCGGCTAGCTTTTGTTCTGTGGTAAAACTCGCGCCATTATCTAAAGACCGTGCATAATAAATAGCTGCGCCGTCATAAACTTTGCCCGCAGCTTTGGCGGCAATTAAATCGCGCTTATCTACCCAAGAAACCGTGATGCTGCCATTTTTAGAAATATTAAGCGCATCAAAGCGATGGGTAATTTCTGTGCGGTCTTGGTGCACGATATAAGGTTTTTCGAAACTTTTACCCTGATTGGTAGATCGAGCAAACCAAATATAACCGGAAAATGGTTTTTTTAGTGCTTCGGTCCAAGTCAGGTAAATATAGCCCTGTGGCCCAATGGCTATTTTTGGTCTGGCCTCACCATCCGCGCCAATTTTTTGTGGTTGCGGATTGACTTGCACTGGTTTAGAAAAGGTTTTGCCTAGGTCGTGGCTGCTATCAATCCAAATGTAGCCATCTTTCTCTGTAGTTCGCCATAAATCACCTTGTCCATCAAAAGCCAGACTAACCGCCAATTTACCGGTTTGCTGCTTGGTGTGCTCTTCATGGGCATGCAACTGAGTGCATGCCAACAAGAACATTAACTTAATTAAAAATTTCATGCGCACAATGTTAACCTAATTCTGGCTCAATATTGAGCTCACTAATTTAATGATGGATCCGTCACAAACCCAATCTTCACTAAACCAGTTCTTGCTGCGGTCGACATGACTTGAGCCACATTATCGTAATGCGTGAGTTTATCGGCTTTGATGTGTACTTCAGGTTGTGGTAATTTTTTTGCCTCAATGGCAAAACGGTCTGCTAAGGTTTCTTTCGTTACGCGTTCACCATTCCAAAAAAAGCTGCCATCCTCTTTAACACCAAGTTCTATATGATTGGGTTTAGTGATATTCGGATTACTCGTCGCTTTAGGTAAATCCACTTTTACAGAGTGTGTGAGTAGCGGTGCAGTAATAATAAATATGACCAGTAACACCAACATGACGTCCACGAGTGGCACCACATTAATTTCTGCCTTCACAGCATGCTGGTGGGTATTAAAGCTACCAAAACTCATGACACATCACTCACAGATTTAAGGGTTGGTTTAGTTTTTTCTTCCAGCACATGATCTACAGTTAGCATTACAAATAAATCATGGGCAAACGCATCCAGCTTAACTAACCACAATCGGTTATGGCGGTTAAATGCGTTGTAAGCGAATACAGCAGGTATCGCTACCGCTAAACCTATCGCTGTCATAATCAGCGCCTCACCTACAGGGCCGGCCACTTTATCTAGGGTGCCTTGACCCGACAGCCCAATTTGCACCAATGCATGATAAATAGCCCACACCGTTCCAAATAAGCCAATATACGGTGAAGCTGAGCCAGCAGAGGCAAGTATAGTTAAGCCATTTTCAGTGCGTGCGGTTTCTTGGTCTATACCGTTACGCAAGGCGCGCGTCATAAACTCCGACATACCACCCGCTGCAGCTAGTTTTTCCATGCTATGGCGACTTGCATTACGTAGTGCTGCTAGACCTTCAGCCGCTAAGTTAGCAAAGGCATTGTCTGGCTTATTTTTTTGCAAATGCGTAATTAATTTATCAAGCGTATCGTGCTGCCAAAATTCGTCTAGAAACTGCTTAGCACGACGTGCCTCTAGCCAGTTAGCGAGACCTTTGGTAAAAATTAAATACCAACTGGCAATGGATAAGACAAGCAAAAATACCAATACCACTCTGCCTACCGTATCGACTTGCGCTATAAAATGGGCTACGCCTAATTCGTGTGACATATCAACGTCCTTCTAAAATAAAATCAAATGGTTGCAAGGCCACAGCGCGTACCGCCTTGCCCTCTCGTGTTGCGGCATTACAATGCCAAGTTTTAACAATTGCTAAGCCTGCTTCATCTAGGCGTTTATAACCTGAGCTGGTCTCTACCCGTGCAGAAGTGATATGCCCAGTTTCATCTAGCTCCACCCTGAGTACCACCAGCCCTTGCTCATTTAAGCGCCTTGATGCTGCAGGGTAATTAGGCATAGCGCGTTGCGGACAAGACACGGATAGATCTGACGATAATGTCACTGTAGCTGGTTTTACCGGAGCCTCAACCACAGGCTCTGGTGCTGGCGGCGCTGGAACGACAGGCGGTGGCGGCGCTACCGGTTCGTTCACTGCAACCACAGGCGCATTCGACACTAACAAGGGTTCAGGTTTAGGTTGCAAGACCGGTTGCGGTTTTACCAAGGTCACTTTTTTAGGGGGTAGCTTTGGTGGTTCTGGTGGGGGTTCAACTTTTTTTGGTGGATTGATTAAATTGACAAACAAGGTGACAGCTTCTTGAGGCGGAGGAATCAATTTGTAGCTCATCGCCGCATATAGCAGTGCGCCATGCAGAGCCAATACCATGGCTAAGCCACTTAGCTTGCTCCATTGTTCAATAGATATTTTGTGATTCATTAACACTATAATTTGACGCTTAATTCAAGCCAAGAAAGTTTTTAGGTGCAGAAATATAGCGTAATACCCATCGTTCAACAAGCAAAACTGCAAGTAAGCTTATGCCTACAAGTGGCAACAACACCCCCAGCACAAAAATGACAGGGATGAAAAATAACCCTGCGTAAAAATGCCAGCGCCAAATGGTGTTATAAGCAGGCCATTCGCGCATTGTTAATTGTTTATTCTTAGCCAACTAAAATAACCTAGTAATCAAACTTTAAACTTGCAAACCAAGTGCGCTGTGGATAAGGGTTTGGATTCACGTAGTATTTGAAATTATTCAAATTATTCACACCAAGTGCAGATTCCCATCGATCATTCATTTTATAAACTGCTTTGGCATCTATTACAAAATAATGACTTACTGCGCCATACACATTAGGATTCACATCGGTGTATTTCTTATTTACCGTATCGTAAAGACTATTATGCTGACGGCCACTATAACGACCTGCTAAGCTAAATGATAATTTATCATTTGCACGGTAAATCCCCATTAAGGTTGCGCGCCAATCAGGAATACGTGGTTGATCTGTACCCTCAAGCCCAGGGTTTTTGCTATCTTTGGTAATGGTTGAATCAACATAGGTAACGCTACCATTCAAATCAAACCTATTAACCCACAAGTCTTTGAGTTGTAATGAGGTTTCAACACCCCTAGTACGTACTTTATCTACGTTTTGAATACTTGAAACTGTAAATGCTGGATTTGAGATATCTGTTTGATTAATCAGGGCATCACGTTTATTTTCCCAAAATAGCGAAGTGCGCCACATACCATTTTGCAATAAACGCTCAGCAACAATCTCACCTGAAAGCATGTGCTCAGGTTTTAAATTTGGGTCATTCACTTTTGCGCCTGTAGCGTCAGTGAAGCTTTGGAACATTTCTGCAACTGTCGGAAATCGGTAAGCTTTCCCTAAAGAACCGCGTAATGACCAGTCTTCAGTAGCTTGAAATGATAAAGATGCTTTTGGTGAAAATGCATTATCAGAGCGGTCTGCATAATTCAGTTGACGGAATGCTAATGCATTGGAAGCATTATAATTACTGCCATCATATGCTGACCAATGTTCAAATCGTCCACCTAAAACCAACTTCCAGTCGGGAGAAAACATCCAAGAGTCTTGCAAGTAAAGTGCTTGAGTTTCGGTTTTTCCATAAGAATTAGTACTTACAGGTGCTGCACTTGATGGGCTAATTCGCCAATTAGGTAGTAAATTAGCTGTATAACCATATGTAATAGAATCGAGCTCATATCGGTCAAAATGATACCCAAAGCTCACTTGATGCTTACTCTTTAAATTACCATCTGGTCGCCAATCACCACGCAAATCAAGCGTAGACCAACCAGTTCCACTAGCATCTGTCATTGTTCCACCAACCCCCGTGGCCGCATCACTTGGCATCAACCCAGAGTTACCTGCAGAGGAGCGTATTAAATCTTTATTTTGATGAAAACAACTCGCTACCACATCCCAATCCCAAGTGCCTTTAGAGTCGGATTTTAGCGATAAGCCATGCATCACATGTTCTTGCTCGGTATTGCTGGAAGCAGGGGCTGTTACAGTGTAATCTTTTCCATTAATCCGTAAATACTTAAAAACCCCCGAGGTGGCTGTGCCGTAGACTGTATCACCCGCCAAATTTTTTAAATAACTTTCTCCTCGTTTTTCAGAGTCATTTTGCCAAATCCCTAGCGTGTACGTTGCCCGAACGGTTGAGCTTATGCCATAGGCCAATTTAATTTTAAGATTGTCTTGAACGGCGTGGTCAATACTGGCGGCAGCTGTGTTGACGCGAGCATTCCCAGAAGTATCAATATCGTTATACGCACCATTAACAACAGTAAATTGTCCTGCCGTTGCAGCTAGACCTGATTTTGCACTAGCTGGAGTAAACGTCATCGGGTGACCATGATTATCTAAATGGTCACCACTGACAATAAATGAAAAATCATTATATTTACTGCCTATAGAGACTGCGCCATGCACCCCATCGTAATAGTTATCTGTACCGTATAAATTGAAATTCTGGCCAAAATAATCAAATTTCGCATGCGCTTCAAATTTTTCTGGCATTTTGGTTTT
>JAIPCR010000114.1 GCA_021738125.1 Sulfuritalea sp.
AAGCGTTCTAACATCGCTTGGCCTAGTTTGGTGTGGGTGACTTCTGGGTGAAATTGCACACCGTAAAATTTACGGGCTTCATCAGCGAAAGCTGCGATTGGTGTGGCGTCGTTGCTGGCAATCACTTTAAAATTAGGCGGCAATTCTGTGACTTTATCGCCATGGCTCATCCATACATCTATTAGGCCATGACCTTCAGCATTAGTACGGTCTTGAATGTCTTTAAATAGGGCAGAGTGACCACGTGCACGGATTTCGGCATAACCAAATTCACGTTTATGACCGGCTTCGACCTTACCGCCAAGTTGTTGTGCCATGGTTTGCATACCATAGCAAATACCCAATACAGGGATACCCATTTCAAATACGGCTTGTGGTGATTGATCCGTCTCTTCTTCATACACGCTAGCGTGGCTACCAGAAAGAATGATGCCGTTAGCACCAAAGTTACGCACAAATTCATCAGACACATCACAAGGGTGAATTTCACAATAGACGTGTGCTTCACGCACGCGGCGTGCAATGAGTTGAGTGACTTGTGATCCGAAATCGAGGATGAGTATTTTTGAATGTGTAGTCATTTGTTGTTAGTGTAGTCGTTAGTTGGTGGTCATTAGTCGTTAGTTGACTTAAGTGACTTTTGTAAACCTTTGAGCATTTTTGCCGTTTCATCCGTAGCCTTTAGTATATTGGCTAGCTGAGCTTCTTCTATATATTTAAGTCTTTCCGAAAGTAATAGTTGGGTTTCTAATTCAGCTATAGAGCCCAGTGCAATTCCTAAAAAATGATTAAATTCTTTCGGTGAATTGCGACCGTGCCCCTCAGCAATATTAGATGACACGGAAACGGCCGCTCGTCTTGATTGGCTAGTCAAACCAAACACTTCCTGTTTAGGAAAATGCTCTGTAAGGTGATAAACATCTTCAGCTATTTGCATAGCAGATTGCCAAACTAATAAATCTCGGTAACCTGCCATAAATTTTAAATTCTTTTTTAGCTATCGACTAACGTCTATCAACTAATGTCTAACGACTAGTTTTAATCAATGCGATAGTTCGGAGCTTCTTTGGTAATTTGCACGTCATGTACATGAGATTCACGCATACCAGCTGAAGTGATTTGTACAAATTCAGCTTTTTCGCGCATCTCTTTAATGCTACTTGCACCGACATAACCCATAGAAGCGCGTAAACCACCCATCAGTTGATGAATCACTGCGAGCACGCTACCTTTGTAAGGTACGCGGCCTTCAATGCCTTCAGGGACTAATTTATCCGCACCGCTGTTGGTATCTTGGAAATAACGGTCACTAGAACCTTTTTCCATCGCCCCAATAGAGCCCATACCACGGTAAGATTTGTATGAACGGCCTTGGAATAATTCAATTTCGCCAGGTGCTTCTTCAGTACCGGCAAACATGCCGCCTAACATGACGCTATAAGCACCCGCTGCAATCGCTTTAGAAATGTCACCAGAAAAACGAATGCCGCCATCGGCAATAAAGGGCACACCAGAACTTGCTAAGGCTTTTTCTACATTAGCGATTGCACTTACTTGCGGCACACCTACACCGGCCACAATACGAGTCGTGCAGATTGAACCTGGGCCGATACCGACTTTAACGCCATCAGCACCTGCATCAACTAAAGCTAAAGCCGCGCTAGCGGTAGCAATGTTGCCACCAATCACTTCGATATGTGGAAAGTGTTTTTTAACCCAAGTGACGCGGTTTAACACGCCTTGAGAATGACCGTGTGCAGTATCTACCACAATCACGTCAACACCGGCTTCTGCTAATGCGGCAACGCGTTCTTCTGTGCCTTCACCTACACCTACCGCCGCACCTACGCGTAGTCTGCCTTGCGCATCTTTACAAGCATATGGATGGTCAGTAGATTTTTGAATATCTTTAACTGTAATGAGGCCCTTGAGGGTATCGTTCGCATCGATGACCAGCACACGCTCTAGACGGTGTTGGTGTAGTAAGCGCATTACATCATCTTTTGCTGCACCTTCGCGCACAGTTACTAGTCTGTCACGTGGTGTCATGATGTTTTTAATCGGTTGATCTAAATTGGTTTCAAAGCGTAAATCGCGGTTGGTAACAATGCCGACAATTTTGCCGTTATCGACCACTGGGATACCCGATATTTTGTGCATGCGAGTGAGTTCAAGCACGTCACGCACGGTGAGGTGGCTTTGAATGGTAATAGGGTCATTCACTACGCCAGATTCAAAGCGTTTAACACGCGCCACATGGGCTGCTTGCTTCATGGCAGTCATGTTCTTGTGAATAAAGCCCAATCCACCTTCTTGTGCTAAGGCAATCGCCAGTGGCGCTTCAGTCACGGTATCCATAGCGGCAGATAACAGTGGAATGTTTAGTTGAATATTACGAGTGAGTTGTGTTGCGAGTGAAACCTCGCGTGGCAGCACGTTAGAGTAGGCTGGCACTAATAAAACATCATCAAATGTGAGAGCTTGTTGCAATAAACGCATGCTAAATCCTTGTACCCAAAACGAAATTATACAGATTTCAGGCCAAACGCGCGAGTGCTAGTCGCATAAAATTATATTGCTAGCTGATGTATATTAAATAATGAATTGCGGCCAACGATATTAAGCGAAGTTGTGAAAATTGCTTGCTTGAACTTTGAACTGGCAATACTATTAATTTTACAGCGTATGTTTTGAAACAAAAGCGTGAGGATTAGCCATGAAATTACCTGTTTTATTACTTTGTACCATGATGCTACCAAGCCTAGCCGTGGCTGAAATTTATAAATGGCGAGATACCGATGGCTCGATGCGCTATAGCGACGTCCCGCCACCATCCAATGTGAAGCAAGAACCTATGTATGGTAAAAAAATAATGCAACCTACTGGTTTGGCACCATTGACTGAGGTTAAGGGTGATATTAACCCTGACATCAATAAAGATAAAGCGGTTACCAATAAAGCCAAAGTGGCGACTGATAAGGGCGCTGAAGGCGACAAGAAAGCCGACAAAGCACCGCTCAGTAAAGAAGAAGCCGCTGCAAAGCGGGTAAAAGACAAAAAAGCTGAAGAAGAAAACCAAGCAAACCTAAAGATTAAGCAAGAAAACTGCAAGGCGGCTAAGGCCAATTTAGCAACTTTTATCAATGGCGGCAGAATTGCCAAAACCAATGAAAAAGGTGAAAAGTATTATTTAGGCGATGCCGATATTACTCAAGGTAAAGCGGATGCGCAAAGAGACGTGGATCAATATTGCCAATAAATATTATTAACAGTTGAGCTGTTTTTAATCTTCAAGTGCGGCATCACCGCCACCTTTTTTCATCACCTTGCCATCGGCGGCACGTTGTTTACGCACTTCTTTAGGGTCGGCAATTAACGGGCGGTAAATTTCAACGCGGTCTAAATGACGCAAAGGCACATCTAATTTAGTCAGCTTGCCAAAAATGCCAATCTTGTTAACGGCTAAATCAATTTCTGGGTACTTACTCAATATGCCTGAGGACTGAATCGCCTGCTCAGCGGTGATGCCAGCTTTTACTTTCACTGGCACAATCAGCTGCTCGTGAGGCAACGCGTAAGCCACTTCTACCATAATTTCACTGCTGTTCATTTGAAGTCCTATTCAGTCCTAAATATTTAAAGTTTGTACACCACATCCGCACGGGCGACAAAGCCATCTACAAAGGTATTCGCAATATGGCTAAACACAGGCGAAATAATTTTTTCTAAAAAGCTATTAGCAAATTCATAATTGAGTACAAATTCAATTTTACAAGCATTTTCATTTAGTGCTATAAAACGCCAAGCGCCATCCAAGTGTTTAAATGGGCCATCTTTCAGTTTGATATCCATCGCGCTAGGGTAAGTCTTATGGTTTTCGGTGGTAAATTTTTGGTGTATGCCATGGTAGGCAATATGCAACGTGGCAATAGTAGAGGCCTCATCTTGCTTAATAATGTCGGCGCCACCGCACCAAGGTAAAAACTCTGGGTATTTAGTGACATCATCCACCAGCGCATACATGCGGCTAGCCGAGTGGTTAATAAGAACTGATTTTTGAACCTGAGCCATGCGTGCCTTTATAACGACAAATTAAATCTACCTCCTTGTTAAAAGTGAACAAGTGCAGAAGTGAGGTAAAATGATATTTTAAGACATTCGCCAAGAAATATTTAGTTTTATGAGCATTGCACAAAATAAAAAAGCATTTTTTGATTACTTTATTGAAGATAAGTATGAGGCTGGCATTGTTTTAGAAGGCTGGGAAGTTAAAGCGATTCGAGATAACCGCGTTAACATTAAAGAAGCCTATGTCATTATTCAACGGGGTGAGATTTATTTAATTGGCTGCCACGTCACACCGCTTGGCGCTGCTTCAACGCACATTCGCCCTGATGCCATACGTACCCGTAAGCTTTTGCTACATAATGAAGAAATCATCAAATTAATCGCTAAAGTAGAGCGTTCTGGTTATACCATCGTGCCGCTAGATTTACATTTTTCAAAAGGCCGCGTTAAGGTGGAAATTGGTCTTGCTAAAGGTAAAAAGCAACACGATAAACGCGATACTGAAAAAGAGCGTGACTGGGAACGTGAAAAAGGCCGCATCATGCGGTCGCACAATAAGTAAAATTCAAGCCTCATAGGGGCTAGCTTAAGCGCTCATATCAAATAATAAAATCTCTGCATCTTGAGCATCATTTATCAGCAATGTGCTGATATCACTTATTTTTAGTGCATATCCCGCCAATAGTCGTATGCCATTCACGCACAGTTCACCCGTTGCTACGTGCAAATAAACCAATCTGGTGGGCGCAATGGCGTAGCTAATGCTATCAGCCGCGCTTAGTATGCCTGCATAGATTAAAGCGTCTTGGTGTATCGTCACTGAGCCGTCATGCCCATTGGGTGACGCAATTAAGCGTAGCTGATGTTGTTTTGAGGCTAGGTCAAAATGCTTTTCTTCATAGCCGGGCTCAACCCCAATCGTATGAGGGGTCAGCCAAATTTGTAGCAAATGTACAGGCGTTGTTGCATCGTGATTATATTCACTATGCCTTACGCCTTTGCCTGCGCTCATGCGCTGTACATCTCCGTAATGCAACACAGACGTATTGCCCATGCTATCTTTATGTTCTAGCGCGCCAGATAGCACGTAAGTGACAATCTCCATGTCTTTGTGCCCATGCGTACCAAAGCCCTTGCCGCCGCTCACTACATCTTCGTTAATTACACGCAATGCACCAAACCCCATATGGGCAGGATCATAATATTCTGCAAAAGAAAACGAATGACGCGCCACTAACCAGCCGTGGTTGGCATAACCTCTATCACTACTTTTACGAACTTCTAACATGGCTTGCATACTCGCTTTACATTAAGGCAACACATTAAAATAACACTGATGCATATGCTAGCATGATTGTATTAGCCAGCAACTAAAGCGATTGTGCGTAAGTTGTCATTAGCGCGTATAATTCGCGCTCTGACAGAACTTAACAAAAGTTTTGTTAGTCTTAGTAATACTGATTTGGGGCTGACCAGGTTTCGACGTGGGTTACAAAGCAGTGCAGGGCATACCGAGGCTCAGATTACCTCGTAAATACAGCTGAAAAAAGTATAGTCGCAAACGACGAAACTTACTCTCTAGCAGCTTAATCCTGCTGGACGCTACACCAGCTCTCCCGTGGGTTGGATTGGGGTAACCC
>JAIPCR010000115.1 GCA_021738125.1 Sulfuritalea sp.
TTAATATTAATAAATTTATAGGATAGAGGGGGTAATTTTTTTATGTAAGAGTGAAATTAGCCGCAGTATTTGGGCGATGAGATAGAAAATAATGAGGGTGCCGAGCATGTCCCCAACAAACATTGGGAAGAATCCCTTTAAACTATTCGCCCTATCAGTGAAATAAAAATAGAGGTTGCTTAATAAAGCGTTCGATAATGCACCAGTTATAGCAAAGGTTAACAGCTGCTTACTCGATAATCCTTGCAGTGTATCAGGGATGTTAAACCACCACTTGCAAGCACGTTTAGCTACCATCGGTGACATTGCTGAAATCGCAGCTAAGTAAATGACATAACCACTAAGTTCTACTTCGTTAGTAATAATAGAGCCAATAAAAAGCCCTAGCACCCCAGCCCAACCAAAGATAAAGACAGCAATCATACGAATACCAGCGGGTAGGAATACCCAGTACACACGTGGATTATATTCAAAATAAGCAAATAGCCATAAGCTCATTCGATAGAAAACTATCCAAGTAAGGACAACGATAAAGACATCAATAATTGTGGCTTTAATAATTTTCATTACTGCGGTTGTAGATTGCACTTAAGGGTTTGCTGAATCAGTGAGGCATTGACCTAATAATGAAAAATAATGAATACTTAAAGGCGTGTGGCTGATGTATTTAATACGATTATCTTGCTCATCCATATCTAGGCTGATAAAACCTTTTGATTTCAGTGCTTTTAAATGTCTATGTACAGTGCTGGGAGACATTTCAGATGATGAACGCATAGTCTTAGACACGCTAAGCTTTGTATTTGTCTGCCATGCTAATGCAAAATTATTCAGCAGATACTCTTCCATTGGATTTAATGCAGGGAATTGAGTGAGCTCACGAATGGCTTTGGCTAAGTTTAAAAACTTAATATAGCTCAGTGATGATTGAGTATTCATAAGTTAGCGATTATTCAACTTTTTAAATTAAATTACAAGCCGTTTAATCTACCTAAGATTCAAGCAGCCTAAAAAATAGACCGTCTGCTTAGGGTCGGTAGCCACTAAATTCAATGTCTGCTTTATGCAAAAATATCGTTCGTAATGTGTCAGCAAAGTATATTTCTTCAATGATTTTACTTAGCCGGCATTCATGAAGATGAATAGGGTTGAATTTTAGGTTTAGCTCATAATGAACTCATACGAACAAGACATGTTGTCAGTTCAGTAAATTAAACACTTTGGAGAATTATTATGTGGACTACACCAGCAGCTACAGAAATGCGTTTTGGCTTTGAAGTTACAATGTACGTAATGAACAAGTAATTTGCATTAGCTAATAAAAAGCCTATTCAGAAATGAGTAGGCTTTTTTGTTTATTGCCGTGGCAATTAGCGTTGGTCTATAGGTACTAGATCTCTTCTTAATGCGCCTTTATATAGTTGTCTTGGCCGGCCGATTCTATGTTCTTCGTCTGAAATCATTTCAGACCATTGTGCAATCCAGCCGGCTGTTCTGGCTAATGCAAAAATAGCAGTGAACATTGAATTGGGAATGCCCATCGCGCGCATAACGATGCCGCTATAGAAATCTACATTAGGGTAAAGTTTGCGAGAGACAAAATATTCGTCTTCAAGCGCAATTTTTTCAAGTTCCATGGCCAGTTTAAACATGGGGTCGTTATGTAAGCCAAGAACGTCTAGCACTTCATGGCAAGTTGTTCGCATAATCTTGGCCCGTGGGTCCATATTACGATATACGCGGTGCCCAAAACCCATGAGTCTGAAAGTATCGTTTTTATCTTTGGCGCGTTTAATAAATTCGCCTATACGTGAAACATCGCCAATTTCTTCTAACATTGTCAGAGTTGCTTCATTAGCGCCGCCATGAGCGGGGCCCCAAAGTGAGGCAATGCCTGCTGAAATACAGGCAAATGGATTGGCACCACTAGAGCCTACTAGTCGCACGGTGCTGGTTGAAGCATTTTGTTCATGATCGGCATGTAAAATTAAAATACGCTCAAATGCTTTAGCTAGTACTGGGTTAGGCTCATATTTTTCACATGGTGTAGCAAACATCATGTGCATGAAGTTTTCAGCATAATTCAGGTGGTTTTGCGGGTACATAAAAGGCTGACCTAAATTATATTTGTAGCTCCATGCGGCAATTGTGGGGACTTTTGCAAGTAAGCGATGTGCAGAGATTTCGCGATGTTTTGCATCACGAATATCCATTGCATCAAAATAGAATGCTGAAAGTGAGCCTACTACCCCGACCATAACCGCCATAGGGTGAGCATCACGCCTAAAGCCGCGAAATATATTGTTAAGCTGGTCGTGTAGCATCGTGCTACCGTTGATGGTATTGGTGAATTGTTGTTTTTGCTCTGCGTTAGGAAGCTCGCCATGTAGTAGCAAGTAAGAAACTTCCATAAAATTGCAATGTTCAGCTAACTGCTCAATAGGGTAGCCCCGATAGTAGAGCAAGCCCTTTTCCCCATCAATAAAAGTAATGTTGGAGTTGCATGCCGCAGTAGACATAAAGCCAGGGTCGTAAGTAAATATGCCATGTTTGCCGAGGTTACGTATATCAATGACATCATTGCCCAGACTGCCGGAGAATATCGGCAACTCAATAGGTGATGCACCATTATCAAAAGTAATCGTTGCTTTAGTTGGTTTATTCATTTTGTTGGGTCTTGGAGGTTAGTCTTGATTGAAGATAATTATACTTTAATGAGTGCGTGAAATGCACAACCAAAAGCCCCTGTTAAGGCCAATTAATAAGATTAATTTATTTTTTTAATGTTGATAAATAGCGCCTAATATTCTTGGGCCTTTTGCACCAGTGACTTCAGCTAAATTAGCAGTTTTTTTATTGATGCATTGCTTGGCTAACCATGCAAATGCAATAGCCTCTACCCAATCAGCGCCAATGCCAAGACTTTCGGTGCTGTTACACTTTGTTTCGCCCAATAAAGTTTGTAGAGACTCTATGAGTAAGCGATTGTGGGCACCGCCACCACATACGTATACCTCATTAAACTCACCACAATGCTGTGTTAGTGCGTTGTAAATAGAGTGCGCTGTCAGTGCGACTAAGGTATACGCAACGTCTTGAGGGCGTAATGTAGTAGTTGCAAGCAATTTTTCTTGCAACCATGCCTGATTAAATAAATCACGTCCCGTACTTTTAGGCGGCAATAAAGCAAAATACGGTTCTGCTAGCATGTCAGATAGTAGTGATGGTATGACTTGCCCAGTGCTTGCCCAGTCGCCATTAGCATCATAGTCTAAGTTCTTATGTTGCTTAATCCAAGCATCTAGTAGCATATTGCCTGGCCCAGAATCAAAGCCGTATACGCCATTCGATTTGTTTGAAGAATTTTCAGAGCTGCCAAGATAAGTGATATTGGCGATGCCGCCAATATTGATGATGGCTCTATTTATTTGTTTGTCAGCAAATACTGCTTGATGAAATGCTGGCACTAATGGCGCGCCTTGTCCGCCAGCGGCAATGTCGCGACTTCTAAAATCGGAGATTACTGTGATGCCTGTGAGCTCACTTAGCAAAGCGGCATTGCCAATTTGTAAAGTGAATCCGATGCCATCTTCGAAGCCTGGCCTGTGTCTTATCGTTTGTCCATGGCAACCAATTGCCACAATTTGATTGGAGGATAACTGAGCGTCAACAAGTAGTTGATTCACTGCTTCGGCATATATTTTTGCAAGCGCGTTGCCGATAAGTGCCGTGTTTTCTAGTTCGTTTTCTGTGGGATGCTGTAAGGCGAGAATTTGTGCGCGTAGTGCTGCAGGATAAGCTAAAAAATGGCTATGCAGCATTTGCGTTTTTTGCTCAGTGAATGCTACTAATGCAACATCGACACCATCTAAGCTAGTGCCGGACATGAGGCCAATGAAAAGTTCGCGAGTCATGTGTTTAAGTCTTTACGTTCGGCTTGAAGTTAATCTAATGCGGCAATATAGCTACAATTTGCGCTAAAATAACGGTTTGTTTAGAAGCTGGCATGCATTCTTTTTAGCAAAATAGGGTTATTTGATTCAGCTTAGTAGTGTTACTAGCTAAAGTCACTAAAGTTTACTTCGATAGTGGATAGTAACAGAAAACGTAATTAGAACAACTCAATACCCCTAAGGATTCCAGCTTCCGCTAATGATTAAGGATAAAAATAAGTGAATATCGACATCAAGCAACAGTTGGCCATTATCAAACGTGGCGCAGATGAATTGCTCATTGAAGCTGAATTGGTAGAGAAGCTGAAAAAAGGTCAGCCTTTGAGAATTAAGGCTGGATTTGACCCAACTGCGCCAGATTTACATTTAGGCCACACAGTTTTAATTAATAAGCTACGTCAATTTCAAGATTTGGGTCATCAAGTGTTGTTTTTAATTGGTGATTTTACCGGCATGATAGGCGACCCTACAGGCAAAAGTGCTACTCGCCCACCCTTAACTGCCGAGCAAGTGACTGAGAATGCTAAGTCATATACTGCTCAAGTGTTCAAAATCTTAAAACCAGAGCAGACGGAAGTGGTATTTAATTCTAAGTGGCTTACTGAATTAGGTGCGGCAGGTATGCTTAAGTTAGCTGCCAGTCACACAGTTGCACGCATGTTAGAACGCGATGATTTTTCTAAAAGATATAAGTCCAATCAGCCAATCGCTATTCATGAATTTTTATATCCGTTATTGCAAGGATACGACTCAGTTGCCTTAAAAGCGGATGTTGAGTTGGGCGGCACTGATCAAAAGTTTAATTTACTGATGGGGCGGGAATTGCAAAAACAGGCAGGGATGTCACAGCAATGTGTGCTGACTATGCCTTTACTTGAAGGTTTAGATGGTGTGAATAAGATGTCTAAATCATTAGGTAATTACATTGGCATTGCCGAGGCGCCAGAAGTCATTTTTGCAAAAATTATGTCAATTTCGGATGAATTGATGTGGCGCTATATAGAGTTACTTTCGTTTGAATCATTAGAAACGATTGCTAAGTGGAAAGCTGATGTGGCGGCGGGTAATAATCCACGTGATATCAAAGTAAGTTTCGCGCAAGAAATTGTAGCGCGCTTTCACAGTCAATCGGACGCAGAAAAAGCCCTGGCTGACTTTCAAACTAGAGCTAAAGGCGGCATACCTGATGACGTACCAGAACTTAGCATCGAAATTGACTCGACGACTATTGGCATAGCACAGTTACTTAAGCTGGCAGGGCTCGTGGAGAGCACTTCAGAAGCTTATCGTGCCATCGAGCAAGGTGGTGTGAAACTTGATAGTGAAAAAGTAAGTGATAGAAATTTACAAGTAAACAAAGGTGTTACTGTGGTTGCCCAGGTAGGTAAACGTAAATTCGCAAATGTAACAGTTTTGTAATACTGCAATTTAGCGCTTGACCAAATTGTTGGGCGCTGTAGAATGCGCGCCTTCGTTAGCTAATTTAATAATTAAAAGTAGCCTAGCGGAGTAGCAAAATATGGAAATAAAAGCGTAATTATTCCCTTGCTCAATAATAAATGAGAAACAAATCGAATTTATGATTGACGTTAGGTAAAAGCTCTGTATAATGCGCACCTCGTTAACGCAAAGCGCTAACGAATTGCTAAGAATAAAACTTATTTTTAGCCCTGTTCTT
>JAIPCR010000015.1 GCA_021738125.1 Sulfuritalea sp.
GACAGGTGCATATCTCCAACCACTGGAACGCCCCACATGAAGCCGCACTAGATGTTCTGGTTCAGGGTTTTATAGATTTAAAACTATGCAAAGGTAGTAAAGATACAGTTTTGGAAACTGGTACTTACCGTCAATTTTACATGCACAGAACAGGGCACTGGTTGGGTTTAGATGTGCATGATGCTGGGGATTATAAAGATAAGCAGGCTAATTGGCGTATGTTAGAAGCCAATATGACGCTAACTGTAGAGCCTGGTTGCTATATCCGCCCGGCAGATAATGTGCCAAAACACTTTTGGAATATCGGTGTAAGGATTGAAGATGACGTACTCGTGACCCAACAAGGCTCCGAGGTACTAACTTCAACTGCTGTCAAATCTGTAGCAGATATTGAAGCTTTAATGCAGTCATCAAGTCTATTGATTGACTCGGTTGCAATTTAAATTTTTTAATTAATTTAGGGAATTCCATGTTTAAAAAACTAGTGGGCATTATGTTGCTAAGTACGTTGACCTCTTTAGCCGTAGCGGATGAGGTGAGCGTTAAGAAAGCTGTAGAGGCTGCATATCCAAAATTTAAAGTTGAAAGTGTAACTAAGACCCCATACGCGGGTTTATATGAAGTCTTCATGGGTGGGCAAATTGTTTATACCGATGAAAAAATGAGTTTTTTGATTGCAGAAGGTCGCTTAGTTGACCCTAAAACTAAAAAAGATATTACTGGTGAGCGTATGGAGGAGTTGACGAAAATTGATTTTTCTAGCTTGCCGCTGGAACAAGCTATTAAAGTTGTAAAAGGTAATGGCAACCGCAAACTGGTTGTGTTTTCTGATGTTGATTGCCCTTATTGCAAGCGCTTAGAGCAAAATGAATTAAGTAATGTTACTGATGTCACAATATATACTTTTTTATATCCAATCGAACAGTTGCATCCTGATGCTGTAGCTAAATCTAAATTAATATGGTGTGCAAATAACCGTGTTAAAGCATGGGAAGATTGGATTTTTAATAATCAGCTGCCTAAGGCGAGTGGTACTTGTGAGGTGCCATTGGAAAAAATTGGCCAGTTGGCTAGGAAAATTGGCGTAACAAGTACACCTACATTAATTTTTTCAGATGGTAAGCGTATGTTAGGCGCCCAACCTTATAAGGAAATTGAGCGTGCTATGGTTGCGGCGGCTAGAAAATAAGACGTTAATCTATGAGATACTTGAATTTCAGCCAAGTGAGAAGGCGAAATTTTAAATAAAAAAAGCGACCATTGTGTCGCTTTTTTTATTTACATCATGATGACTAAACGACGGAGCCCATTTTGAAAATAGGTAGGTACATGGCAACGACTAAACCGCCAATAAGTGTCCCCAGTACCACCATGATAACAGGCTCCATTAAACTGGCTAATGCATCTACAGCGTCATCTACTTCAGCTTCAAAAAAGTCTGCTACTTTGCTTAGCATGGAGTCTAGCGCACCAGACTCCTCACCAATTGCCGTCATTTGCAATACCATGTTGGGAAAGACGTTGGTATTTTGCATGGCAACGGTTAAGCTAGTACCAGTACTAATTTCGCTTTGTATTCGCTTTGTGGCATCAAAATAGACGCGATTGCCAGAAGCACCTGCCACTGAATCTAAGGCTTCTACTAGTGGTACGCCAGCTGAAAACATCGTGGCTAAAGTACGAGCCCAGCGAGCGATAGTTGCTTTTCTGACTAGCGGACCAAATACTGGGATTTTTAGAATTAACCTATCCATGGTGGCTTGCATGCTCAAAGAGCGTTTCCATGTGTAAAAGAAAAACCAGATAGCACCGCCAATGGAGCCAAATATTGCCCACCACCACTGTACAAATACATCAGAAATAGCCATTACAATTAGTGTTGGTGCTGGTAAGTCTGCGCCGAAGCCATCAAACAGTTCTTTAAAAGCGGGAATTACAAAAATCATGATTATGGCAACAATTATAAAGGCTACGACAATAATTGAAATTGGATAAAATAATGCGGATTTAATTTTTGATTTAATGGCTTGAATTTTTTCTTTATAAGTTGCTAAACGATCTAGCAATGTATCTAAAATACCCGCCTGTTCACCAGCGTTAATTAGATTGCAAAATAATGCATCAAAATAAAGCGGGTATTTGCGAAAGGCGGCACTCATGCTACTGCCTGTCTCGACATCAGATTTAATATCTAGTAATAATTTTGCAACCGCTGGATTGCTATGACCTTTGCCGACGATATCAAAGGATTGCAGAAGTGGAACACCCGCTTTCATCATGGTGGCCAGTTGGCGAGTAAATAAGGTGATGTCTTTGTCAGTAACAGTGCCTTTATTAGCAAAGCCACTCTGTTTTTTAACTTTTGTAACAGTGATGCCTTGGCGTCGTAATGTGGCATTAACGAAAGAATCGCCTGCTGCACGCATTTCACCTTTTACAATCTTACCTTTTTTATCTTTACCTTCCCAAGAGTAGGTAATTTCTTTAGTGGCTTTATTGTTGGCTGCCATAGTAATTCCCTAGGTTATTCATTGGTACAAGCCTCTACTTCTTCAATTGAAGTTAAGCCTTGCTTTACTTTTAATAGGCCAGATTGCCGTAAGTCTTTAACCCCTTCAATTTTTGCTTGATCTGCAATGTCATGCGCTGTGCCACTTTTCATAATAATGCGGCTGATTGCATCGGTAATAGGCATGACTTGGTAGATACCTACTCGTCCTTTGTATCCGTCATTGCAAAGCTCACAACCACCTTCTTTAGGGCCATATAATTGCCAAGATTTGTCACTTAAGTCTTCTTCGGTAAATCCCACGCCAAGCAGCGCTTCTTTTGGAACATCTAGTGGTACCTTACAGCTTTTACATAGGCGTCTTGCTAGACGTTGTGCGGTGATAAGTGATACTGCAGATGCAATATTGAACGGCGCTACACCCATATTAAGTAAGCGAGTTAGGGTTGAAGGCGCATCGTTGGTGTGTAGGGTTGACAGTACCATATGTCCTGTAGATGCTGCTTTAATAGCCATATCGGCAGTTTCTAAGTCGCGAATCTCCCCAATCATAATGACGTCAGGGTCTTGCCGTAAAAATGATTTTAATGCGGCAGCAAATGTAAGACCTTGTTTGTCATTCACGTTAACTTGATTAATGCCAGTCAGCGGAATTTCACAAGGATCTTCTGCTGTAGAGATGTTGACATCAGGACTGTTTAATATATTGAGGCAAGTGTAAAGTGATACGGTTTTACCTGAGCCAGTAGGGCCTGTGACAAGTACTAGGCCATATGGGCGAGATATTGCACTTAATAAAGCATCTTTTTGAAGTGGCTCGTAGCCTAAAGCCTCAATACCTAATGTGGCACTAGATGGGTCTAAAATACGCATCACAATTTTTTCGCCATTGATGAGCGGTAATGTGCTGACACGAAAATCAATAGTTCTGGCTTTTGATAATACTAGTTTCATCCGACCATCTTGAGGAATTCGTTTCTCTGAGATGTCCATTTTGGAAATCACTTTAATTCGAGAGGCTAATTTTTCTTTAATGGCTAGAGGTGGTTGAGCAATCTCACGCAGTATGCCGTCTACACGATAGCGTACACGATAAAATTTTTCGTAGGGCTCAAAGTGTAAGTCAGATGCGCCTAGGTTGATTGCATCTAACAACATTTTATTTAAAAATTTAACGACAGGTGCATCATCGACTTCTTGGGTTTGCGTTTCGTTTTCTTGCGGCTGGTTTTCTTCAACATTTAAACCATAATCATCATCACCTAGATCTAATGATTTCATGCTGGTATCGCTAGACTCTATGATTTTATCAATCCAGTGGCCAAGCTTGTCGTCTTCAACTACGACTGGCGACAAAGCCATGCCCATTTGAAACTGAACGCTGTCAAATGCATGTAGATTAGTTGGATCTGAGACCGCAATAAACAAGACATTGTTTCTTACTTGTAATGCCATCACACGTTCCGATTGCATTAACTTAGCATCAATTTTTTTGGCAGGAAGGTGATCTACATTAAAGACATCTAAGTTGAAGTAGGGAAATCCGAAAGCTTTTGCTGAGGTTTCAGCAATAACTTTTGCATTCAACTTTTTATTTAAAATTAGTTGAGTGATAAATGGATTTTTAACCGAGTTTGCCTGCGTCTGTATCGCATTCGCCTCATCTTCAGAAAGTAATTTTTCTTGGATGAGAGTGCGAGCGAGGCCACTGAGCTTGGTTGATTGAGGTGCTATCGCCATAGATTCATATTAAGTTAGCATCAAAGCTTTCGGTATTATTTTTTTATCAAACTAATAATGCCTTTAAGATTTTTTTTTGTAAAGACATTATGTATGCTTGAGCCTAATAGTGATGCAAAATTTATTTTAAATAAAGCTACATATTGGCAATAATCTCTTCACCAAATTGAGCGGTACCTACCTGTGTTGCACCTTGCATTTCGCTTGAAAAGTCACCTGTCACACGTTTAGCAAGGATGGCTTTTGCGACGCCTGATATGACTAGGTCTGCAGCTTCAATCCAACCTAGGTGGCGCAACATCATTTCTGCTGAAAGAATGATAGAGCTTGGGTTGGCGAGGTCTTTGCCTGCAATTTTAGGTGCGGTGCCATGAGTGGCTTCAAACATAGCAACGGTATCACTTAAGTTCGCCCCTGGTGCAATTCCAATGCCACCGACTTGTGCTGCGAGCGCATCGCTCATGTAATCACCATTTAAGTTAAGTGTTGCAACGACGTCATAGTCTTGCGGATGTAATAAAATTTCTTGTAAAAATGCATCGGCAATACAATCTTTAATAATCATGCCATTAGGTAATTTGCACCATGGGCCACCATCAATTTCAACTGCACCAAATTCTTGCTTAGCAACTTCATAGCCCCAATCCCTGAAGCCGCCTTCAGTGAATTTCATGATGTTGCCTTTGTGGGCGATAGTGACTGATTTTCGATTATTATCAATGGCGTATTGAATAGCTTTACGCACTAAGCGTTTACTGCCATCTATTGAAACTGGCTTAATGCCAATTGCGGAAGATTCAGGAAAGCGAATTTTTTTACGCATACCCATATCACTTAAAAATTTGATGACTTTCTCTACTTCGTCAGTCCCAGCTGCCCATTCGATTCCAGCATAAATATCTTCGGTATTTTCGCGGAAAATGACCATATCAGTTTTTTCTGGGTGTTTGACTGGGCTAGGTACGCCCGAGAAATATTGAACCGGGCGTAAGCACACGTATAAATCAAGTTCTTGGCGAAGTGAAACGTTTAATGATCGTATACCTCCGCCGACTGGAGTCGTCAGTGGACCTTTGATTGAAACAACATAGTCGCGAACAGCATTCATGGTTTCCGCTGGCAACCAATCGTTAGCACCGTAGACTTTAGTGGCTTTTTCGCCAGCGTAAACTTCCATCCAAGAGATTTTTTTAGAACCACTATAAGCTTTATTGACGGCGGCATCCACCACTTTAATCATAGGTGGCGTAATATCTGCCCCTATGCCATCACCCTCAATAAATGGGATAATAGGTTGGTTGGGCACGTTAAGAGAGTTGTCTGCGTTAACCGTGATTTTCTTACCAGTAGTTGGGATGATAATTTTTCCAGTAATACTATTTTTTGTAGCCATTTCATTTTCCTAACGTGATGTTTTTAATAATTTAAGCTTATTTAATGATTATTTTATTTAACAAACCCTTTAACGTAGTATGCCAGTTTAGTGCGCACGAAAAGCACCTTACGTTAAAAGACTTTATTCAAACGCCAAATGTCTATGCTGCTGGTCGGTTAGATACAGATAGCGAAGGTTTACTTATTTTAACCGATGATGGTGTGTTGCAACACCGTTTAAGTGATCCAAAACATAAAGAATTTAAAACATACTGGGTTCAGGTTGAAGGTGTTCCTAAGGATGATGATTTAGTCCCGCTTAGGTTGGGTTTGGATTTGTCAGATTTTATAGCAAAACCTGCGCTTGTGAAGCATATGGCTGAGCCAGAAAATTTATGGCTTAGAACTCCACCAATACGTGAGCGGAAAATGATACCAACAAGTTGGTTGGAGATTAAAATTTGTGAGGGTAAAAATCGACAAGTGAGACGGATGACAGCAAAAATCGGTTTTCCTACTTTAAGATTAATTCGTTATGCGATTGGCCAATATACGTTAGATGACATTGCAATAGGACAATATAAGGTAGTTTCAAAATGAATGTGGCTAATATTGAGGCGGCTAAAAAGCCTGTCATTATCTTTAAAAATATTGCACATGAAGGTCCTGGTTATTTAGGTGATTTTCTGACATTGCAAGGGATACCATGGCAAACGATTAACACGCATGAAGTTGAATCTTTGCCCCCATCAATATTGGGCTATAGTGGCGTGGTGTTGATGGGTGGCCCGATGAGTGTGAATGATGATTTGCCTTGGATTGCGCCTGTGTTGAATTTAATTCGTGAGGCAAAAGCTGCGGATATTCCTTTGCTTGGTCATTGTTTAGGTGGGCAGTTGATGACGAAAGCACTGGGGGGTGTTGTCACTAAAAATGCGGTCAAAGAGATTGGCTGGGGTGAGGTTAAGGTCAGTCAACATGAGCTAGCAAAGCATTGGTTTGGTGAAATTGAAAGTTTTAATAGCTTTCATTGGCATGGTGAAACTTTTAGCCTGCCTGAGGGCGCGATAAACTTGCTATCGAGCATCTATTGTCAACAGCAAGCCTATTCAATGGGAAAGCATTTGGCATTGCAGACACATGTTGAAGTGACGACGCAAATGGTACAAAGTTGGTGCGAGCATGGGGTTGCTGAATTAGCCGAATCTGCCTCTAGTCCAGCGGTGCAACAGGCCAATGCTATGCAAGAAAACTTACCTTTACATTGTTTCTTTCTTAATAAAGTGGCAAAACAGCTGTATGGGCAGTGGATTAAAGGTTTGATGTATTGATGGCGGCCTCAGTATGTTAAAATTAACCTAATTAATGAGAGAGTAGCATCATGTCTGGTAACACATTCGGCACAATCTTTACCTTTACTTCATTTGGCGAGTCTCATGGCGCAGCGATAGGCGGCATTGTAGATGGCTGTCCGCCAGGCCTTGCTTTGTGTGCTGAGGATTTGCAGATTGATTTGGATCGACGTAAGCCTGGGACATCACGCCATGTCACGCAACGTCAAGAGGCTGATGCGGTAGAGATACTTTCGGGTGTGTTTGAAGGTAAAACCACTGGTGCTCCTATTGGCCTGTTGATTCGTAATACCGACCAACGTAGCCATGATTACAGCAAAATTATGGATACCTTCCGTCCAGGTCATGCAGATTATACCTATACACAAAAATATGGTGTACGTGATTATCGTGGTGGTGGACGTTCCAGTGCGCGTGAAACAGCAGTACGTGTTGCTGCAGGCGCTATTGCTAAAAAGTGGCTTAAAGAACGTTTTGGTATAAGTGTGCGTGGCTATATGAGTCAGATGGGTACGATTGAAATACCGTTTGTTAGTTGGGATGCACTTAATCATCAGGATAATGACTTTTTCTCACCTAATGTTGATGTATTGCCACAATTGGCAAGCTATTTAGACCAAGTGCGTGCAGAACGTGATTCTATAGGCGCACGTATTACCGTCGTTGCTGAAGGTGTACCTGTCGGTTGGGGGGAGCCTGTGTTCGATAGGTTAGATGCTGAAATTGCGTATGCGATGATGAGCATTAATGCGGTAAAAGGGGTGGAAATTGGTGCTGGATTTGCTGCCATTGCGCAGCGTGGCAGTGTGCATTCTGATGAAATGACGCCACAAGGCTTTGTAACAAATCATGCGGGTGGTATTTTGGGCGGTATTTCTACTGGGCAAGAAATACGTGTTAACTTGGCATTAAAACCTACCTCTAGCATTCCACAAGAGCGCCGTTCGATTGATAAAAACGGTCAAGCAGTTAGCATGCAAACAACTGGTCGCCATGATCCCTGTGTAGGCGTGCGTGCTACACCGATTGCTGAGGCAATGTTGGCACTAGTGCTGATAGATCATGCACTTCGTCACCGTGCTCAAAATGCAGATGTGGTCACTACAACCCCCAAAATTATTTAAGTTTATTTTTATTTTTTTATAAAGGAAGCATTATGAATATTGAACATCACGATTTGGCGCATGAATTTCCGGAACATCGTGAAAGAATGCACAGTTTAAAAATGGATAACGCACATTTTTTGAAACTGTTTGAGGCCTATCATGCCATCACAAAAGATGTTGAGCGCTTAGAAGGCGAGGGTATTCCTGTGTCAGATGCAACGCTCGCTGCACTGAAAAAAGAACGCGCGCTACTAAAAGACCAGCTTTATGCGATGATAATAGCGTAAAGATAGGTCATTTAAAAAGTCGGCAATTGCCGACTTTTTTATCGCCAATCTATTGAGCCCTTATGCATTCACAGCTTCATTCTCGACTTTCTCGTTTCTATTTTATTTATTATTTCTTTGTGGGCGCGTTTGTGCCTTACTGGGGTTTGTATTTAAAGTCAGAGCAATTTAGCCCAGCAGATATTGGCATCTTAATGTCTTTATTTCAAATAAGTCGAATTTTTGCACCTAACTTTTGGGGGTGGTTGGCAGACCATACGGGTAAACGCGCACAGTGGATAAAACTGACTGCTTTTTTAGGCTTGTGTGGCTTTACTGCTGTATTTTGGGCGCATGGTTTTTATTGGCTATTTTTTGTGATGGCGGCATTAAGCTTGTTCACCAGTTCAACCTTGCCATTGGCAGAATCACTTACGTTGGCTCATTTAGCTACAACCAATGGACACTATAGTCGTATTCGCATGTGGGGTTCGTTAGGGTTTATTGTTGCTGCGGTGATACTAGGGTTTTTAATTGATTTCGCTGGAATTAAAAGTTTATTGTGGTTTTTGCTGATGGTGCAAATGACCTTATTTATACTTTCATACACTTTACCCGACCCGAAAGTTGTTGCCCATGAGCATGATCACTATTCAATTTGGCAGGTCATTAAACAGCCTAATGTGATTGCGTTGCTGATAGGTTGCGCATTGATGGTGACTGCACATGGCGTACTTTACAATTTTTATTCAATCTATTTAAGTGATCATGGCTACAGCAAAGGCATGATAGGCTTGCTTTGGGCTGTAGGTGTGATTTGCGAGATTGGCATTTTTATATTAATGCCAAAAATTATGGCGCGATATACCTTGAAAACAATTTTACTGGTTAGTTTGGCGTTGGCCATACTTAGATTTGGTATGATTGGAGCGGCGGTAGATAGTCTTGCGATATTGATTCTTGCTCAAACTTTGCATGCAGCAACTTTTGGTAGCTTTCACGCGGCTTCTGTTGAAGTCATTACACAGTTCTTTAATGGGCGTCATCAAGCAAAAGGGCAGGCTATATATAATAGCGTGGCCTATGGCATAGGAGGCACTGTTGGCGGTGTTGCAGGTGGTTATGCTTTGCAATACCTCGGCGGTCAAGTAACGTTTATGCTAGCAGCCATTTTCCCATTGTTGGGTTTGTTGATGATAGGCTTAGGGCTGAAGCTCCCTAAGCGCCTAGCAGACACAAAAGGGATGTTTGGTTAAGTTTAATGTTTGCGTTTATCGTTTTCAATCAGTGCATAAGCAGAATGATTATGAATCGACTCAAAATTCTCACTTTCAACGGTGTACGCAATAATTCGGGGTTCTGAATTTAATTGAGCTGCGACATCTCGCACCATATCTTCGACAAATTTAGGATTGTCATAAGCGCGCTCAGTCACAAATTTCTCGTCTGGACGCTTGAGTAAACCATAGAGTTCACATGAGGCTTGTTTTTCGACCAAGTCAATAATATCTTCAATCCAGATAAAGTCATTAATCAGGGCGGTGACGGTGACATGTGAGCGTTGATTGTGCGCGCCGTAATCAGAGATTTTTTTACTGCATGGACACAGGCTAGTGACAGGCACCAACACTTTTACAGTAATTTCTATCTTACCGTGACTAATTGCACCAATAAAAGTGACTTCATAATCTAGTAAGCTTTTAACGCCAGAAACAGGGGCAGCCTTATTTACAAAATATGGGAAGGCCATTTCCACGTGTCCAGATTCGGCTTCTAAGCGCTTAAGCATCTCGCGTAAGATAGTCTCAAATGATTCAATTGAAATTGCATGCTCATTCATGTTGAGAATTTCAACAAAACGCGACATATGCGTGCCTTTAAACTGCTGAGGCAAATGCACATACATATTAAACATGGCAACCGTATGTTGTTCTCCACCTGATTTATCTTTCACAATCACTGGGTGACGAATCGCTTTAATGCCAACTTTATCAATAGCAATATGGCGCGTATCTACTGTATTTTGTACGTCTTCAATGGGGTTGGATGCTGTCACTTGATTCATTGTATTTCCTGATGGGTGAATGCCTGATAATAGTTGAGTATAACACTAGGTTATTAGCTTCGCAATTGCATTGCTAATACCTACAGCATCAAGACCGCAGTCTGCCAACATAGTTTCATGGTCGCCATGTTCAATAAATTGATCAGGCAAACCTAGGCATAGAGTTTTAATGTGAGTATTATTTTGATTTTGTATAGCTTGCAGTGCTTCTAGTACTGCTGAGCCTGCCCCGCCCATTAGACTATTTTCCTCAACAGTCACAATGAATGTATGGTCATGCGCTAGTTTTTCAATGATAGATTGGTCGATTGGTTTTACAAAGCGCATATTAACGACAGTGGCATCTAGTTTCTCGCCGGCTTTGAGGCTGGCACTAAGCATGCTGCCAAAACTTAAAATAGCGATTTTTTCTTTAGTATTTGTTTTGCTTGAATAGCGTTTAATCTCTGCCGTGCCAATGGGTATGGCAAGCATTTCTTTCTGAATGTTAACGCCAGTGCCACTGCCACGTGGGTAACGAACCGCACTGACTCCGTTATATTGAAAGCCTGTATACAACATTTGCCTACATTCATTCTCATCGCTAGGCGCCATGATAACGATGTTAGGGATGCATCTTAAAAAACTTAAGTCAAAGCTACCTGCATGCGTTGGGCCATCCGCACCAACTAAGCCTGCACGATCAATGGCTAATAGAACTGGCAAATTTTGCAATGCAACATCATGTATGAGTTGATCGTATGCACGTTGTAAGAACGTACTGTAGATAGCGACCACAGGTTTTAATCCATCACAGGCTAAGCCCGCTGCAAAGGTTAATGCATGTTGCTCGGCAATGCCCACGTCAAAATATCGTTCTGGATATTTGGAGGCGAAAGTGTTTAGGCTGGAACCATCGCACATGGCAGGTGTAATGCCAACTAGTCTGTCATCTTGATCAGCCATATCTACCAGCCAATCTCCGAAGACTTGTGTATAAGTTTTCTTTGCGGAGCTACTAACTACATCCCCACTATATGGATCAAATTTACCTATGCCATGAAATTTATTGGGGTTAACTTCTGCGGGCTCAAATCCTTTGCCTTTTTGCGTCACAATATGCAAAAACTGAGGGCCTTTTAATTTTTTAATGTTCTCAAGAGTGTCAATTAAAGTGTCGATATTATGGCCATCAATGGGGCCTATATAATTAAAGCCAAACTCTTCAAATAGCGTGCCCGGTAGTACCATGCCTTTTACATGCTCTTCAGCGCGCTTGGCAAATTCCATCATATGAGGCATGGTGGAAAGCACTTTTTTACCAGAGGATCGCACGGTATTATAAAAGCGGCTAGAGAGTAATTTAGTTAGATAGTTATTGAGCGCCCCCACATTATTGGAGATGCTCATATCATTGTCGTTAAGTATGACCAATAGGTTGGCATTCATGCTGCCAGCATTATTTAAGCCTTCAAAAGCCATCCCTGCAGTCATTGCACCGTCGCCAATAATTGCGATAGCACGTCGCTCACTGCCAGTCTTTTGCGCCGCTACTGCCATGCCTAGTGCTGCAGAGATGGAAGTGCTGGAATGGCCTGTGCCAAAAGTGTCATATTCACTTTCAGAGCGGCGAGGAAAGCCTGCTATGCCTTTGGTTTTGCGTAAAGATTGCATCGCTTCACGTCTACCGGTCAATATTTTATGGGGATAAGTTTGATGACCTACATCCCAAACGAGGCGGTCGTCAGGCGTATTAAATACATAATGCAGTGCAATCGTAAGTTCAACTACCCCCAAATTAGAAGCTAGATGCCCACCAGTTTTGGCTACGCTATCAATTAAAAATGCACGCAATTCTTCCGCAAGCGCTAAAAGTTGTTTACTCTCTAGCTGTCTTAGTTGCAGTGGCGTATCTATCGTGTTGAGTAATGAAGTCACAAGTTAGGGTGCCAAAAATTGATTAATAAAATGGGTTGTCATGGCCGAAGGGTAATTAAAAACTACGCTGCATAATAAAGTCCGCCAATTCTTTTAGTCGATGACCGCTCGCGCCAAAAGGCTTAAGTGCATTAATGGCATTAGCATATAAATGCTGAGCATGTTGCTTGGCTACGTCTAAGCCCAAAATAGTCACATAGGTCGGCTTGTTAGTAGTTGCATCTTTGCCCGCAGTTTTGCCTAGGGTGTCGGTATCTGCTTCGACATCTAAAATATCATCGACTACTTGAAACGCGAGGCCGATATTTTTTGCAAAAGTACGTGCTGCAATTATTTGCACCTCTGACCCGTTGGCTACACCAAGTAATATAGACGCTTCTATAAGTGCACCAGTTTTCAGGAGATGCATAGATTCGAGTTCAGCTTGCGATAGTGACTTTCCAACAGAGGCTAAGTCTACCGCCTGACCTCCCGCCATACCTATAGAGCCTGAGGCTCGCGCTAAAATATTAAGCATACTCAATTGTAGCTTGGTATTACTAATTTTTTGCGTATTGGATAATACTTCAAAAGCCAAGCTTTGCAGTGCATCACCTACTAGCAGTGCGGTAGCATCATTATATTGTTTATGGCAGCTTGCTTTGCCGCGCCGCAAGTCATCATCATCCATGCATGGCATGTCATCATGTACTAAAGAGTAGGCGTGTATCAGTTCGACTGCACATGCAGCAACATCAGCCATAGACTCGTCGCCATTACATAATTCAGAGGCCGCATAACAAAGTAGTGCACGTACCCGTTTGCCTCCTCCAAGCGCACTGTAGCGCATAGCGCTGTGTAATACTTGGGGAGCTATGTCGGTTGAGGGTAAAGTAAGCTCGAGCATTTGTTCTATGCGCAATTGTTTCTCTATTACCCACTCAGCAAAACCTAAGTCAGCTGTTTTAGCTACGTGCAAGCTCATTATTGATTATCTTGTGATTTAAATTGCAATAGCTGATTGCCTGCATTCAAAATTTGTACTTGTTGTGCTACGTCGCTGAGTGATTTCTGGCAATACTGTAATAATGTATTACCCCGTTGGTAAGCCGTCAACGAAGTTTCTAAAGGCATTTGCCCAGATTCCATTTGTGCGACTATATTTTCTAATTCTGCGTAAGCATGTTCAAAATCTATGGGTAGCTGAGCAGAGGATTCCGTTGTTGTTTGAGCTTTAGGCTTAGTCATAGCAATTATTGAGAAGGGATTAAGTTGATATTCTACCAAATTCCTATAGCAATACCTGCTTTAAAAATGTACGAATATCGTTAATCTCTTCAACACATACTGAGTGCGCCATATTGTACTCATGCCAGTTCACACTGAAATGATTGTTTTGTAATGTATTCAGTGAAAGCTTGCACATATCTAGGCTAATGATGTCATCAAAAATACCATGTGCCATAAATATAGGAATACCAGCGTTAACTAGATGTGCTTCAGTGGCGAGCTTGGTTTTTAGGGGTAGGTAAGTCGATAATGCTAAAATCCCTGCGAGTTTTTTCGGATATCTTAAGCCTGCATGTAGGGCGATTGCGCCGCCTTGTGAAAAGCCAGCAACTACAATACGTTCGCTAGCAATACCACGATTGATTTCATTTTCTATCAGTGAATTAATATATTGCTGGGTAGTTCTGATGCCATTTTCATCTTCCTGGCTATTGCCAGTCAGCCCATATAAATCATACCAAGCAGGCATAATGTAGCCGCTGTTGCGAGTTACTGGCATTTCTGGCGCATGAGGCAAAATGAATCTCACATTCGGCACATCAAGTTTTTCTACGATGGGTTCAAAATCATAGCCATCCGCACCCAATCCATGTAGCCATATAACGCTGGCATTAATTTTAGAGGCGTCGTTACTAGATAATTCTAAAGGCGGTTTGTAGATCATAGTAGCAGTCATGAAAATTTGAGGGTGTAAACGGAATGTAGCTAGGCAACGACATTGCTATTAAAAAAATAGGATATGCGATATGCTGTTAAAAAGTAATGAAATCATAGCATTGTATTAAAGTTAAACAAAAAAACATCACCATATAAATTACTTTAGTATTTTAAAAATACGGATGAAAATCTTAACACTTTTATCACGACATGCTGTGAGATTCACATTTAGTAGCGCTGTTATTTTTATATTGCTACTTCATGCAACGGGCATATCAACGCTGACCGCAATCAGTCGGCTTGAGAATTTTGCTTACGACGTGCGCCTAAATATGCTCATGCCAGGCAATGTGGATGAGCGTATTGTCATTATCGATATTGATGAAAAAAGTCTTAAGGAGCAAGGCCGTTGGCCTTGGAGTCGCAACAAATTAGCAGATTTGGTCAATAAATTATTTGATGGCTACCATGTGAAAGTGTTAGGCGTCGATGTGGTGTTTGCCGAAAAAGATGAAAGTTCAGGCCTTAAACGACTAGAAGAAATTAAAAGTAAATATCTTGCTAGTGATCAAGCGTTTGGTCAGGCAATAGAAACGTTAAGGCCAAGCCTAGATTATGATCAAGTATTTGCCGACAGCTTAAAAAGACACAATGTCGTATTAGGCTACTTTTTTCTACGAGGTAAAGAACCTAGTATCAGTGGTCATTTGCCCAAGCCTTCATTTGTCGACGGTGAAGTAAACAATTACAACAGTCAGTTGATTGTGGCGACAGGCTATGGCGCAAATTTAGAGATTTTACAAAATAGCACGAATAGTGCTGGCCATTTTAACTCTGATCCTGATGATGATGGGATTTCACGTAAAGTCCCGATGTTAATTGAATATAATGGCAAGATGTATGAGGCATTTTCTCTGGCAGTTGCACGTGCAGTATTGGATAGCGATTCAAATCGTCTTAGAAGTAGCCCCATCGTTAAAATTCAAGCAGGCCCTATTGATGATTTAGGCACGGGTGAGCACTACAGCGGTATAGAATGGCTTAAATTAGGCAGTCATAAGATTCCTGTCAATGAAGAAATGGCTGCCCTGATTCCATATCGGGGCCCACAAGGAAGCTTTCATTATGTATCAGCGACTGACGTACTTAATCATAAAGTTAATCCGGCAAAGTTAAGAAATAAAATTGTCTTGCTTGGCACCACAGCAGCAGGACTCATGGATTTACGTGCAACCCCAGTACAAAATATTTATGCTGGGGTTGAAGTCCATGCCAATATGATTGCGGGAATATTGGACAATAACATCAAAGAAAATCCAGCTTATACCCAAGGCGCAGAATTGCTTTTACTGCTATTGGTGGGTTTATTCTTGGCATTCAAGTTGCCTGAGCTAAACCCATTAATGGCAACTGCTGTCACTTTAGTAACTGTCATTGTTGTGATTACTTTAAATTTATCTGCTTGGGAATATGGCAATTTAGTGTTGCCTATCGCTTCGTTATTGGTAATGGTCACGAGTATTTATTTTATTAATATGTCCTACGGTTTTTTTATAGAATCTCGCGCTAAACGTCAGCTTGCCGGGTTGTTTGGACAATATGTGCCACCAGAACTGGTGAATGAGATGGCTGAGAATCCTAGCTCGTATAGCTTAGAAGGTGAAAGTAGAGAAATGACGGTACTTTTTTCTGATGTTCGCGGCTTTACTACTATTTCAGAAGGTTTGGATCCTAAGCAATTAACCCACTTGATGAATGATTTTTTAACACCGATGACCCATGTTATTCATCATAATCGTGGCACGATTGATAAGTATATGGGCGATGCCATTATGGCCTTTTGGGGTGCGCCATTGCCAGATAACAATCACGCAAAACATGCACTACAAGCAGCATTCGGCATGATTGTGGCGTTAGAGAAATTACAGCAAGAATTTGTTTCTAAAGGTTTTCCGACCATTAGTATTGGCATAGGCTTAAATACAGGTGAAATGATAGTGGGTAATATGGGATCGAAATTTCGTATGGCCTATACCATTATGGGGGATGCGGTAAATTTAGGTTCACGCCTTGAAAGCCTAACCAAAAATTACGGCGTATACATTATCGTGAGTGAATATACCAAGGCCCAAGTGCCTGAGTATATATATCGCGAGCTTGATATCGTGCGTGTAAAAGGAAAAGATAAACCAGTCGCTATATTTGAGCCCATTAGTATTGGGGATTTAATTGATCAAGCAACAAAAAATAGCCTGGCTCGTTATATGGAAGCGCTGAAACTTTATCGTAGCCAAAGTTGGGATTTGGCTGAAGCGGAATTTATTCAGTTACAAAAGTTAGAGCCAGAACGTTATTTATATGCAATCTATTTAGAAAGAATCGCATTTTTTAGGAAAACTCCACCCGGTGATGATTGGGATGGTGTTTTTAATTTTGTAACAAAGTGATACCCTACTAGAAATTAATAGATGTAGCGCATCCAAGGCTAATAAATCAGTTAATAATTAATGGCTATAATAAATCATGAAAATTAAAATACTCGGTTGTAGTGGAGGCATAGGCGATGAGTTGCGCACGACCTCTATACGGGTAGATGATGACATACTGATTGATGCTGGCACTGGGGTAGGAGATTTATCAATGGATGATTTACTGGCTATTGATCATATCTTTGTTACCCACTCACATTTAGATCATATTGCCTTTATTCCATTTTTGCTTGATACCGTCATGGGTTTTAGAGATAGCCCGGTCACAGTGCATGCTAGTCCTGAGACTATTGCAACGTTGCGTACCCATATTTTTAATTGGAAAGTATGGCCAGACTTTAGTGTGATTCCGGATGAGAGCCATGCGCTGTTAAGTTACAAAGCATTAGTAGTGGGTGAAACCATCAATTTGAGTGGCCGAAAAATAACAGCACTACCCGCTAATCATGATGTACCTGCGATGGGCTACCATGTGGACAAAGGACAAGCTAGCTTAGTGTTTACTGGCGACACGACTACATGTGATGCGCTCTGGCACGAAGTCAATAAGATTACCAATCTTAAATATCTGATTGTTGAAACTGCTTTTAGTAACGATGAAATTGAACTCGCTAAGCTATCAAAGCATTTGTGCCCTTCGTTATTAGAGGAAGAGCTAGGTAAGTTAATATTGGCAACTTCAACAACGCCTGTCGAGGTCTACGTCACACATCTTAAACCAGGCGAAGGTCAAAGTATTATGCAAGAAATTGCGGAAACTCAGATGAAAATGCCCATACAAGCCCTGAGAAAGCACCAGGTTTTTAAGTTATAAACTTGCTACATAGTTAAAAAAATAGCGCAATCGACGTTTAAATCTATTGCGCTACTTGATACTCACATTTCCCCCAAAAGCTTATTTTGTAATATCAACCTTAGCTTTCGTCCGTAATTCAGCCATCATTTTTTCTAAATCACGCTGTTGCAGATTCTTTTGTATTCCATCTTTTACTTTTTCGTAAGGAAGCGGCTGTGCAGTGCGCGTATCAATGAGTTTAATGATATGCCAGCCAAATTGAGTTTGGACAGGGCTAGTAGAAATTGCCCCTTTTTGCAGGTTAACCGCAACATCGCTAAATGGTTTTACCATCGAAGCAGGTGAGAACCAGCCTAAATCGCCCCCTTTTTCTTTTGATCCAGGATCCAATGATTTTTCTTTAGCGATTTTTGCAAAATCACTACCCTTGCCAAGTTGCGCAATGATGTCTTTTGCTTCAGCTTCAGTTTTTACCAAAATATGACGCGCACTATACTCTTTGTCACCATAGGCTTTTTTGTAATCTTCATAAGCGGCTTTGGTCTCAGCATCCGAAACTGGATTTTTCTTCACAAAATCTTGCAAGAATGTTGAGGTGAGTAGTTCACGACGTGCAAGCTCTTCGCGAGCAATATAGTCAGATTGTTTATCAAGCCCTAGTTTTTGCGCTTCTTGATACACTAACTCTGAGTCGATGAGTTTATTCGTGATCGCTTGTTTGACTTGCGCATCTACTTTTTGTCCGCGTGCTGCTGCATCTTTAGCGATGTAATCGTAGACAGACTGTTTAATGGGCTTGCCGTTTACGGTGGCTAGCGTGTCTGCGGCAAACGCAGTTGGTGTCAAAGACAACATTGCGACAGCGATTAAAGTTTGGGTAAATTTCATGCAAGATTCCTCATGTGGTTAATAGGAGATGGTTAAAGTTTAAGCGGCTGGGTTTAAAGTTCGTCCGGCGCAAGCGCATGAATGCTTAATGCATGAATTTTGCTAGGGATAAGGTCAGCCAATATTTGATAGATAAGTCGATGCCGCATTATCTGCGATTTCCCACAAAAATGCGAGCTTGTCATGGTGAGTGTGCTCGGCGATAGTGAGCAAAATTTAATTGGGTAGGGTTTTTCTAAAGGGTTTGACACTCACATGCTGATACACTTGCGCGCTCACAAATGGGTCATTGTTCGCCCAGTCGGTGGCTTCCGCTAAGTTGGCAAATTCGGCAACAATTAAACTACCAGTAAACCCAGCATGACCAGGGTCGGTGGCATCAATTGCCGGGAAAGGCCCCGCAAGTAATAAACGCCCAGCATCCTGAAGTACTTGTAGGCGTTTAAGATGCTCAGGTCTCGCGGCTAAGCGTTTTTCTAAGCTGTTAGGCATATCTTCCGTTATGATTGCATACCACATTAGCTATTCTCGCTTTTGTCTTCAACGGGTTCTATTAGGTAGTTTTTTAAAGCTAAGGTCTGGCCAATGATGAAGATAAACATAATCAGTGTGACCCCAAACAATTTGAAATTCACCCAAGTATTTTCATCATAGTTAAATGCGACATATAAATTTACTATGCCGAGTAACACTAGAAAAATCACCCAAGCAAAATTAAGTTTTGTCCAAATGGCTGTAGGCGCGTCTATCATTTTCGCCATCATTTGTTGAATATAATTTTTCTTGAAAAATAAGTTGGAAGTCAGTAATACTGCTGCGAGCACCCAATATAAGACGGTGGGCTTCCACATAATGTAGGTTTTGTCATGCAAGAATAAAGTCACGCCACCGAGCACGCTGATGATGACGCCACTGACAATGAGCATCTTCTCTACTTTACCATGACGAATTTTACTGTAAATAATTTGGGCTATGGTGGCAATGATGGCAACAGCCGTAGCAGTAAAAATCCCGAAAAACTTGAAGGCGATAAAAAATAAAATAACTGGAAACAGGTCAAACAGAAACTTATTCATGGTTGGGAGTGAATCGCTTTCAAGGCTGGAGGTAGGTTTAAAAAAATCAATGATTAACAATGCTTTAGCGTAAGTCGTTATTTTGCTATGATTGATGTTGTGTCGCAAGACGTATTTTTCAAGCCTGATTAATTTTATTATCTATTTAAGCATTCATTCATGTCACTCATCTTTGATTTACATTCGCACTCCAATATTTCTGATGGGCTATTAAGTCCTTCTGAATTAGTGGCGCATGCTGCCACCCATGGGGTAAATGTGCTGGCGCTGACTGATCATGATGATGTGAGTGGTTTAGCGTTGGCAGGTGCTGCGGCAATTGAGCACAATATACAATTGGTGAATGGCGTTGAAATTTCAGTGACATGGAAAAAGCGCACGCTACATATTGTGGGCTTAAATATTGATCCAGAAAACATAGCCTTAAAAGCAGCGTTGGCTGAAGTACGCGTTGCACGTGATTTACGTGCTCAACAAATGGGTGAGGGTTTAGCTAAAGCAGGTATTTTAAATGCCTATGAAGGGGCTAAATTGATTGCTAAACAGAGCATTATTACCCGTGTGCATTTTGCGCGATTTTTAGTTGAAGAAGGTTATGTTAAAGATACTAAAACAGTATTCAAAAAGTATTTGGTTAGAGGAAAACCTGGCTTTGTAGAGCATCAGTGGATGAGTTTAGAACAAGCAGTGAATTTGATTATTGATAGTGGCGGCATGGCAGTGATTGCGCATCCAGGGCGTTATGATTTAGGCTCGGTGAATATGTTAGAGCTATTGCATGAGTTCAGAAGTTATGGCGGCGCCGCAATTGAAGTGGTGACGAGTAGTCACACTCCACCTCAGTATCAGCAGTTTGCCAAACTAGCGCATCAATTTAGCCTCAAGTCTTCGCAAGGTTCAGATTATCATGGTCAAGGCATTAGCTTTATGGAAATGGGTCGCTTGGCTGATTTGCCAAGCAATTGTGTACCTGTATGGCAAGATTGGCCGCAGTTCCAATCAATTGCTCACTGAGTTAAACCGTCATAGATAGATTGGGTAAGTGAGTTAAAATAATCAATACAATTTGGCATGTCACAATTCTTCAATATTAATCTCGATAATCCGCAACCACGCCTAGTAGGCTTAACGGCAGATATTTTGCGTGACGGAGGCGTGATTGCTTACCCGACAGATTCTGGTTATGCCTTGGGTTGCATGATAGGGCATAGTGATGCGCAAACGCGCATACGGCAAATTCGAGGGGCTGATGAGCAACATTTGTTTACCTTGGTATGCCGTAATTTAAGCGAGTTGGGTAATTATGCAATTGTGAGTAATAGCCAGTTTCGGCTACTTAAAGCGAACACGCCCGGTGCGTATACCTTTATTTTAAATGCCACACGTGAAGTGCCTCGAAAATTACAGCATCCTAAGCGCAATACTGTTGGTTTGCGGGTGCCACAGCATACGGTAGTGCAAGCCATACTAGAAGCCATCGATGCGCCCTTGTTAAGCATGACGCTGTATGTCCCCGATGCAGATAATCCGCTTAGTGAAGCATGGGAAATTCGTGACAAGTTGGAGCGTAGCGTAGATTTAGTGATTGATGTCGGGCATTGTGTCGCTGGCGCAACCTCTGTCATTAATTTAACCGAAGATTCCCCCGTGCTGATTCGCGCCGGCTTGGGCGATTTGATACCATTTGGGTTAGGCTAACCCTAATTTTTTAATAAAAAAAGAAGAGCAATGGAATTATCCCTGATACAAAAAATTATTATTTATGCGCCGCCAGTCATATTGGCAATTACCGTACATGAAGCAGCGCATGGTTATGCGGCAAAGCACTTTGGCGATATGACTGCGTTTAATGCAGGCCGCATTACATTAAACCCCATCAAACATATTGATTTGTTCGGCACTGTTTTATTGCCAGCTATGACCATATTGCTGGGCGGTATTTTATTTGGTTGGGCCAAGCCTGTACCAGTTAATTTTGGTCGTTTACGCCATCCTAAAAAAGACATGTTATGGGTAGCCGCTGCCGGTCCTGCTTCAAATTTTGTGATGGCTATTTTTTGGGCATTTGCCATTAAATTTTCTATGAATGCTCCAGAATTTATTGCTTTCCCATTATTGTTGATGGCTAAAGCCGGTGTTGGGATTAATATTGTGTTGATGGTTCTGAATTTATTGCCATTGCCACCCTTAGATGGCGGACGCATTGCTGTAAGCTTATTGCCTATGCATTTGGCTAGGCCTTTTGCCCACATTGAGCGTTATGGCTTTATTATTTTAATGGCACTATTGTTTACTGGGGTGTTAAGTAAAATTTTGGACCCCTTTATTAATCTAGTTTATGGCTTAATAAATAGCTTAATTTGATAAGCTTGTTTGTATAATAACAACCTACTAAATTTAAGGTTTTTCATCAGATGGCAATTGAACGTGTTTTATCAGGCATGCGTCCTACAGGTAATTTGCATTTAGGGCATTACAACGGCGTACTTAAAAACTGGCTTAAGTTACAACACGAGCATGAATGCTTGTTTTTTGTGGCGGATTGGCATGCATTGACGACTCATTACGACACTCCGGAAATCATAGAAGAAAGCGTTTGGGAAATGGTGATTGATTGGTTGGCAGCAGGCATAGACCCTGCGAACGCTACTATTTTCATTCAATCTCGCGTGCCAGAACATGCTGAGTTGCATACCTTGTTATCTATGATTACGCCACTGAGCTGGCTAGAACGTGTACCTACTTATAAAGACCAACAAGAAAAATTAAGCAGTAAAGATTTGTCCACTTATGGCTTTTTAGGATATCCGTTGTTACAAAGCGCCGATATTTTGATTTACAAGGCAACTCAAGTGCCGGTGGGTGAAGATCAAATTCCACATATTGAATTTACCCGCGAAATTGCACGTCGCTTTAATCATATTTACGGTAAAGAAAAAGGCTTTGAAGAGAAGGCAGAAGCGGCCATTAAGAAGCTTGGCAGTAAGCGTGCTGCCTTGTATGAAGAAATGCGTATTGCTTACCAACAAAGTGGCGACGATGAAGCCTTAGATGCCGCACGAGCGATGATAGAAGAGCAACAAGGTATGAGCATGGGCGATAAAGAACGCTTGCTTGGCTATTTAGAAGGCGGTGGCAAAATGATCTTGCTAGAGCCTGAGTATAAATTGACGCCAGCTTCAAAAATGCCAGGTTTAGATGGTCAAAAAATGTCTAAGTCTTATAACAACACCATTTCTATGCGTGAAGATGTTGATACAGTCGCAAAAAAAATCAAAACCATGCCGACTGACCCTGCGCGCGTGCGTCGCACTGACCCAGGCGATCCAGTTAAATGTCCAGTATGGCAATTACATCAAATTTATTCTAATCAAGCGACGCAAGAATGGGCGCAAACAGGTTGTAAGAGCGCCAGTATTGGATGTATTGAATGTAAAGGCCCTGTGATTGAGGGTGTTTTGGCTGAGTTGAAGCCAATTCAAGCGCGTGCCGCACAGTATGCTGAAGACCCAACTTTAGTGAAAAATATTGTCGCTGAGGGCTGTGAAAAAGCCCGTAAGCTTGCGCGTGAAACCATGCGTGATGTGCGTGATGCCATGGGGCTTAATTACAGCTAGCCGTTTATATATCGAATGACATTGTGATAGAAACGCCACTTAATGCAAAAATTAAAGGCGAGGCTTTTACCGAGCTTCCACAAGACCTTTATATTCCGCCCGATGCGTTAGAAGTCTACCTTGAGTCATTTGAAGGTCCGCTTGATTTATTACTGTATTTAATCCGCAAGCATAATCTGGATATTCTCGATATCCCCATGGCAGATTTAACTCGCCAGTACATGATTTATGTGGAGAAAATGCAAGCGATTAAACTAGAGTTAGCGGGTGATTACTTGCTGATGTCAGCCATGCTCATCGAAATTAAATCACGGTTTTTGTTGCCGAAACCCGCCGAAGTCGAATCTGAAGATGACCCAAGAGCTGAATTGGTGCGGCGCTTAATGGAATACGAGGCGATTAAATTAGCCGCGCAACGGATTGATGACTTGCCTAAAGTGGGCGAAGACATTAGCGTTGCAAGTGCTTATTATCGGCATATTAGCGAGATTAAACCCCCAGAAGTCAGTTTGGATGATTTGGCAGAAGCTTGGCGTAATGTCTTAAAACGCGCGAGCCACTACCAGCATCATAAAATAGGTCGAGCAGAGCTTTCTGTACGGGAGCATATGAGTATTATTTTACGTCGCTTAAAAGCGGATAAATTGCTTGAGTTCTCTGAATTGTTTGATATCGTGCATGATGGTATTCCTAAGTTAGTGGTGTGTTTTCTGGCAATACTAGAGCTTGCGCGCGAAGGCTTATTACGTATGACGCAGCAAGCACCTTTTTCACCTATTTACGTGCAAATTAATAGTCATGAGTGAAACCAATAATATTGCCGATTTAAAAAATGTTTTAGAGGCTGCGTTATTAACTTCGCACGAGCCATTGTCTTTAGATGATATGACGCGCCTATTTGCCGAGCGTATGGAACGTGCGACTTTGCGTATGCTGTTGGATGAACTTAAGCAAGACTGGGAAACGCGCACTATGGAGTTGGTGCAAGTGGCAACCGGCTATCGTTTTCAGGCAAGAGCAGAGTACACACCATTTTTAATACGATTAAATCCAGAAAAACAGGCTAAGTATTCACGGGCTGTGATGGAAACCTTAGCGATTATTGCCTATAAACAGCCTGTGACACGGGGTGATATTGAAGAAATTCGTGGTGTGGCGGTTAACCCTAATGTGATGCGCCAACTACAAGAGCGTGATTGGGTGGATGTGGTGGGTCAGCGTGAAGTGCCTGGCAGGCCTTCATTGTATGCCACGACCAAACACTTTTTAGATGATTTAAATTTACGCTCGCTGGCTGAATTGCCACCTATGGAAGAGTTTGTTCAACAAAACCCGCAATTAGATTTATAAGCAGGCCTTGCAGCCATTTAGCACTTTACTTAACTCACAGCTACCGGCAAATACAACATCACTTGAGTGCCTTTACCATATTCGCTCTCTATTTCTATGCTGCCACCATGTTGCTCGATAATGTTTTTAGTGATTGTCATGCCTAAGCCCGTGCCTGGAGTTGCGCCTGATGGGTCAGCCCGGTAAAATTTCTCAAACACATGCGCTAGCTGTTCTGGCGTCATACCAATGCCTTGATCTTCAATGGCGATAAGTACCTTACGTTGTTTGTTATGCGTTACTTCTTTCACCCGCATGGTCACTTCACCGCGTTCGGGTGAGATTTTGTAAGCATTACTTAAACAGTTCTTAACTGCTTGTTCAATCTTAGCCACATCTACTTTAACTTCAGGTAAGTTTGGGATTATCTCCAGCTTAACCTTATTGTGGTTGTCTAGTGTGATGAGTGTTTCAGCCAGGGTTTGTAAGTGCGGTCCTATCTGCTGAAGTTCCATCTGATATAAGCCCGCTGCCTGCGCTTCAATTTTCGCAATATCTAACATGTCATTTAACAAATGAATCATGGCTTGAGCTTGGCTATGAATAGCCGATAGCATCTCTCGTTGCTCATCCTTGCTACCGGTATCCATGTTAAGTAGTTCGGTATAGCCATTAATGACAGTCAACGGCGTTCTAAGCTCATGGGCGGCGGTGGCGACAAACTCGGATTTCATCTTATCGAGAATCGTTCTTTCGGTAATATCAATGTTGGTGCCTAACATGCGTAATGGGGTGCCGTCATCGCTGAAAAATACTTTTGCGACTGCTTTGATGTGGCGAATCTCACCATTTGGCCGAATGATTCTAAATTCGGTATCAAAAGGCTTGTCATTATTAATGGCGCTTGTTACCTCATTTTCGGCACGTTGGCGATCTTCAGGATGTAAGGATTTTTCCCAAGTATCGATAGCATTACTAAAACCTTCAGGCTTAATATCATAGAGGACAAACATGGACTCATCCCATACCAACTCATTGGTCTGTATGTGCAAGTCCCATATGCCGACGCCAGTAGATTTGACTGCTAAGGATAGGCGTTCTTTACTTTCTTGCAATGTTGTTTGTGAAAGCTTTAAGTCTTCATAAGCATATAAACGCTCCTGCACTTCATGCGTGAGCTGAGCGGGAGTCGGCAGCTTAAGTGCTTGGGGCACCAGTTTGATCAGCACAAAGGCCGTGATGACAGAAATCAATGCAGTAAAGGCTTTCATGCTGGCATCTAACCAGTAAATCGGATGCCATAAAGTGATAATGCCTAATAAATGTGTCGTGCCACAAGCCAGAATGAAAGCGCCAAACATGATAAATATTTTGCTAAAGGCGAGGTCTTTTCTGTTCCTTACAAAATAAATTAAGGTGATGGGGATTGAGTAATACGCTAATACAATCAGTGCATCTGAAATGACGTACAACCACAGCAAAGCGGGTGTCCAGTTGATACAAAAGCCATGCGGCAACAGGGTACTTGTGTTAACAATGCTAGATATGATGGCCATACTCTTATCCAAAGTGTTTATGTTTAAATCTAAGGGTAAAAACTTAACAACTAAAAATACGACACAGGTATAGTCAAAATAATTAGTCAGTCATAGATTTGAAGAAGTTAATCAATAGCCATTAATTTTTTAATGGGTGCTATAAGTATAATCATACTAAATAAGTTATTTAAAATGCCATATTTTATGGTAAATTTGCCCACTTGAAGTAGGTTTTTTTGTTCGGCCATGAGAACGGACTTAATGGTTAAGTGAGAATGCAATGCAGTATCTAAAAAAACCGGTTGATAATTTTAGCGCAGCACTCAATGAGGCCTTACGCAATCGATATAGTAAAGTGCCTACGGCCGCAG
>JAIPCR010000116.1 GCA_021738125.1 Sulfuritalea sp.
ATGGATGCTGGTTGCCGCAGTTGGGTTTGCCATCATGGGCGCGCTAGTTAAGTTAGGCGCTGAAAAATTCAGTAGTAGCGAATTGGTTTTCTATAGATCACTATTTGGCTTAATAACTATTTATTTATACATTTATACTAAAAATTTGCCGCTTGCCACCCCTGTTATATTTAAACAAATGTCACGCGCCTTAGTTGGCTTTGCCTCATTGGTGCTATTTTTTTATGCTATCGCGCATTTGCCTTTAGCTACTGCCATTACGCTTAACTACACATCTCCCTTATTTTTAGCACTATTGACGCCAATTTTACTGAAAGAAAAATCAAACAAACGCTTATTTAGCGGCTTAATCATTGGTTTTATAGGTGTAGCTTTACTACTCAAACCCACGATTAACACCAACAACTGGCTGGCTGGCAGCTTAGGTCTGCTCTCAGGTTTAGGTGCAGCGTTTGCTTATATACATGTAAAACAGCTGGGGAAAGTCAACGAACCAGACTGGCGCACCGTATTCTACTTCACACTAATTTCAACACTTTGTGCAGGACTGTGGATGATTATTGCCCCGCAAACTAGCATCTCAAGCGCCTTTGGTACCATCCAATTTAACAGCTTTCATCCAATTTTCTGGCAAGATTTACCTATTTTATTGGGTTTAGGTCTTTCTGCCACCATTGCACAATTAGCCATGACACGCGCTTACCGTACTGGCGATACGCTGGTGGTAGCTAGTTTAGCTTACGTTACGGTAGTAGTTGCCAGCGCTCTAGGCGTCATGTTTTGGCAAGAACATTTAAATCTGCATGACTATCTAGCAATTGGATTGATTATTCTTAGTGGCATAATTAGCCTACACGGCACCCAACGATAATTTTCAATGAATCTATAGATGACAATGGCGATAATCTGCTACTAGTAATACAATAAAATTTATGTCGCTCATATACACAATAAGGAGAATAAAATGAACAGAAGAGAAGTTTTACTAGGAAGTGTAGCACTTGCTGGTGCCGCATTTATGGGACGTGCGCAAGCGGCAGAGATGAAAATGAATCATAATCATCATGATATGACCGCCATGTCCGCCAATGCGGGTTTAGTAGCTACTGCGGCCGACTGCATACAAAAAGGCCAAGTCTGCCTAAATCACTGTTTATTTTTATTGGGGCAAGGTGATAAAGAGATGGCCGCCTGTGCTAAAAGTGTCAACCAAATGCTCTCGCTGTGTGGTGCACTGCAACAATTAGCCAATCAAGAATCTACTTATTTACCTAAACTAGCAACTTTAGCGATGGACGCATGCAAAAAATGTGAAGATGAATGTAAAAAACATGCAAAAAAACACGAAGCATGTAAAGCTTGTGGTGAAAGTTGCGTAGCGTGTGCCAAAGAATGTAAAAAAATAGCTGCTTAATCTAAGCTAGCCCCATTAATTATGGTGGCTAGCTATCCTCTTCTCACTATTTCCATTTACTTAACAATAAAGTGCTCTCGGTAATACTTTAACTCATCAATAGATTCATAAATATCCGCCAAGGCCTCATGTTTGCTTGCTTTTTTAAAACCTGCATAAATTTCAGGCTTCCAACGACGCGCCAGCTCTTTAAATACACTGACATCTAAATTACGATAGTGAAAGTATTTTTCTAAATCTGGCATATAGCGGGCCATAAAGCGCCTATCTTGGCAAATAGAATTACCACACATCGGTGATTTACCTGCTGGTACAAATTCTTTTAAGAATGCAAGCATTTGCAATGTAGCTTCTGCCTCATCTACCTTTGAATCTTTTACCTTCTGAATTAAGCCTGAGCGACCATGTGCCCCTTTATTCCATGCGTCCATTCCATCCAAGACAGCATCGCTTTGGTGAATCACGAATACTGGAGACTCTCCCAGTACATTTAATTCAGCATCCGTGACGACCACGGCAAGCTCTAAAATACGGTCAGTGTCTGGCAATAGGCCGCTCATTTCCATATCAAGCCAAATTAAATTATTTTGGTTGGTGCTACTACTAGATTCTGCCATCATGATTTCCATTAAAATTAACTGTAATAAACAAACTTAGTGAACCAACGCCAAAGAAATGCTTCACAATGTACATATATTAACCGAACTTGATAAATCATGTCTTTTACACTTACTTTTGTTAGCTTACTTATCGCCTCTACTTTAATCCGCCTATGGCTGGGTGGTAGACAGATCAACTACGTGCAAGCTCGCCGCAACCATGTGCCAGAGGCATTTAGTGACCACATTACTTTAGACGCTCACCAAAAAGCGGCAGACTATACGTCAGCAAAGACTAAATTGGCACTTACTGAAGTGGTTGTTCAGTCGATACTTTTAGCAACATTAACCTTGGGCGGGCTACTTCAGCTAATTGATGACAGTTGGCGCAATGTGTTAACCAGTCAAGAAATTATCCGCGGCGTACTGGTAATTTGTAGCGCAATGTTAATTAGCAGCTTGATTGATTTACCATTTGAATACTACAAAACATTTGTGGTGGATCAACAATTCGGCTTTAACAAAATGACACCTACTATGTTCGTGACCGATCTCATCAAGCACAGTTTGCTCGGACTTGCATTAGGCGGGCCAATATTGCTGGTCGCCTTATGGCTCATGCAAGGTGCTGGTGAATATTGGTGGCTATATTTATGGTTAGTATGGAGTGCATTTAATCTCATCATGCTGGCGTTATATCCAACCTTTATTGCGCCCTTGTTTAATAAGTTCACTCCTTTGAAAGATGAGGTGCTCAAACAACGCATTGAAACATTACTAGGAAAATGTGGCTTTCAGTCACAAGGTTTGTTTGTCATGGATGGATCTTCTCGCAGCAGTCACGGCAATGCCTATTTTACTGGCTTTGGCGCCTCGAAACGTGTGGTGTTTTTTGACACCTTACTTGAACGTTTAAATGCAGATGAAATTGAATCCGTACTGGCGCACGAATTGGGACATTTTAAGCATAAGCATGTTATCAAGCGCATTATCATGATATTTTTTGTGAGCTTTTTAGGATTAGCGCTACTTGGCTGGTTAATGAATCAACCCTGGTTTTACAACGATCTTGGCGTTACAAATGCGAGCAACTATATGGCTTTAATGCTATTCATGCTTATCTCACCAGTATTTTTGTTCTTACTACGTCCGATAATGGCCAGTTATTCTCGTACAAATGAATTCGAAGCTGATGATTACGCAGCAAAACATGCTAGCGCAAAAAACTTAGTCAAAGCCTTGGTTAAGCTCTATCGCGATAACGCTTCTACGCTTACACCAGACCCATTACATTCAGCATTCTATGACTCTCATCCACCAGCAAGTATTAGGATTTCTAAATTGTCAGGGTATACTAGCTAGCCTATATACAAAGCAATTAAAATCCTATTTATGAAAATTCTATTATTAGCTTTGCTATTATTAAGCCATAACGTTTTTGCTGAACCTTATGCAAAAGCAGATGCAATGGCGGGCAAATCACTGATAGAGAAAAATTGTATAAGTTGTCACGCCAGTAGCTTTGGAGGAGATGGCTCAGCCATTTACACAAGAGAATTCCGTAAAGTAAGCACTTCTAAAGGACTAGTGGCGCAAATACGCAATTGCAATACTATGCTAGGTCTTAAATGGTTTGAAGACGAAGAATTAAACGTAGCTAAATACCTCAATAATACTTACTATAAATTCACTGAATAATTTGCCTATACTCACCCCCGCAATATCAAACTTCATTGCACCATTACAAGGTACTGTTGTAGCTGCTTACGGTAAACGATTTCAAGTTGAGTTGCCCGATAAAAAACGCATTAGCTGTGTAACGCGTGGCAAAAAAACCGACCTAGCCTGCGGTGATATCGTCACCATAGAGCTCACTGATAAGCATGAAGGAGTAATTGAAACCACCCTAGCTCGTAAGACTTTGCTTTATCGCAGCAATGCGTTTAAAAGCAAAATATTAGCAGCCAACGTCTCACAAATCATCATTGTGCTAGCGACTCAGCCAAGTTTTTATGAGGCCCTACTCAATCGCTGTCTGATTGCTGCTGAGGCAGCCAATATTAAACCGCTGATCGTACTTAATAAGTGTGATTTGGCTGACGATAATAACGCAAAACAAAAGTTAGCTCTATACACTTCACTGGGTTACCAAGTCCTTACGCTTTCAGCAAAAGAAGATATTTCATCACTTAAACCTTATCTGCAGGATGAAGCGAGTATATTAGTAGGCCAATCAGGCATGGGCAAATCAACCATTATTAATTCACTATTGCCTGACGAAGACGTACGTACTCGTGAAGTAAGCCATACACTAGACAGCGGCAAGCACACTACTACTGCCGCCCATTTATACCACATTGATGCACATAGTCAGCTAATTGACTCACCCGGCCTACAAGAGTTTGGTCTACATCATCTTAGTACCGATGAACTAGAACACGCTTTTATCGAATTTAGACCCTATTTAGGTAAATGTAGGTTTAATAATTGCAAACACTTACAAGAACCAGAGTGCGCAATTAAAGACGCCGTAACTAGCGGTCACATAACCTCAGAAAGATTAGCGATTTACCAAATGCTGTGCACAGAAATATCTCATTAGGCTTTACCACATCTCTTAAATAAGCAATTAAAAATTTGTACTGAGTTGGCGTATAATCCTCACCTATCATTACTTTAAGCAAGCCTCATGCAAATCACTACCCGCCTAGAATTTGATGCTGGTCATCGCATCCCAAGCCACAAAAGTCAATGCAAGAACTTACATGGGCATCGTTATGCGATTGAAATCACCTTATCTGGCGACATCATTACGCAAGCAGATGCTTCAGAAAATGGCATGGTCATGGACTTTTCTGATGTCAAATCTATCGCTAAAAGTGCCGTTGTTGACGTGTGGGATCATGCCTTCTTGGTCTATCAACACGATTTGGAAGTATTGAATTTTTTAAATACGTTAGCAAACCACAAAACCGTGATATTCCCTACCGTACCCACTGCTGAGAATATGGCAAATGAGGCGTTTAAGATACTAAAAAGCAAATACCAAGATACTTATGGTACACATTTAAAACTAGAAAAAGTGCGTTTATATGAAACACCTAACAACTGGGCAGATGCGCTAACTTAAACAATACAGAAGGCCTATTAGGCAAGCTCTTCACCACGCTCCGCATATTGTTTTTGTACCCAATGACGATAATCTCCACTGGTGACATTTTTCACCCAATCTTGATTCTCTAAATACCAGTTAACCGTTTTTTCGATACCAGATTCAAAGGTTTCTTTTGGCTTCCAGCCTAATTGATTGGCAATTTTGCTCGCATCAATTGCATAGCGTTGGTCATGCCCCAATCTATCTTCGACAAAAGCAATTTGCTCAGCATAAGACTTGCCATCTACACGTGGTTTTTTTAGGTCCAACATCCTACAAAGCGTTTTCACTACTTCAATATTAGGTTTCTCATTCCATCCACCTACGTTATAAACTTGGCCAATTAATCCGGCTTCTAGCACTCTTCTAAATGCCGCACAATGATCAGTGACATACAACCAATCACGAATCTGTTG
>JAIPCR010000117.1 GCA_021738125.1 Sulfuritalea sp.
TGAATGGTGTTGCTGCCTTGCATAGTGAATTATTAAAACAACATTTATTTGCTGATTTTGATCGCATCTACCCTGGCAAAATGACCAATGTCACCAATGGCATTACGCCACGTCGTTGGTTAAACCAAGCGAATCCGGGCTTAACAGCACTGATTGAAAAAGCGATAGGTGCAGGCTTTAAAAAAGACCTCACGCAAATTAAGAAAATTACGCCTTTAGCTAAAGATGCTGATTTCAGGAAAGCGTTTGCGGCAGTTAAACATGCCAATAAAGTGCGTTTAGCTAATAAAATTGAGCAAAAAACAGGGGTTAAACTTAACCCGAACAGTTTGTTTGATGTGCAAATTAAGCGTATCCATGAATATAAACGCCAGTTACTCAATGTGTTGCATGTGATTACTTTGTATAACCGCATTCGTCGTGGTGAAAAAGGCATTACCCCGCGCACCGTGATCTTTGGCGGCAAAGCTGCGCCTGGTTATTGGATGGCAAAACAGATTATTCGTCTGATTAATGATGTGGCGACTATTGTGAATGAAGACCTGGCCGTGGGCGAGCAACTTAAAGTGGTTTATTACCCAAACTATGAAGTGTCAGCGGCAGAAATTTTATTCCCAGGTAGTGATTTGTCCGAGCAAATTTCGACGGCAGGGACAGAAGCCAGTGGTACTGGTAATATGAAAATGGCCTTAAATGGTGCGCTGACTATTGGTACATTAGATGGCGCTAACGTAGAAATTATGGAAGAAGTGGGTATTGATAATATCTTTATCTTTGGGCTTACCACGCCACAAGTGGCTGAAATTAAAGCCAATGGCTACAATCCGCGTGATTGCTATGAAGCAAATTCTGCGTTGAAAGAAGTGTTGGATATGATAGCGACTGGATTCTTTTCGGTAGAAGAACCTAATCGTTATCAAGCCATTGTGGATAATTTACTCAAAAATGGCGACAACTATTTGTTGTTGGCTGACTACGCTAGTTACATTGAAACGCAAGATAAGGTGGGTAAGCTCTATCAAAATCAAGATGAGTGGACACGTATGGCTATCTTGAATGTGGCTAATATGGCTAAATTCTCTAGTGACCGTGCAATTAGTGACTATGCCAATAATATTTGGCATGTGAGCGCGCATAACTAAACCACTGTGTAGTATGCTAGACGTAAATCTAGCTATTAACATAATGCCGGCTAAGCTAAATGTAAGTATTTAGCTTAGCTGGCAATTTTAATTTACAGTCAGCCCTCACAAATTCAGCTATAAAAAAACTACAACATTCACTAGAAAACAAGCAATAGATCATCAGCAATTAGCGGCTTAATTGTTGTCTATCTGATAGAATTCAGCTTTCGCAATTGCACTTAATTTTAGCTGAATTTCAATGACTCAATCTAACGCCAAATCTCAAATGCTCTGTCTGCGCGGTAGCGCTGCCTTATCTCAATTTCGTATTGAAAAAATTCAAAAAACGTTAAGTGAAGTTTGCCCAAATATTCAACGTTTATATGCTGAATTCTGGCATTTTATTTGGCTAAATCAGGTAGCCTCACTTACTGCGCCAAAGCAAGTTACGCTTGAGAAAATTCTTACTTATGGTCCTAGCATGCAGGTGGAAGAGCCTAAAGGGGATTACTTTTTAGTATTGCCTAGAATTGGCACCATTTCACCTTGGGCATCACGTGCGACGGATATTGTGCAACACTGTGGTTTGCCGGAGGTTCAGCGTGTGGAGCGTGGTATTGCTTATTATGCGCAAACTAAAAATGGTCGGCCTTTAACTGACGCTGAGCGCTTTGCGCTTTTACCACTGATACATGACCGCATGACTGAAGGCGTATTTGCTAATCTGCAAGATGCTGAAAAGCTTTATCACACTGATAGCCCCGCACCGTTAACCAGCGTTGACATTTTGCAGGGTGGAAAAGTTGCGCTAGTAAAAGCCAATGCAGAGATGGGCTTGGCACTATCGCCGGATGAAGTTGATTACTTATACGATAATTTTTCTAAAATTAAGCGTAATCCCACCGATGTAGAGCTGATGATGTTTGCCCAGGCCAACTCTGAGCATTGTCGCCATAAAATATTCAATGCCGATTGGGTGATTGATGGCCAAGTGCAAGACATGTCTTTATTCGCCATGATACGCAATACGCACAAGCTCAATCCGGGTAGTACGGTGGTGGCTTATTCAGATAATTCTTCTATTGTGGCAGGGCAAGCGACTGGGGTAACTACTAAGCGTTTTTACCCAACAGCAGATGGTGCTTATAGCTATGTTGATGAAGAAATGCACTATTTGATGAAGGTGGAAACACATAATCACCCCACGGCAATTTCTCCATTTGCTGGCGCGGCAACTGGTGCAGGCGGTGAGATACGTGACGAAGGTGCAACTGGCAGTGGCTCTAAACCAAAAGCTGGCTTAACCGGATTTTCAGTATCCAATTTAAATATTCCTGATTTTGAGCAGCCTTGGGAGCGGGATGCTTATGGCAAACCTAGCCGTATTGCCTCACCTTTTCAGATTATGATTGATGGTCCATTAGGCGGTGCCGCCTATAGTAATGAATTTGGCCGGCCAAATATTGCAGGCTATTTCCGTACTTTTGAGTTGGCGTCTAATCAAGAAATGCGTGGTTACCATAAGCCGATTATGTTGGCAGGCGGTATTGGTAACATTTCAGCTAAACATTCTAAAAAAAATCCAATTCCAGCAGGTGCTGCACTCATTCAGTTAGGCGGGCCAGCTATGTTAATTGGCTTAGGTGGCAGTGCCGCATCTAGTATGGACACAGGCAGTAACGTTGAGAATCTAGATTTTGATTCTGTGCAACGTGGCAATCCTGAGCTAGAAAGACGTGCGCAAGAAGTGATTGACCGCTGCTGGCAGTTAGGTGATGACAATCCAATTTTAAGTATTCACGATGTCGGTGCAGGTGGTATTTCTAACGCTTTCCCTGAGTTGGTAAATGATGCTGGCGTAGGCGCTACTTTTCAATTGCGTGATGTACACAACGAAGAGCCAGGCATGTCGCCTCGTGAATTATGGAGCAACGAGGCACAAGAACGTTATGTGATGGCAATTGCACAAGCAGACTTACCGCGCTTTAAGGCGATCTGTGAGCGTGAGCGTTGTCCATTTGCGGTGGTAGGTATTGCAACAGCTGAGCGCCATTTGACAGTGGCTGATAGTCATTTTGCTAACAATCCAGTCGATATGGAGTTGTCGGTATTGTTGGGTAAGCCACCAAAAATGACGCGTGATGTGACTCGTACTGCCCGTCAGCTAAGCGCTTTCACCACCAGCAGTATTGATTTAAAAGAGGCTGCGGCTCGCGTGTTAAGACTACCTGGCGTGGCCGATAAAACTTTCTTAATTACCATTGGTGACCGCTCAGTGACCGGGTTAGTAGCCCGTGAGCAAATGGTTGGTCCTTGGCAAGTGCCTGTAGCCGACGTGGCGGTGACGCTGGCTGGTTATGAAACTTATCGTGGCGAAGCCTTTGCCATTGGTGAAAAGGCGCCGCTCGCGTTGGTGAATGCCCCCGCGTCAGGCCGCATGGCGATTGGTGAGGCGATTACTAATATTGCAGCCTGTTTGATTGATGATTTATCTGACTTAAAACTCTCAGCTAATTGGATGGCGCCAGCCGGCCATGCTGGTGAAGATGCCGCACTGTATGAAACGGTTAAAGCCGTGGGGATGGAGTTGTGTCCAAAACTGGGCATCAGTATTCCAGTAGGCAAAGACTCCATGAGTATGAAAACAGTTTGGCAAGAGGCAGGAGAAAACAAGGCGGTTACTTCACCTATTTCACTTGTGGTGACCGCCTTCTCAGCTACACCTGATGCGCGTAAAAGCTTAACCCCACAATTACAAACTGATGTGCCTAGTAAGTTGATTTTGATTGATTTGGGTGCTGGTAAGAATCGTATGGGTGGCTCAAGCTTGGCGCAGGTGTATGGTGCGGTGGGGAATGAGGCGCCAGATGTGGATGACGCCGCTCAGCTTAAACATTTCTTTAATCACATACAGCAACTCAATAAAGCTGGAAAACTAATGGCTTACCATGATAGGTCTGATGGTGGCTTATTCACTACTTTGCTAGAAATGAGTTTTGCAGGCCATTGTGGCCTACAGGTCGACGTTTCAAGCCTGGCGGGAGATGTTGTCAGTGCTTTATATAACGAAGAATTAGGTGCGGTCATTCAAGTGGCGGCAAATGATGCAGATGCGATTGCCGCCCAATTTAACGGGTTAGCACATGTGGTTGCAGATGTCGTTGCAGGTAGCCAGATTGAAATTAAGCAACATGGCAAGGTGGTATTTGCTGACTCACGTACCCATTTGCATCGCATGTGGTCAGAAACGACGTATCAAATGCAAAAGTTGCGTGACAACCCATTATGTGCGCAGCAAGAATATGACCGTATTTTAGACGAAGGTAATCGAGGTTTATTTACAGCACTGACTTTTGAGCCAAGCGAGAATGTAGCAGCACCGTATATCAATACTGGGGTACGCCCAAAAATGGCGATTTTACGTGAGCAGGGTGTGAATGGACATGTTGAAATGGCTGCTTCATTTGACCGTGCTGGCTTTGCCACATTTGATGTGCACATGAGCGATATTATTGCAGGCCGTGTATCACTCAAAGACTTCGCTGGCTTTGTGGCTTGTGGTGGATTCTCTTATGGCGATGTGTTGGGGGCTGGTGAAGGTTGGGCTAAATCTATTTTATTTAATGCACGTGCGCGCGATGAGTTTTCAGCATTCTTCACGCGGCAAGATAGTTTTGCCTTAGGTGTGTGTAATGGCTGCCAAATGATGAGTAATCTGCGAGAATTGATTCCAGGTGCATCGCACTGGCCACATTTTGTGCGCAACCAATCTGAACAATTTGAAGCTAGATTAGCCATGGTTGAGATTTTAGAGTCACCCTCATTGTTTTTTAACGGCATGGTCGGAAGCAAAATGCCTATCGCCGTAGCACATGGCGAAGGTTTTACTGAGTTTTCTAAAGAACCTTCTGCAAAACACACAGTCAATGACTTGTTAGTTAATAAATTAGTGACGATGCGTTTTATCGATCATGCCTCAGCGTCAACTATCGTTTATCCGTATAACCCAAACGGTTCGCCACAAGGGATTACCGGATTAACCAGCACAGATGGGCGATTTAGTATTATGATGCCACATCCTGAGCGGGTTATTCGTAATGTACAAAATACTTGGCAACGTTGCGCGGATAGTGAAGATAGCGCTTGGATTAGAATGTTTCGTAATGCAAGACGCTATATCAATTAATAAATGTAAGTTAAAAATAACCTTGGAGAAAAGTAACATGAAATTTTTGAATACCTTGTTAGCAGCTTTCGTTTTAAGTTTTTCGATTAATGCCATGGCCGTTAATGATGACGATGCGATTGAGTTTGTGGAGGCTATCACCAGCGGTAACTTAAAGATTGTTAAGAAGTACGTAGAATCTGATGCGGCTAATGTTAATTACAAATCATTTGCTTGGTCACCCATACAAATGGCAGCTAATAAAAATCAACTAGAAATGGTCAAAT
>JAIPCR010000118.1 GCA_021738125.1 Sulfuritalea sp.
ATTTCTATTTAAGACAAAAACCAGCCCTGACTTGATTTTTAGCTTTTTTAATGAGCTTCTCCTTAATTGCTTGCAGCAAAAGAGCGCCTGAGCCTGACAAAAAGAAACCGCAAGTCGCACTGATTAGCACTACGACTACCGAAGCGAGTTCATTAGAAATTCGCGAAGAATCTATTGGCACTTTAGAAGGCCTGATGGATCCGACTGTTGCAGCAGAAGTGCCTGGCAGAGTCCTCAAAATTTTAGCCCACCCAGGACAAACAGTAAAAAAAGGCCAGATTTTGGTCTTGCTAGATGCCACCGACTACAATTTACAACGTGCCCAAGTGCAATCGGAAGTGGCTAGATTAGAAGCGCTCACTAGCAACCAGAGCCGCATCGTTGAGCGAAATCAAGTATTAGTGCAAAAGAAATTTATCTCACAAAATGCTTTAGAAGACGTCACCACGCAACACACCGCGCTTCAGCAACAACTGGATGGTGCAAAAGCACAAATCGCCATCATCGAACATACACGCACAAAAACCACCATCGTTGCCCCGATTGACGGGGTAGTGCAAAAACAAATCGTTTCAACAGGGGACTTTGTCAAAATTGGCGACCCTTTAATGCAAATTATCAGCAAACAAAAATTACGCGCGCATTTGCCATTGCCAGAAAACATTGCAGCCAAAATTCATGCTGGCATCAAAGTTCGTTTAAGTACACCTACCAGTAATGATGAAGTCATCAGTATTATTCGAGAATTAAAACCAATGATTAGCGAAACGAGTCGCGCTGTTGATGTGATTGCCGACGTCAACGACCAGGCAGGTTGGCAACCAGGCGCAAGTGTTAAAGGCGAAATCATTCTAGGCGAACATCCCAATGCTGTTTTAATTCCGGAACAATGCTTGGTGTTGCGCCCTGCTGGCGAAGTCGTTTATGTGGTTAAAGATGGTTTAGCATTTCAACGCATCGTCAAAACAGGCATGCGACAAGATGGAAAAATAGAAATTATTGAGGGCTTAAGCGTTGGTGAAGTAATAGCGAAAGATGGCGCCGCTTTTCTAACGGATAAAGCCAAAGTAAAAGTCGAAGCTAAAAAACAAGCTAAACCATAATCACCCAAAAAAATAAGCACCAAACACAATAGAAGAACCCAAGAGAATATCGCATGAACTTGCCCGAACTTTCCATTAAACGCCATGTGATTGCATGGATGCTTTCTGCCGTCATCGTGCTGTTTGGCGTTATCTCATATCAACGTATCGGCATAGACCGCATCCCGTCGATTGACTTCCCGATTATTATGATTAATACCACACTTAAGGGCGCTAACCCTGATGTTGTGGATTCAAGCATTACCAGCATTATTGAGACCTCTGTCAATACCACACCGGGTATCGAGCATATTCAGTCTTCATCTTCACCTGGCGTTTCAACGATTACCATTACTTTTGCGCTTAATAAAAACATTGATGTCGCTTACAACGAAGTGCAATCCAAAGTCAGCCAAGTCCTCAAAAAACTTCCCAAGGATACTGATGCACCCACCATACAAAAAGTCGATTCCAATGCACAAGCGGTCATTTGGGTAGCACTAACTGGCGATCGCACCATACAACAACTGAATTTATATGCCATCAACGTGCTCAAGAAAAAATTTGAGACGATTAATGGGGTGGGTGAAGTCACTATAGGCGGTCGACGAGACCGTGTGGTGCGAGTCAGCCTTTCGCCCGAGCGCATGGCAGCTTACAAACTCACTGCGAATGACCTTATTAACGCTTTCAATACCCAGCATGTGCAATTGCCAGGTGGATTTTTAGTCAGTAGTCAAACTGTGAAGTTAATCAAACTCGATTTAGAATTTCATAACGTTAAAGATTTAGGTGAATTGATTATCAATCACCGAGATGGCGCACCAGTTCACTTAAAAGATATTGCCACCATTACCGACAGCATCACTGATAGCCGCCAAGTGGCACGCTACAAAGGTCAGCCAACGGTTGGTCTAGGCATGGTAAAAATCGCCAATGCCAATACTGTTGAAATCATCAAAGAAGTTGAGCGTCGTTTAGATGAAGAAATTCGTCCTAATTTACCGCCTGGGATGAAGCTTGAAATCTCCACCAATGATTCAATTTTTATTAACCAAATGGTCGCGTCGCTTAAGGAGCACTTATATACAGGTACGCTACTTGCGGCGCTGATTGTATTTATTTTCTTACGCTCCATGCGTTCAACTTTAATCATCGCAACGGCAATCCCTGTCTCGTTATTAGGTGCCGTTGCAGTGATGTATTTTTCTGGCTACACCTTTAACTCCATGACCTTACTTGGCCTACTACTGCTCATTGGCGTGGTGGTCGACGATGCAATTGTGGTGCTGGAAAACATTTTCCGACACCGTGAGCATTTGGATAAAGATCCGATTAGCGCAGCTATTAATGGCTCGACAGAAGTAACTTTTGCGGTCATTGCCGCATCACTCTCACTGGTTTGTATCTTTGCCCCTGTGATTTTTATGGATGGCATTGTGGGCATGTTCTTTAAATCATTTGGCGTCGTGGTTACATTTGGTGTGCTTACTTCATTGTTTGTTTCACTCACTCTCACCCCGATGCTTTGTTCGCGCTATTTAAAAGTTGGCCACAAAGAAAATAAATTCTATAGCGGCATAGAACGTGGCTTAGCAAAGCTTGACTCTAGTTATCACTACTTACTCAATCTAAGCCTCAATCATCGCTGGCGCGTGCTCATCGTCACAGTGTTATTCGTGGTTTTAGGCGGCGGTTATGCGATGAAAAATGTACAAAAAGACTTTGTGCCTGAAGCTGATGAAGGAAGCTTTACCATCAGCGTTAAAACGCCACTTGGCTCTAGTTTAGATTACACCGACGCTCGTATGAAACTAGTGGAATCCACCCTTGCAAGTCACCCTAAAGAAATCGCCAGCTATTTTTCAACAATTGGCTCTGGCTCTAAAGGTCAGGTCAATCAAGGCAATGTCAACGTAAGACTGGTGCCAAAAACAGAGCGAAAAAAATCACAAAAAGAATTAATGAAAGAACTCAAAAAGCAGTTTGACCAAATCCCTGGAGTTAAAGCCATTCCATCGCCAGCATCAATTGCCAAGGGTCAGCGTTCAGAAAAACTCCAATTCATTATCACCGGTTCTAGCTTGGATGAAATCGGCAGCCTATCCAAACAAATGCAACAAACACTTACAAAAAATCCTGATATGGGCAAAGTGGATTTGGATGTGCAACTAGACTTACCAGAGCTGGACATGAAGATAGTCCGCTCGCGCGCCGCATCATTAGGGCTCAGTGCGAATGATGTGGCTGGCGCAATCAGCATGTACGCAGGTGGTTTAAATGTTGCCAAATATAACGATTTGAATGGTGATGGTATGCGCTACGACATCCGTCTAAAAGCTGACGAAAACGAAATGAAGCAAACTACGGATTTAAGCAAAATTTACCTAAGAAGTGCTAGTGGTGAATTGGTGCGATTAGATGCTATTGCGAGTTTTACACCAACCTTAGGCGCAGCAGTGATTGGCCGCTACGATATGCAATACTCAGCCAACTTTTACGCCAACCCAAGTATGCCTTTGGGGGATGCTGTTAACTTAGTCAAAGAAACAGCGGCTAAGATTTTACCAACCAACTACACACTCAAAATGACCGGTCAAGCGGAAGAGTTTGGTAAAACATTCAAAAATATTAAATTCGTCTTTATTCTTGCATTCATCTTGCTCTACATGGTGTTAGCAAGCCAATTCAACTCTTTCATTCAACCTTTTATCATTATGTTGGCTCAGCCACTTGCGATTATTGGCGGCTTAATTGCGCTACTACTTTCAGGCGATTCATTAAACATTTACTCGATGATTGGATTAGTCCTGCTTATCGGCCTAGTCGCCAAAAACTCCATCTTACTGGTAGATTTAACTAACCAATTACGCGAGCGTGGTGCGAGCATCAACGATGCGCTTAGAGAAGCCTGCCCAATTCGTCTGCGCCCTGTGGTCATGACCTCGCTAACGATCATTTTAGCGTTATTGCCTGCTGCTTTAGGCTTTGGCGCTGGCAGTGAAACCAACAAACCACTTTCAGTGGCCATTATTGGCGGAATGATTTCATCCACACTGCTCACTTTGGTGGTAGTGCCAGCGGCTTATTCTTTGGTGATGAATGGTCTTGAAAAATGGAGGGGCAGAAGAAGGTAGTAGGCGATGATTAATTTTACGCTGACTAAAAGTATGAAGAAAAATAAGCTTATCAAAAAATTAATATAACAAGTAATAAAAAGCTCCAAAGACGTTCATCCAAAACGTTTTCTTATCAATCATTTATTTGTTTTCATTTTGGATATTCGTATTTGTTGTTGTGTGGATTGTATTCAATCTGTGTATTTGGAGGTACGTAAGTATATTCATTTTGATGTGGGTTGTACTTTAACTCACTGTTAGGCGCTGTTGTTTCGTATTGATTGGAATGTGGGTTGTATTTTTGTACATAGCTATTTGGAGCTAAATCATATGTATTGCTGTGGGGGTTGTATTTAGGTTGGCTGTTTGGCGGGGCATACTTCCATTCGTTGCTATGTGGATTGTACTTAAGCTCACTGTTAGGCGTTGTTGTTTCATATTTATTGGTATGAGGATTGTATTTAGTATCAGCAAAAACAGCTTGAGAGGTTACAAGTAAGCATAAAAAAACAATGAGTTTCATTTCCATTCACCCCTAAATATCATTTTGATAAGTAATTGTACAACTAAATACTAAACCAAGACTTGAGCCTGCAGCGGTAATTCGAAGCAGCGTTAAAGATAAACTCAGCCCAATCTAACGCCTTGTCATTTTAACTAAATACTCCAGCGCTAACGCCTCCACTTTGGGTTGCCATAGTTCAGGTTTGACGGGAAAGTCTTCAAACTGCCCTGAGCGCTCAAAACCTAAGCGCTCATAAAACTCAATCAGCTCAGTCCGCAAAGTAATCACAGCCATAAAAAAGCCTGCCACACGCCACTCTCTTGCGGTAATGGCTTCCGCCGCTTGTATCATCTCACGGCCATACCCTTTATTCTGCAAGGCCGGCTTCACCGCGATTAAGCCAAATTTAGCGGTGTTTTCTAGGCGCTCACAGGCAATGCTTGCGACCACTTGGTCGCGCAACACGCCCATTAACACAAAGGCATCTTCTCGCTTAATCAGTGTTGCCACTTCTGGGGTGGTAATACGCAGACCATCTAATAAGTCAGCCTCCGTGGTCCAACCAATACGACTAGTTTCACCCCGATAAGCCGAGTTAACTAACTCAGCAATTGCGACGGCATCACTTAACTCTGCTTTATGAAAACTAAGCACGCTATTAATTATCTCTTTCTTGTTGCACTAGCTTTTGAACGACTAAGCTACCTACCATGTCGCCCTGCACATTCACGGTGGTGCGAAGGGTATCTAGCAATCTGTCTATCGGTAACAAAATCGCAATGGCCTCTGCTGGCAAGCCAACGGATTGCAATACCATCACCATGGTCACCATGCCGGCACTCGGAATGCCGGGGGCGCCCATGG
>JAIPCR010000016.1 GCA_021738125.1 Sulfuritalea sp.
TCAATTTGCCATTCTACAAACTCATTGGTCGCTGGGTGTATTAAGCCTAGCTTGATGGCGTGTAATGCTTGCCGGTTGAACTTGCTCACTGCATCACGCAGCGTTTGTGTCATGGCGCGAATGGGCACAATACCGCGGAAACCGTAAACCGAATCACCCACAATAGGGGCTTTTAAATGTTGCATATGTACACGAATTTGGTGAGTACGGCCGGTTTCTAAATTACAGCGCATATAAGTTTGCACAGAAAAACGCTCTAGCATTTCATAACGGGTGATGGCAGGTTTACCGGCCCGATTAATGGCCATTTTTGTCCGTGAGCGTGGATCGCGTCCTATAGGCTGATCTATAGTGCCATTGCGCCAGATTTGCCCCCACACAATGGCGCGATACTCCCGCTTAACCGTACGTGCTTGTAATTGGCGCACTAAATTAGTTTGTGCGGCCAAGGTTTTAGCCACTACTAACAAACCGCTGGTGTCTTTATCTAGCCTATGCACTATGCCAGCGCGTGGTACGTCTTTTAATGCTGGCGCATGAAATAACAAGGCATTAAGCAAGGTACCTGTCCAGTTGCCGGCGGCTGGGTGCACAACCATGCCAGCCGGTTTATTAATCACCAAAATATGCTCATCTTCAAATACTATATCGAGCGGAATATCTTCTGCTTTAAACGCTAGTTGTTCAGGTTTGGTTTGCACTTGCACCAAGACTTGCTCGCCACCCCATACCTTAGTTTTAGAGGTGCTGGCTTGTCCACCCACCTTAACCAAGCCCTCTTTAATCCATGCTTGTAGCCTTGAACGTGAGTGTTCTGGCAACAGCCGTTGCAATGCCACATCTAAGCGCAAGCCCCCTAAGTCTTGAGGAATGGTTAGTGCTAAATCATTGTTAACAGTGGCTGAATTACTAAGAGATTGTTGAGTGGTGTCTGTCATCGGTTATAATTGTGATAATTCTTAAGGGTGGTTTTAGCATGAAGTATATCTTAGTTTTAATGTTTGCCTTGTTTCTCAATGCTTGTGCGATTTTTGGTGACCCCACGGAGTTGGATGATACTAAAGGTTGGACAGCTGAGCGCATTTATGCAGAAGGCCAAGCTAAAATGTTTGATAAAGATTATGAAAAAGCCATTAAATATTTTGGCAAACTAGAATCTCGCTACCCCAATGGTCGCTATGCCGCCCAAGCCCAGCTTGAAACTGCCTACGCTTACTATAAACGACAAGAGCCCATATTATGCGTAGCCGCAGCAGATCGTTTTATTAAATTACACCCCAACCATACCAATGTGGACTACGCCTATTACTTAAAAGGCTTAGCCGTTTTTAACGAACGCGGGTTCATCGAAAAAATGACTGAACAACAAATTAGTGATCGCGACCCTCGCTCGCTTCGTGATTCTTTTACAAGTTTTAAAGAACTTGTCACCCGCTTTCCTAATAGCAAATATACAAAAGATGCCTCACAACGCATGGTCTATCTGGCCAACAGCTTGTCAGAGCATGAATTACATGTAGCACGTTATTACATGAAACGTCAGGCATACGTAGCAGCCGTTAATCGCTGTAAATATGTGCTGGAATACTTTCCTCAAGCCCCAGGGGTTGAGCAAGCTTTAGTAATTATGGTTAGCGCCTATGACTTACTCAGCCTAGAAGACCTTAAAAACGACACACTACGCATCTTAAAAACTAATTACCCAAACAGCCAAATGTTCGGCAAAGCAGTGCCAACTGATGAACGTGTATGGTGGAAATTTTGGGAAAGTCTGTATTAAATCGTTTGGTTGACTGATTTTGTAAGATGCTGAATGCCTTCAGCATCTTAGTGACATCGTTGTATGCTTAACGCTTTTTAGCGCTTCTATCTTTATCTTCCACTACTTTTTTGGCTTTTAACTCTGCTCGATGCGCTGTTTTGCGACGACGCATGCTGACAATACCTTCACCCGGTTTACGCTTGTCTTCATCTTCGGCAAACGGGTTGCTACCTTGTTTGTATTGAACGCGTAACGGTGTGCCTGATAGCTGAAATGTTCTGCGGAAAGTTTTTTCTAAAAATCTTGTGTAAGCATCTTTAACACCATCAACATGGTTGCCATGTATCACTACAATCGGCGGGTTACTTCCGCCTTGGTGGGCGTAGCGCAGTTTAGGACGTATCCCCTTGCTAATAGGCGGCTGGTGTTGCTGTAAGGCATCAATCAGCACACGCGTCAGTTGTGGTGTAGCCAACTTAGCAAACGCAGCTTTAAAAGCAATATCTACCGATTTAAATAATTCTGGTAGACCTTTTTTACGTAGGGCTGAAATGTAATGAAACTCGGCAAAATCTAGAAACATCAATTTACGATCAATTTCACGTTTTACCCAATCGCGCTCTTCTTCTTTTAAGCCATCCCATTTATTAATGGCTACAACCAAAGCACGCCCTGCATCCAATATATAAGCCGCCACGTGTGCGTCTTGCTCGGTTATGCCTTCTTGCGCATCCACCACCAAAATCACCACATTGGCTTCTTCAATCGATTGTATGGTTTTAATGACTGAGAATTTCTCAATCGCTTCTAATACGCGACCGCGCTTACGCACCCCCGCTGTATCAATCAGCGTGTAATGTTTACCATTTTTTTCTAAATCAATTGAAATGGAATCACGTGTCGTACCGGGTTCATCAAACGCAATCACACGATCTTCACCCAGCAAAGCGTTAACGAGCGTCGACTTACCTACATTAGGACGACCAACAATCGCCACTTTAGGAATTCTATCGCCAGTTTGGTCGAGCTCAGGCTCTTCTTCAACTACTTGAAAGCTTTCAAGCGCTAAATCGATAATATCTTTAACACCTTCACCATGAGCAGAAGATATGGAGAGCGGATCACCCAAACCTAATTCATGGAATTCAGCACTGACAACTGCTTTATTCATCCCCTCAGTTTTATTTACGGCGAGCAATACTGGACATTTGCAACGACGCAGGCGATTAGCGATGTCCATATCTTGTGGTGTAGCGCCTTGGCGACCATCCACAATAAAAATAATCACATCAGCTTCATCAATCGCTAATAAAGTTTGTTGCGCCATCGCTTTAAGGATGCCGCTATCAGTATTCGGCTCGAAACCACCCGTATCTACAACTAAATAAGGCTGACTTGCCCCTACGCCACGACCATAGTGACGATCACGCGTTAGCCCTGGCAAATCTGCAACCAGTGCATCGCGGCTTTTCGTTAGACGATTAAATAAAGTGGATTTTCCGACATTGGGTCGGCCAACCAATACTAGGGTAGGTAACATGAAACTCTTCTATATAATTCTTGAGCTTAATTGCTCTTGGGCTATTACTTCACTTGTATGGCGTAAACGCCGCCATCTCGAGTTTGTGCTAGCACCGTATTACTATTAATAAGTGCCATTTTTGGCATCACAGGACTGTCATCCACTTTAATTCTTGAAGCTAACGCGCCATCATCACGGCTTAGAAAATGAACATAGCCTTCTAAATCGCCCACTGCGGTCAAATTACCCATCGCTACAGGTGCAGATAATTGCCGATTTTTAAGTACAGCTTGGCGCCAAAAGGTCTTACCCGACGTATAGTCAAGCGCATAAACTGACCCCATCGCATGGGACACAAAAATTCGACCATCTTCTACGCTCAAGCCGGTTAAACTTGAAATATCACGATTCCATACTAAGCGACCTGAAGCTCTATCTACCGCAGCAATTCTGCCTTGATAGGCCACCGCGTAAATCAATGGTCCATCAACCACTGGCAAGCTCGTAATGTCAGCAATACGTTCAATTTCGGTAACGCCTTTGGGCTGAGCGACTGAGGCTTCCCATAGTAATTTACCATTATCTGCGCGGACCGCAATCAGCTTACCACCGCCAAAGCCTGCATAAACAGCACCGCCATCCACAATTACACCTGCACTGCTTCGTAAAGTCAGTGCTGGACCTGTTCTAGCATACACCCATTTACGACTGCCATCATTGGCATTAATCCCATATATATGACTATCGCCGGTTCTCACGATCACTAGACCATCAAAGTACTTAGGCGCGCTTAATATTTCGCTACTGAGTTTTGATTTCCACTGCAATTTTCCAGCAATATCATAGGCGTAAACGATGCCTTTTTGTGTACCTACCAACACCAAACTGCCACCAACACCCACACCGCCGGATAATGTGTCGCCGACATTAACACGCCACTCTTGCTTACCACTGATTGCATCTAATTTACTAATCTCACCGGTAGCGCTCGCCACATAGGCATAACCAGCCTCAATCACTGGTGAAAAATCATAGTCTTGAGATGCACCAATGTTTGTTTGCCATAGCAACTTGCTTGAAGCAGTTTCTTTAATTTCAACCAGTGGATCTGGGGCATCTGCTGGCACCCGTCCTGATATCTTGTCAGAGATTTCTGTTTTTAGATCTCCAATTACACTGCATGAAGTTATCAGCAACAAGCTAGATACCACTAGCAAAACAATTGATGCTTTTTTATATTGATGTAAGAACAATACGATACTCCAGCTTATTGATATAAAAACAATGACTTACTCTATTAATTACTAACCGAGCGACTCAAGCTTTTGTTGTGTCAAAGCACGAAACTTTCCTTTGGGCTCCAGCTTCGTTAAAGCTTGCTCATAGGCTTCTTTAGCCTCTGCATTCTTACCTAAACTGACCAAAACATCGCCTTTTAAATCAGAAAACAATCCGTCAAAACCAGCATCATGGGGTGCATTCAGTAGCTTTAATGCACCTGCAAAGTCTTTTTCTTCAGCTAAAATATTAGCCAATTGCAAACTAGCTAGCGCACTGACTGCTGTTTCTTTTGCATTATTAATTGTCCAATCTAACTGCGCTTTTGCACTCTTAATTTCATTCGCTTGATAATTAGCTTTGGCTGCGAATAAAGCGGCACGACCAGCATAAGGCGTTCCTGAAAATGATTCCATTAACTTAGCTGATTTTGCTTGTATGGCTTTTAGGTCGTTTTCTTCGATGACTAATAATTCTTGATACTGCGTAGAAGCTTCAACGGCTTGTTTGTTTTGATAAAAATGCCAACCTTGAAACACTGCATAACCTACCAACAATGCGATTAGCAAGCTAGTTACCATCTTGCCATTTTGTTTCCACCAAGCCTTAAACTCGTCTAACTGTTCCTGCTCTTCTAAATCGTATGCCATTGCTTTTTCCTAATCTTCTTAATCTAATGAATTGAATCTATTTTTTGCGCCTGATATCAAGCATTCACTGCCTTTTTACCCGGAATCGCTGCCAGTAAATTGCGTGTATATTCATGCTGTGGCTGTTGATAAATATCCACTACCGAGCCTTGTTCTACTACTTTGCCTTGATGCATCACAACAATATCATCAGCAATATGACGCACCACGCGTAAATCATGGCTGATGAATAAATAACTCAAGGCCATTTCAGCTTGCAACTCTTTTAGTAGCAATAAGATTTGTGCCTGAATCGATACATCTAATGCAGAAACAGGTTCATCACATACTACGACTTTAGGCTGAAGCACTAAAGCACGTGCTATTCCTACTCGTTGCCTTTGCCCACCGGAAAATTCGTGCGGATATTTCTGCATATCAGCTTCTGTTAATCCGACACGCTTTAGCATGGCAATGACTTTCTGTTGCTGCTCTGCCTCACTACCCAAACCATGAATCACTAGGCCTTCGCCTACAATTTCACCCACACGCATGCGTGGATTGAGTGATGCAAATGGATCTTGAAAGACCATCTGCAGATTTTTTCTTACCAATCTTAACGCTGCACGGTCTAGTTTAGCGAGGTCTTGACCTGCAAATAGCACTTCGCCACTATCCAAGGGTTGCAATTGTAACAGACAACGAGCCAAGGTGGATTTACCGCTTCCAGATTCACCCACCACTGCCAGCGTTTTACCGGCAGTCAAACTAATACTGACATCGTCTAATGCTTTTACCAAAGTCGTACCAAAGCCAAACTTACCGCTACGCTGCGTGTAAGTTTTAACTAAATGATTGGCAACTAATATAGCGCTCGTCATACTACCGCCACTAATATTTCGTTACTGGCTTGCGGGCTTCGCTGATTTTCAGGCAACCAAGCATAATCAATCGGCTTCAATGCATTTTTACCTTCAGCATCAGGCACACATGCCAATAATGCTTTGGTGTAAGGGTGTTGCGGGTGATTTAACACTTGCTCCTTAGTCCCAGATTCAACAATTTGGCCTCTAAACATCACCACTACATCATCGGCAATGTCTGCCACCACACCAAAGTCATGCGTAATAAATAGCATACCCACGTTCATGCGCGTTTTAAGCTCATCCAATAACTTGAGTATTTGTGCTTGCACTGTCACATCTAACGCTGTTGTTGGCTCATCAGCAATTAATAAGCGCGGCTCACAGGCAATGCTCATGGCAATCATTACTCGCTGACGCTGTCCACCTGACAACTCATCTGGGTAGCTATTCGCACGACTAGGTGGAATACCAACCATTTCTAATAGACTGGCAATCTTGGCTTTCAACAAATCGCCCTTCATGCCTAAATGTGTGGTTAAACTCTCGCCAATTTGATAGCCCACAGTCAGCACAGGATTAAGTGAGGTCATAGGCTCTTGAAAAATCATACCAATTTTAGCGCCGCGAATTTTTCGCAAATGCGCTTCATCTAATTGCGTTAAATCTTGCTCGCCTGATTCGCCATCATTAAACAATACTTGACCTGAGGTTAACTGTAATTGTTTAGACAACAAACCCATTACAGATAGGGCTGTTAAGCTTTTACCACTGCCTGACTCACCCACGACACACGTCGTTTTACCTCTGTCTATGCTAAAACTTACCTGGTTCACTAGCAACCGAGCAGGCGTTTTTTTGGGTGCAACAGTCAACTGTTTTAACTGCAATAATGGACTTGCTTGATTCATATCAGCACCACTCATTGTTAAATATTAGCCTTTGCTGCCCTTTAAGAAATCAATCGCTGATTCAATACTACATTGTTGCTGCTCGCCTTTTTCAGTCGTTAACATAGCTTTTAATGTCACTTGCTGATTCAGCACTTCATCATCGCCTAATATCATAGCAAAGCGTGCTTGGCTTCTATCGGCTTTTTTCATTTGTGATTTAAAGCTACCACCACCTGCATGCAGCACCACATTTAAGCCAGCATTGCGTAATTTTTCAGTAATTGAGAACGCCTGCTGTTCAGCTAATTCGCCTACATTCACCAAATACACATCAGGCGCATCATCTGCACTAATGCCGTATTCTTGCATCAATAAAAATACCCGCTCTAGCCCAATACCAAAACCACAGGCTGGCGTAGCATCTCCACCTAAACGTTCTACTAAAGCATCGTAGCGCCCACCACCTGCAATAGTGCCTTGCGCGCCGAGTTTAGTCGTTACCCACTCAAATACCGTGCGGTTGTAATAATCTAAGCCTCGCACCAAACGGGCATTAATTTTATAAGCAACACCCGCATCACCTAATAACTTACACAGACCATCAAAATGCGCACGGGTTTCATTTCCTAAACAATCAATCAACTTTGGTGCAGCTTCACACATGGCTTGCATACGTGGATTTTTGCTATCTAAAATGCGTAAAGGGTTAGTGTGTAATCGGCGTTTCGCATCTTCGTCTAGCAAATCCATGTGTTGCTCAAAATAAGCAATCAACACATTGCGGTACTCTGCGCGCTCATGTGCGTCACCTATGCTATTGATTTGCAATTCAACATCTTGAATACCTAATTCGCGCCATAGCCTTGCCAGCATGACAATTTGCTCTGCATCAACTTGCGGGCTATCAAAACCAAAGGCCTCAACGCCGATTTGATGAAATTGCCGCTGACGACCTTTTTGCACGTTTTCATGCCTAAACATCGCACCGCTATACCACAACCTTACGGGGCCGTTATAAGTGAGATTGCTTTCTATCACCGCACGCACACAACCGGCTGTGCCTTCCGGCCTTAGAGTAAGCTTGTCGCCATTCAATGCATCTTGCCAAGCGTACATTTCTTTTTCGACGATATCCGTATGCTCACCCACTGAACGTACAAATAAATCCGTAGGTTCAACCAAGGGCATCCGAATATTTTTATAGCCATACTGGGCTAGCACACGACGAGCGACATCCTCTAACTTAAACCAAAGCGGCGTATGCTCTGGCAAAATGTCGTAAAACCCTTTAATACTTTGAAATTTTGTTGGCTTAATTTTTGTTGAATTTTCAACCATAACTACACTGCTTTAATTGGAATCGTTTGATTGGTACGCGCCAAGCTATTGCTTAGATTTGGCGTATTTGTGTGGTGTAACTTGCCACCTGCTACATAATTTTTTTGTACGTATGCTTCTACTATCGCCTGAAATTCTTCAGCGATATTATCGCCTTTTAGCGTGACGGTTTTTTCGCCATCGACAAACACCGGAGCGACTGGTGTTTCTCCAGTACCTGGTAAGCTAATACCAATATTCGCTAATTTAGATTCTCCAGGCCCATTCACCACGCACCCCATCACAGCTACATTCATGTTTTCAACGCCGGCATAGCGCTCGCGCCACACTGGCATTTGATTACGCAAATAGCTTTGAATTTGCATCGCTAACTCTTGAAAGTAAGTAGATGTAGTACGGCCACAACCGGGGCAAGCCGTCACCAATGGGGTAAACGAACGAATACCCATCGTTTGCAAAATCTCTTGGGCCACGATTACTTCTTTAGTGCGTGATTCATTAGGTTCAGGCGTTAATGACACGCGAATAGTATTACCTATCCCTTGCTGTAGTAATAAAGCCAAGGCAGCGCTAGAAGCAACAATACCTTTAGAGCCCATACCGGCCTCGGTCAAACCTAAGTGCAATGGATAATCACTGCGTTGCGCTAAATCTGCATAAACGGCGACCAAATCTTGTACATGGCTGACTTTGCAAGAAATGATAATTTGATTAGGCGATAGCCCCAGCTCAACCGCCTGTTGTGCACTTTCTAATGCAGACTGAATAAGTGCTTCGCGCATCAGAGCATCTGATGATAGTGGCGTTGCCAATTTGGCATTGTCATCCATCATTTTCGCCATTTTAACTTGATCCAAACTACCCCAGTTCACACCAATGCGCACTGCTTTTTTATAATGAATAGCCGCCTCTATCATGGCCGCAAATTGCTCATCACGCTTCGCGCCTTTACCTACGTTGCCAGGATTAATACGATACTTAGCAAGCGCTTCAGCACAATCAGGATACTGTGCTAACAACTTATGACCGTTGTAATGAAAATCGCCGACTAGAGGTACTGAGCAACCTAAGGCATCTAAACCACGACGGATATTGCCCACTTGCGCAGCAGCCTCGGGGGAGTTAACGGTAATACGGACTACTTCACTGCCCGCTTGCCACAATTCATAGACCTGCTTGATGGTGGCTTGTGCATCAGCAGTATCGGTATTGGTCATGCTTTGCACAACGACTGCACTTGCTGTGGTGCCTAACAAGCCCCCGCCCACAGGCACTTGCCCTATCATGACCTGCAAAGTTTTGCGTGGAGGATTAAGCAAAGATAATGTCACAGCCATTCCTAAAGTTATTCAAGCGTAATGCGTGCGATATTATTTTTAGTTTTACTCGTCAGGTCTACTGGCCTGCCTAAAAAAGTCACTGTGGTTGCTTTTGCATTACCGACCCATAGATATAAAGGAGGTAAGCCATCAAAACCATCGGTAGTATTTGCCGCTAATTTCTTTTCATAAATCACAGCACCCGACTTATCTTTCACTTGCACCCAAACTTCTTCTGAGACTGACAAAGTGACATTTTTTCCATTGCCTACATCATCAACGATGCTTTTAACTACCGGCGCTGGTTGTGTGGCAACCACCACATTCTCCTTAATCACATTGGGTTTTTCTATGGCGACAGGTTGTACGACCTCAGTATTAACTACAGCACTCTCAGCAGTCACTCCAGCGACAATAGCTTCAGACTGCCGCTCAGCTGCAGGCAAAGCAATCTCTGGTAAGGGAATATTCACTGAGGCAATATCCGATGGCGTAGCAACTACCGTTTTTTCAGCCACCTGCTCTGACTGTGGCGAGTTACTGATATAAAAAACCAGCAGCACCAAAAACACCACTAATGACATACCACTAAAAATATACTTGAATGTAGGTTTACTATTTTTAGATATCATGACTTGATTTGTAGAAGTTTGCACACTCAAGGCACTAGGCAAGCTATCTGGCATAAGCGCACGATAGTTTTCGAGTAAAGGCTCTGCATCCAACTCTAACAAACGAGCATAATTCCTAATAAATCCGCGCGTTGCCATAGGCTGAGGCAATGCAGCAAAATTATTAGTTTCTAAGGCTTCAATTTGTACAGTACTTAAACGTAAAGTATTCGATACATCTTTAATGGATAGTTTTTTAGCAGTTCTCGCAGAAAACAACACTTCGCCCAGCGATGGACTGACTACTTTTTTAAGATCAGGAAGATTCGTTGTCACTTCATCAGTCATGGTTATTTGCCGCCCTGTAATAACTTCGCTTGCTCAGACGCTGGATATTTACGTCTCAACTCTAAGGCGTAACTTGCCTCTGCATCTCTGGTGCCTATGACACGCTCTATTTGAATAGCCAGCCATAATATTTCAGGCCCTGTTTGACCAAGCATCACATTTTGCAGCGTTTGTTTAGCAGCTAATGCATCATTGCGTTTGAATTGAATACTGGCCAACTGATAAGCCGCCGCTTGCGATAATGGTTCTATTTGCAAGGCCCGTTGTAGGTAGTTTTCTGCACTGATTGTATCCTGCTTACGTATAGAACAAATGGCGGCATTGGTATAGGCCATTGCAGGTGTCGTATATAATGGATTTTTGACAGCCGCTAGAAATTCGACGATTGATTCATCAATTCGGTTTCTTGCACATAAAAAACTGCCGTAATTATTACGTGCTTCCGAATTCATTGGCTCTAATTGTATCGATTTCTTGAAATTGACATCAGCAACGTCATCTTTACCAAGTGCGGCATTCACCAAACCTAAGCCGTTAAATGCAGAAGCGAAACTGGGGTCTATTTTTGAGGCCAGCGTAAATTCATCTAGCGCAATTTCATATTGTTTTTGCTGAAAATAAACCGCACCCAAATCAGTATGCGCTCTAGCTCTATCTTTTAAATTTTCATTTTGCTTTTCTTGCTGTTGCTGACTTGCACATCCTACGACGACAAAACTGAGGATACACATTACCAGGCTAAAGCAAATTGTTCTTATATTCATTTTCGGGCTACTGAAGTTCGTATTTAATGGCATTAAATGGCCTCAATTGCAATTCTATTGAAAGTACGCTTAGTTTTATCTAACACTTTACCAGCTAACTGCCCACATGCCGCATCTATGTCTTCACCACGGGTTTTACGCACCGTCACCACATAACCTGCTTGCATCAAAATATCTCTAAACACACGAATATGATTGGGTTGAGAGGTCTGGTAGCCGCTATTTAAAAAAGGATTAAATGGAATTAAATTGAATTTACATGATACGTTTTTGACCAGCGCCAACAATTCATGTGCATGCTCGACGGTGTCATTGACGCCATCCAACATCACATATTCAAAAGTGACAAAATCACGTGGCGCTTTTTCTAAATAACGGTTACATGCTGCCATTAAATCTTTTAATGGATATTTTTTGTTAATCGGCACAATCACATCACGCAAGCCGTCATTAGGCGCATGTAGACTTACCGCCAACGCTACCGGGCAGTCTTCTTTCAGTCTATCCATGGCAGGCACCAAACCACTAGTAGAGAGCGTTACACGACGGCGACTCAAGCCATACGCATTATCATCCAACATAATCTGCATGGCAGTGACAACGTTGTCATAATTTGCCAGCGGCTCGCCCATCCCCATCATGACCACATTGCTAATAATGCGCTCACCTGCGGGCAACATATCGTAACCCGCCTCTTGTCGCAGCGACTGATTAGCAATAGCTAGCTGACCAATAATTTCTGCAACACTTAAATTTCGATTAAAGCCTTGACGGCCAGTACTACAAAAAGTGCACTCTAACGCACAGCCCACTTGCGATGAAATACACAAAGTCCCTCTATCATCCTCAGGAATGAATACGGTTTCAATACTATTTGCCGTGTCCGCACCGATTAACCACTTACGCGTGCCATCGTTAGATACTTGCTCTAACTGCACGTTAGGCAAAGTAATTTCAGCCTCAAGTGCTAATTTTTCACGTAATACTTTGGCAATATCAGTCATCTGCTCAAAATCAAACACACCAAAATGATGCATCCAGCGCATCAACTGCTTGGCGCGAAAAGGCTTTTCACCTTTATCAGCAAACCATTGTGCCAGTTGTGGCTGATTGAAATTGAGCAAATTGACCAAAATTGTTTTTACCTTTTACATACTCATCATTTAAATTTCTAAGCTAGGCAAGGCGAGAACAAAAAATTAAGACGCCGCATATACTAAATATGCTAGAAATAATTTTTTGTGAGCAACACAGCATAGCGACGAAAGTTAAATTATTTGCCGAAGAAGTAAGCGATTTCAATCGCTGCATTCTCTGCTGAATCTGAACCATGCACCGCATTCGCATCAATGCTTTCTGCAAAATCTGCACGAATTGTGCCAGCAGCCGCTTCTTTTGGATTAGTAGCACCCATTAAATCACGATTCACTTGTACAGCATTTTCGCCTTCTAAAGCTTGGATCATCACTGGACCAGAAATCATAAATTTAACTAAATCAGCAAAGAATGGGCGTGCAGCGTGAACTGCGTAAAAGCCTTCTGCTTCTGCTTGAGTTAATTGTGCCATTTTCGCAGCAACAACTTTTAAACCTGCGTTTTCAAAACGGGTGTAGATTTTACCAATTACATTTTTTGCTACCGCATCAGGTTTGATGATAGAAAGCGTGCGTTGAACAGCCATAATTACTCCATTTAATTAACTTATTGAAAAGAACGATAAAATACCATTTTTGGCGCTTAAAATAAACCTACATTTGCATGTTCATCACTTGTTTCAAACCGCGAGCACTGACAATGTGGCAGAATTACATTTAATGAAATCGTCAAACAAGCCTACTTTACCAATCACACACTGTTGCCCTGCCTGTGGCTTACTCTGTGATGACTTGGTGTTGACGTCAACATCACCCCTGAATATTAAAAACGCTTGTACTAAAAGCATCAGTTTTTATAACAGTGCTTGGCTGACTAATTCAAACACCCCCCGCATCGCGGGCAAAGCAAGTGATTTCAATACCGCCATTCAGGCTGCTGCAGATATTTTGCGCGCAAGCAATCAGCCATTATTTGCTGGCCTAGGGACTGAAGTGCAAGGTATGCGAGCAATAGTAGCCTTGGCTAAAAAAACCCATGCCACGCTAGACCACATGCATTCTGAATCTACGGTAGCTAATACCCTGACCATACAACATAGTGGCTGGCAAACAACCACGCTCACCGAGGTGAAAAATCGTGCCGATGTGATTTTGGCAATCGGCACTGACATCGTGTCTAGCCATCCCCGTTTTTTTGAAAAACTAGTATGGAATGAACACAGCCTATTCGATAAACCTAGGCCAGAAATTATTTATCTAGCAGTGCCCAAGCATTTGTCAGCAGATAACTTGAAGGCGGGTATCTCACCCGCAGGAAAAGCACCAACGGTGATTGCCGCTGACACGGCCAAATTGCCAGAGATTATTAGCGCACTCAACGCCTTGATGAACAACAAAAAAATAACCGAAAATCAAGTGGCTGGCATTACCATTGAAGCACTGCAATCAATCTTAGATACATTAAAAGCCGCTCAATATGCTGTCATTATTTGGAGTGCCAGCAATTTTCAATATGCGCATGCTGAGCTCACCGTGCAAAGCATTACGCATCTCATCGCCAAGCTAAATGAAAATACCCGTGTCGCAGGCCTACCCCTTAATGCTGGCGATGGCGACACTAGTGTAAACAATACCAGCACTTGGTTAAGTGGCTACCCCACTAGAAGCCGATTCTTTGCAGACCAAGCGAGTTATGATGCACATCACTTTTCAAGCAATCAACAACTGAACAAATGTGACGCCTTATTGTGGGTCAGTTCATTTAACACGCAGCAGCCTACGTGTGATGCCCCCACTATTGTGATTGGCCACCCCAATATGCAATTTGACATTGTGCCAGCAGTATTCATTCCAGTAGGCATCCCTGGTGTAGACCATACAGGCAGCATGTTTAGAATGGACAGTTCAGTAGTGATGCCGCTCAAGCAGTTACGCGAAAATCAGCTACCAAGCTTAAGTGAAGTCGTACTCCAAATAGAGGCGCTATTAACGTGATTACCTGTCTTAAAAATGGCCGGTTATATGACCCTGCACAACAAAAAAATGGTGTGCTAGAAGATATTTATATTGCCCAAGGTCGCATAGTTGCAAAACCCTCAGACCCTAGCAAAGTGACAAAAACCTTTGATTTAAGCGGCAAAATTGTCATGGCCGGTGCGATTGACATGCACAGCCATATTGGTGGTGGCAAAATCAATATCGCTCGCATGATGTTGCCCGAATTTCAAGAAAGCAAACAATATAGCGAGCCTGAAGCCCATATTTGCACACCTAACTGTAGCCATCATGCCACGCCTAATACCACCGACACTGGCTTTCGCTACATAGAAATGGGCTACACCGCCGCCTTTGAACCAGCACTCATGCCAATTAATGCCCGCCAAGCCCACCTTGAAATGGCCGACACCCCCATGATAGACAAGGGTGGTTATGCCATGCTGGGCAATGATGACTATTTTTTACGTATGTTGGCCAGCAAAAAAGATCAAAAATCTATCAATGATTACGTGGCATGGATACTGCATAGTACCCAATCCATAGGCATTAAAGTGGTTAACCCTGGCGGCATCAATGCCTTTAAATTCAATCAGCGCAAGCTAGATTTGGATGAAAATAACCGTCACTACCAAATCTCGCCAAGAGAAATCTTAAAAAGCTTAAGCCGTGCTGTGCATGAGCTGGGTATTGCTAAGCCATTGCATGTACATTGCAATAACTTAGGTGCAGCTGGTAATTTTGAAACCACGCTCAATACCATGAACGCCTCTGATGGTCTGCCTATGCACCTGACACATATCCAATTTCATAGCTATGGCACTGAAGGCGATAAGAAATTCTCCTCAGCCGCGGCACAAATCTCTGAAGCATTAAATAAAAATAAGCATATCACCGCCGATGTTGGTCAAATTTTATTTGGTCAAACTGTCACCGCCTCTGGTGACAGCATGATGCAACAGCTCAATGCAAAACACGCTAACCCGAAAAAATCTGTGCTCATGGATATTGAGTGCGATGCTGGTTGTGGCGTACTGCCCTTTAAATATCGCGACCAAAATTACGTCAATGCCTTGCAATGGGCCATTGGTCTAGAACTATTCTTGTCAGTAGAAGACCCATGGCGCATCTTTTTAACTACAGACCACCCGAATGGTGCGCCATTTACCAGCTACCCGCACCTCATTCGTTTACTCATGGACAAAAGCTTTAGAAATGAAGCCTTTGCCAAACTCAATTTAGATGCGCAAGCCATGAGCAATCTCACTAGCTTAAATCGTGAATACAGCTTGTATGAAATTGCCATTATGACGCGAGCGGGTGCAGCAAAACTCATCGGGCTTAATGACCGCGGTCATTTAGGCGTTGGCGCAGGCGCTGATATCACGGTATATACCGACCAAGCTGATCGCGAAGCCATGTTTGCCAAACCTGACTATGTGTTTAAAGATGGTGAGTTAGTGGTTAAAGATGGCAAAGTAGTTAAAGTGGTTTGGGGCACCACGCATACCACTAAGCCGGCTTTTGATATACGCGTAGAAAAAGACCTCAAAGATTATTTCAATCGATATCACACCATGCAATTAGATAGCGTTAAGATTCATGCTGATGAAATAAGCAGTGACGGCCGTGGTAGCATCAATGTGCATCAGAACAAGCAAGTGTCACACTGAAAATGGGAGAGTCATAATGAGCAGATTATATGGTGAACAACACCGCGTCATTCAAGATGCTTTTGGTACTAGAGGCATGGCGGACCGTGTAGAAGAGCTTGTCTGTCGTACCGAATTTGATGAAGGCGCTAAAGGGTTTATTGAAAGTGTCGGCATGTTCTTTTTATCCTCAATCGACCATCAAGGGCGCCCTACTGTTTCATACAAAGGGGGCGATGCAGGCTTTGTCAAAGTGCTAGACAATACCACTTTAATTTTTCCGAGCTACGATGGCAACGGCATGTTCTTTTCTATGGGCAACATCAGCACCAATCCCAACGTAGGCCTCTTGTTTATCTCGTTTGAAACCCCTAATCGATTGCGCGTGCAAGGCAGCGCAAGCATTTCAAAAGACCCCGCATTATTAGCACATTACAAAGAGGCAGACTTTGTAGTGACCGTGAAGCTGTCTGAATTTTGGCAAAACTGCCCTCGCTATATCCCAAAATATAAAAAAGTGCGCGATTCACGCTATGTGCCACGTGAACATTGCGAAACGCCATTAGCAGGATGGAAGCAAGTTGATTTGGTACAAGATATCTTGCTTGAAGCCGACGCTAAAAAGGCTAAAGAAATTGGCATTATTCCCATTGAAGCGTGGGTAGGTAAAATTATTTCAGGCGACGAAACAGCTTAATTCAATAACGATGAATGCCATGTTAATTAACGGTATCACTATAGACGACACCTTTGCCGAAGCATTCAATATGCGTGGCACGCGCGTCATCATTACAGCACAAAACTTAAAGTGGGCCTATCACGCGGCCAACGCCATGACAGGCTTTGCCACATCCGTGATTGGCTGTGGTGTAGAAGCAGGGATTGAGCGTGAATTAATACCTGATGAAACGCCAGATGGTAGAGCAGGCGTGAGTATTTTAATGTTTGCCATGGGCAGCAAAGTACTCATGCAACAACTCGAAACTCGCATGGGGCAAAGCATACTCACCTGCCCTACTGCAGCGGCGTTTGCCGGCATCACCAGTGAAGATAACATCAACTTGGGCAAACATTTACGTTTCTTTGGTGACGGCTATCAAACTTCTAAATTAATTGCAAACAAACGTTATTGGCGCATTCCAGTCATGGATGGCGAATTTTTATGTGAAGAAACCACGGGCATGGTGCGCGCTATTGGTGGCGGTAACTTTTTAATCTTAGCCACCTCACAACCCGCTGCATTAGCCGCTGCTGAAGTCGCCATTGACGCCATGAAAAAAATCCCCAATGTCATTATGCCCTTCCCTGGTGGTGTAGTGCGCTCTGGCTCTAAAGTTGGCAGTCGCTATAAAACCATGTTTGCCTCAACCAATGATGCCTTTTGCCCCACTTTAAAAGGCGTCACCCATAGCGAACTTTCAGCTGACATTGAAAGCGTCATGGAAATTGTGATTGATGGTATTAGTTTTTCTGATATCGCCAAAGCCATGCAAGTAGGCATACAGGCGATTTGCAACCTAGGCGCAGCCAGCGGCGTAAAACGCATTTCTGCTGGCAATTACGGTGGCAAATTAGGGCCGCATCATTTTAAATTACACGAAATAATGGCGGGTAATATTTAATGGCTGCGCTTACGTTTACCTTAAAAAAGACGCTACAGTTTTCTATCGATTGTTCAGCCCTAACCCCAAATTATTTAGCCAATAAATCAACCTCAGAAATTGCTAGCTTACTGATTCTCTATGGTAAAAATCAAATTCGTGTCGATGAAATATTTAGCGTGAGTGGTGATGATGCGCAAAACATCCACTTCAAAAATACCAGCCATCAGCTCGACTATTTAGGCGCCAATATGTCTTCTGGGCACATGCATATTGAAGGCGACGCCGGCGCTTATTTAGGTTTTGGCTTAAAACAAGGCACCATTCATTGCCATGGCAACACCTTAGCCTTTGCCGCATGTAATATGCAAAACGGCTTAATCAGAATTGACGGCAATACTGGCGATTTTCTAGGGGGTGCTTCGGCTGGCCTTAGAAAAGGCATGGGCGGTGGCACTGTATTGGTCAAGGGGAATGCTGGCGACCGCGTAGGTGACCAAATGCGCCGAGGGCTGATACTGATTGAAGGCAACGCAGGTGATTATTGTGCTAGCCGCATGATTGCCGGCACCATAGGGGTATTAGGCAAGGTGGGAAGTTACACGGGCTTTAACATGCAACGTGGCACATTATTATTAGCTAAAACACCAAGGCTGAACGCCACCATGCAAAATTGTGGCACACACACCCTGCCATTTTTAAGCTTAATGTTTAAATCATTTGCAACTTTAGACACTCAATTTGCCAGCATTTCCACACAACGCGTACAACGCTTTGTCGGGGATGGCGCCTGCAATGGCAACGGTGAAATACTACTTATTTCACCAGACTTAATGCATTAAAGGTCACTTAAACTTTTAACGTGCGTCATCACGCTACGTCCCAAAGCATGTAATGAGTAGCCGCCTTCTAAAGCTGAAACGATACGGCCATTGGCATGACGATTGGCAACATCTTTAAGTATTTCAGTCACCCAAAAATAGTCATTTTCACGCAAAGCGAGACCGCCCATATCGTCTTCCCAATGCGCATCAAAACCTGCTGAAATAAATATCATTTGTGGTGAAAAGCGCTCTAAGGCTGGCAACCATTGTTCAGTCACCGCCTGACGGAACTGCTCTCCAGAACTTCCCGAAGTCAGTGGCGCATTAATAATATGATCGTTACCAGAATCGGCACCACAATATGGGTAATAAGGATGTTGGAATGTCGAACACAGCATCACACGCGGGTCATCATGGAAAATATCTTCAGTACCATCACCATGATGAACATCAAAATCTACAATCGCTACACGTTCTAATCCATGCTGGTCTAGCGCATGCGCGGCGGCCACGGCCACATTATTGAAAATACAAAAGCCAGAAGCCCCGGCTCTTTTTGCATGATGTCCTGGTGGGCGAATATTACAAAATGCATTATTTGTATTGCCATCCATCACTAAATCAACAGCATGCACCACAGCGCCGGCGGCATATAATGCAGCATCTAGTGTATATGGGTTCATATAGGTATCGCCATCTAAATCAATGAGACCAGAATCTGGTGATTGATTAAATACCCATTCGATATAGTCGCTACAATGCACGCGGGCAAGCTGCTCTTTACTGGCTTTAGGTGCATCATGATGGCTTAAATGGTCCAATAAGCCAGAAGCAATCAGCTGATCTTTTACCGCATAAATACGCGCAGGACATTCAGGATGGTCTGCGCCCATATCATGCTTAAGAAACTCTAAATGGGTAATGTAAGCGGTATGCATATCACTCGGTCATAACATTTTATGTACGTTTTTAATATTGCTATCATCTGGATTCGTTGTGACAGAAAAACCTATGCGCTTCATCAGTTTCAGCATGTTCGCGTTATTTTTCAGCACTTCACCTTCAATTCTTTTTAATCCCTTAGATCGCGCAATATCCATCAAAGCTAACATTAATTTCTGACCAAGTCCGGTGCCTCGCATCGTATCTGCCACCACTAAAGCAAATTCACAGCTTTCACCATCTGGGTTAATGGCATAGCGTGCCACGCCCAATTCAACCTCTTTATGTTGCTCTTCATTCACGGCAATCAACGCCATTTCACGGCTATAGTCAATTTGCGTGAAACGCACTAGTGTTAATACACTTAATTCCTCAACGCTCTTCATAAATCGGAAATAGCGCGATTCGTCAGAAAGATTTTTTACAAACTCCTTCACTAACCACACATCTTCGGGTTGTATGGGGCGAATCACCACGTTAGAGCCATCTACCATCTGCCAATTGCTGACCAAGTGAGTAGGATATGGGTAGATGGCCATATGCGCATAAGGGTCAGTGCTAGGTGGTCGAGTCCCTAACACTATTCTGGCATCTGCCGCTAATACGCCATTCTCATCTAATATTAATGGGTTGATATCCATTTCCATCAGCATAGGCAATTCACATACCATTTCAGACACTCTTAGCAACACACACTCTAAAGCCTCTATATTTGCTGGTGGCATATTCCGGAAAGTGCCTAACATTTTTACAACTTGTGTTCGCTTAATCAGGTCTTTCGCCAAAAATGTATTGAGGGGTGGCAATGCCACAGACTTGTCAGCCACAATCTCGACCGTTGTACCGCCGGCGCCAAATGTAATGATAGGGCCAAATACCTCATCATTCACAACCCCAACCATCAACTCACGCCCATTAGGCTTGACTATCATAGGTTGTATTGAAATGCCGTTCACGTGCGCCGTAGGCGCGTGAAGCTTCACATTCTCAATAATTTCATGATAAGCCGCACGTACTTCCAAGGCATTCACTAGATTAAGCCTAACACCGCCCACATCAGATTTATGCGTAATGTCCGGGGAATTAATTTTCATCGCGACTGGAAACCCTAATTGCTGCGCAATTAACAAGGCCTCACTAGGCGAGCGTGCCACCATCGTTTGCGCCACAGGGATATGAAAAGCGGCCAATAATGCTTTTGATTCCATTTCGCCCAACACTTTGCGCTTATCCAACAAGGCGCCCTCAATAATCATGCGAGCACTCTCTACATCTGGCTCACTATGATGCGACAACGAGCCTGGCACTTGCATTAAAAGCTGTTGATTATCGTGGTATGCAGATAGGTAAGAAAAAACCTCTACCGCTGACTCTGGCGTGCTAAAGCTAGGTTTTTTTGCATGATTAAATAATAGGCGAGACGCCTCAACTTGCTCACCACCCATCCAAGAAGTGAGCAAAGGCTTGTTGTATTGATTGGATAATGCAATAACCGCCTCTGCTACTTCCAGTGGTTTAGTCATGGCTTGTGGCGTCAATATGGTCAGAACACCGTCAACATTCAGATCTTCCAAGCAAGCTTTAACCGCATGCTGGTAGCGATCAACTTGTGCATCACCAATAATATCAACCGGGTTACTATGCGACCAATTAGCCGGTAATACTTTATTTAGTTTTTCAATCGTACTGCTAGACAGCGTCGCCATGATTAAACCCAAATCAATCGCACAATCTGTTGCCATGACGCCTGGCCCGCCGCCATTAGTTACAATCGCTAATCGCTTACCAGTAGGGACAAATCCGTAAGAAAGCACCTTAGCTGCGGAGAATAGCTGGGTGACGGTTCGCACACGCACCACACCCGCACGACGTAAGGCTGCATCAAAGGCATCATCAGAACCCACAATTGCAGCGGTGTGTGAAACTGCAGCTTTAGAAGCGGCCGCATGGCGCCCAACCTTAATCAATACCACAGGTTTAATACGGGCAGCAGCGCGAATTGCACTCATAAAACTACGCGCATTATGAATACCTTCTATGTATAACAATATACTTTGTGTTTTTGTATCAGAAATTAAGTAGTCGAGTATTTCGCCAAAATCCACATCCAATGCGGCACCCATAGAGATGACGCTGGAAAAGCCTACATCATTTGATTTAGCCCAATCCAAAATAGCGGTGCACAAGGCACCAGATTGCGAGATAAAAGCAATATTGCCTGCAATAGCACTGCCTTTATTGAAAGTGGCATTCAGTCCAATATCAGGACGCATCACACCAAGACAATTAGGGCCTATCAGTCGAATATCGTATTGCTGTGCTTTTTCTAGCACCTCATGCTCTAAGGCTTTGCCTGCCTCACCCGCTTCACCAAAACCTGCTGTAATAATCACTGCAGCCTTAACATGATGCTTACCACACGCCTCAATAATGCCTGGCACAGTTTCGGGTGGCGTTGCAATGACAGCTAATTCTACCGGCCCAGTAATTTGCGATATATCGCTGTAAGCCTTACATCCCTGCACCTCTTTATGGGTGGTATTTATAGGGTAGAGCGCACCTTTATAGCCACTTTGCAGCATATTCTGAAAGACAATCTGCCCGACAGAATCGATGTGATCGTTGGCGCCGAATACGGCTACTGAGGTTGGTGCAAATAGTGGTTTAAGTCGATGCTGGCTCATGATTTCTTTCAATGTTTCATTAATTAATTTTTACCATACTAGCGCATCGGCATTGATTTATTCATGAATTTTTTATTAAAGTCTTATATAAGACATAAGATATAGTATATTGCCATAATTAACAATCATAATTCACTAAATTATGGTCTTTATGTACTAGGCTAAATTAATCAAACATAGAAATTGATCAATTATTTTAAAAAATATTGCAATAAGTAGTTGACAAGTATTACTTTTGTAATACAATAAACATACTTTAGAAACATTAATTGGATTAATCATGGCACTTAAACCTATTACCATCAGGTTAGACGAAGAAGAATACGAGAAACTAAAAGCACATTTAGAAGCTTTTGGTGATCCTGACATCAACGTAGCCTACGTTGTCCGCTCTTATATTCGCGATCTCAACCGCTCATTGCCATTTATGCTGACCTCAGGCTGGGATTTAAAAAATTACTTCGGCATGCTGGGTTCATGGTTAAAACAGTTTGGCGCCATGAAAGATGCTGACATGTTTAAGATGATGAGCAACCCTTGGCAAATATGGGCGCCTGGTAGCACGCCAACATCTAGTGACGATGCAAGTGCTGATAAATCAGCACCCAATTAAAAAGGAAGCCTAAGCATGATGACTGAACAACAAATAAAAATGATGATGGAAATGCTTTCCAACCCCATGTTCAAGCAAGGTGCCAATGAATTTTTTAAAATCGCGCAACAACAAGGAATGGAAGCGGCCAGCAAATTCTGGGGCCTCTCGCCTGAAAGCCAAGCTTTTCCTGGCGTAGACAAAATGATGGAGCGCATGGCTGATTTTTATCAATCACTCGGCTATGTGCCACAAGCTAAATACGAGAGCTTACTTAAAGAATACGCGGCACTAAAAACCGAGAACCAAATGTTAACGGATACCCTGCGCGATTTACAACAACGCTTTGCCGCAGAAAATAGCGCTAAAGCACAACAAGCATGGCAAGAAGTGGTTGATAAACAACTTGAAATGAGCCGTGAAGTGACTAAGAGTTTTTTTGATGTACTAAAGCAATCTTCGCCTACTAAAGGTGAGTAATTTTTAACTTAGAAAGGAACTAAAATGATGGACAAACAACTTGAGTATTTTGACGTTTTAACAAGCACACAGAAACAAGTATTTAACAATTTACTAAGCGCACAAAAAGATCTACGCGTTCAGTGGATGGATGCAATTGGCAAAACACACGCTGCTTTTACTAGTATTCCTGGTTTGCCAGAAACACCACAAACTAAAGAAGCGCTTAATCAATTTAACACTTGGTTCAGCACAGTAGCAAGCAACTCACAAAGTGCAACTGAAGAAGCGCTTAAAGTGCAAGAAAATTGCATCAGTGCTTATGAAAAACAATTAGAAGTGAGCCGTGAAGTATTAAAAAGCTTCATCGACATTGCTAATCCTGTTAAAGCAAAAGCTAAATAAGTGTCACTTAGCTTAACCTTCTAAGCGTCGGTAACCAGTGGTGACCGACGCTAGTTCTACCTAAATAGCACGTGCCTAGACTCGTAGGCGAGATGAAAAGGAATGATAGTGGAAATCCCAAATGATTACATTGATAGCTGGATGAAAACACAACAACAAGCTTTTGCTACATTGCGCGACCAAGCGCTTCAAATGCAGTCGTATTTCCAAAACAGCAACACAACAACTGACAACCCATTCACCAATTGGGCTAAAGCATCTTTTCAAGCATTCCCTATGAGTGCTGATGCAAATTTAACTAAAGATATTTTTAGCAAATCGCTTTATGGCAATGAAGCCATGCAAAAACTTTATGAGCTATGGCAGCCTATGTTAAACGCCATGCGTGATAAAAGCATTAACCCAAACAGTTATAGCGATTTGACTGATCCTGCCAAGATTAAGCAAGTAATCGACAAACTATTCAATTTTGATTTAGACGCCATGACGCAGCTGCAAAAACAGACAGCGCAATACGCCGATCTTTATCAGCAATTTGGTAAGCCTTGGACTGACGCCGCTAAAGTGCAATCTAGTAACTTTATGCAAGGTAATTTCACCCAGGCCGACATGCAACCCGAAGCCATACTCGTGCAAATGAAAGCTATGTATGGCATGTTTGAAAATGCAACAGGCAAGCTATTTAGCGCACCTGCTGTAGGCAAAGACCGCGAGAAAATGGAATTGCTATCTAAATGTGCAAAAGCCATGTCTACATTTGCCTCAAACAACATCGAATATCAACAAATGATGCAAACTACTGGCCAAGAAGCCATGCAAGAAGTGGGCAAAGCCCTTGCTAGCAAGGTAGAAGCTGGTGAGTCATTTGAAAAATTTGATGATTTCTTTGCCTTATGGATAGATACCAACGAAAAGACGTTCTATAAGTTATTCCAAACTAAAGCGTTTTCACAAAAGCGTAATGCACTGACAGATGCTGGCTTTAATGCACGCAAGCTATACAACGAAATAGTTGAAAGCGAGCTGGTGCAATTCCCTATTGCGCGTCGATCTGAGATGGATGAAGTGTACAAAATAGTCTATGACCTACGTAAGCAAATCAAAGGTCTGGAATCACAAATTCAAGCATTAAAAAATAAGGATTAAGTCATGAATAACCCGTTCTCAAGCTTGGATGCCAAATCCTTGATGAAACATTTGGGTGAGCTTAATAGCAAACTCATGAAAGGCGCTGAGCTACTGACAGACATCAGCGAAGTAGATGTCGGTACAGCCCCTAAGCAATTAGTTTACGAAGAAGATAAACTCAAGCTTTATCACTACAAGCCAACCAAAGAAAAAGCCTGTGGCGTGCCAGTATTGGTGGTTTATGCCTTAGTGAACCGCCCCTATATGCTAGATATTCAGCCAGACCGCAGCTTTATCCGCAATCTACTTGAACTAGGTCTAGATGTATACATTATTGACTGGGGTTATCCAACGCAAGCTGATCGCTACCTCAATATGGATGACTACATTAACGGTTATATCAATAACTGTGTAGATGCCGTAAGAAAAAATGCTAAGAGTGAAAAAGTCAGCCTAATGGGCGTATGTCAGGGTGGTACCTTTTCTGCAATCTACTCTGCATTACATCCAGAGAAAGTGCAAAACCTGATTACCCTAGTTGCGCCATTTGATTTTTCTACCAACGACGGTCTATTGTTCAACTGGTCTAAAACCATGGATGTAGACGCACTAGTAGATGCCTATGGCGTTGTGCCAGGCAATATTCTTAACGACGGCTTTCTCATGCTCATGCCATTCAATCTCAACATTAAAAAATATGTTGATATGCAACATGTCATGGAAGATAAAGAAAAATTGCTAAGCTTTTTACGCATGGAAAAGTGGATTTTTGATAGCCCAGGCCAAGCGGGTGAATGTCTGCGCCAATTTGTGAAAGACTGCTACCAAGCTAATAAACTAGTTAAAGGTAAACTAAAATTAGGCGGAAAAACCGTTGATTTGGGCAAAATCACCATGCCTATTTTGAATATTTTCGCTTCAGCTGATCATCTAGTACCGCCTGCAGCAACCAAGCCATTGAATGACTTAGTGAGCTCTACAGATAAAACCTTGTACGAATTTCAAGGGGGTCATATTGGCGTATTTGTTGGGTCTCGCTCACAAAAAGAATTGGCACCTGCCATTTCAAAATGGCTGATACAGCGCGACGCACCAGCGCCTGTAAAAGCGGCGCCTGCACCTAAACCAGCGCCAGTAGCAACGGCCAAGCCTGCGCCTGCTGCAAAACCAGCACCTGCAGCAAAGCCTGCACCTGCAGCTAAACCGGTAGTAGCAAAAGAAGTTAGCAA
>JAIPCR010000119.1 GCA_021738125.1 Sulfuritalea sp.
GACAGGTCCAGAAGACAAAATTATTTATTCTGGCAAACAGGCAGACAAAGTCTATTTACCAGAAGGTTCCGCAGCTCAATCCATTGCCAATAAACAGACAGTAGACACTACAAAATCACTCAGCAAAGAGGAACAAATAGCACAAGGTAAAAACGTCTTTGAGTCTAATTGCCTAGCGTGCCATCAAGCCAATGGTGAAGGCATACCCAATGCATTTCCTCCATTAGCTAAATCTGACTTCTTAAATGCGGATCATAATCGCGCCATCAACATACTGTTACATGGTCGCTCCGGTCCAATTACGGTTAACGGTAAGAATTTTGATAGTGTGATGCCAGCCATTGCCTTAAATAGTGGGCAAATTGCCAATGTACTCACCTACGTTATTAATAGTTTTGGCAATAATGGAGGTCAAATCACGCCAGCTCAAGTAGATAAGCAACGTAAAATTACCCCTGCAGCTAACGACAGCGAGCATGGTTAATTGGTTGTAAAGCATATGTTGCGTTTTAGCTTAGCCCTGTTGTTATTAGTCCACAACTACACTTGGGCTGAAGACAATATGGCTAACATTACAGCGGGTGAATATCGCCCGCTGTATTTAAGTGTTGATAGCCCGATTGTGAATGTTTCCTCTTTTCGATTAGATAAAAAACCTGTGACTAACAGTGAATTTCAAGCGTTTGTATCACAACAAAAAAAATGGCAACGTGATGCCGCACCTAGCCTCTTTGCTGAAGAGGCCTATCTAAGCCACTGGCAAAAGAATGTTCAGCAATATAACCCTAATAACAGCGACTTAAATAGACCTGTGATTTATGTGTCTTGGTATGCGGCACAGGCATATTGTCAGACACAGAAAAAACGCTTACCTACAGTCGCAGAGTGGGAGTATGTAGCACAGGCTTCATCAACGCAAAGAGATGGGAGTAAGGAAAAGGGCTATAACCAAAAAATACTGGATTGGTATGCAAAAGCTTCAAAACAGTCTCCCGGTGAGGTCGGCCAAGATGAGCCAAATTTTTGGGGCATACATAATATGCATGGAATGATATGGGAATGGACTGAAGACTTTAATTCCAATTTGATTAGCGGAGAATCACGTGATGACAGCAGCGTTAACAAAGAGCTTTACTGTGCCTCTGGATCTTCTGGTGCTGTCAATCCCAGTGATTATGCGGCCTTCATGCGTTATGGATTCCGCTCTAGCCTAAATGCTAAATTTACTCTAGCCAGCTTGGGATTCCGATGTGCCCAAGACGGTAATGAATAGGGACTAGTTGATGAAAACATTAATATTGATTGGTCTACTTAGTTTTTGTAGCTTAGTTTTTGCTGACCCATCGTTGCCTGGCAACTCGATATATCAAGTCGGTGGCACATGGCAAACAGAGAGTAATCAGACTATCTATCTAGAATCAATAGCTGGTAAGCCACAAGTGGTAGCCTTAATTTTTACAGGCTGCTCTAATGCCTGCCCAATTATCGTTGAAAGCATGAAGCGTGTGGAACGGCAAATTCCAAGCAATATGCGTAATCACATTGGTTTTCTTTTAGTCTCTTTAACACCAGATACCGACACGTCAAAATCACTGAAAGTCTTTTCAGAAAAAAAAGAACTCAACAAAAATTGGAAGATTCTGCGAGGCAATAATGAATTGGTGCGTGCACTCTCTAACGCATTAAATGGTCGCTATAAATTGGTTAAAGATGGCGATGTAGCACATTCTAATACGGTCACCTTATTGAATAGTAGAGGTCAAATTCAAGTGCAGGCTAGCGGTACACTGAATGGTATTCAACCAATCATAGATGCCATTGAAAAAATACACCCTAATTCTGAAAATTAGTCCATACCGTGACTTTAATTTGTCATCACTATAAAAAAACATTGGGGATTAATATGAAACACAACTTCAACATTTATCTATTGACGGCTATTGCTGCGATGTACGCATTGCCAGTTTTAGCCGACGATACGATTAAAGCGGCTTCGCCAACTACGCTAATGGAAGCCATTAGCATGGGTAAGCCTATGACTAACTTTAGACTAAGGTATGAAAATGTTGATCAAGATGGCAAAGCAGAGCATTCCAATGCCTGGACCATGCGCAGCCTAATAGGCTGGCAAACAAAACCACTCAATAATTTTAGTGTGGCTGCCCAACTCATTAATGTGACACAGTTTAATCATGATTTTTACGACAACACCAACACTACTTTTGGTAGTGCAACGCCAGCAAATAAAGTAGCCTATCCCCTAGTAGTTGATCCGGATTACACAGGTGTTAACCAATTATTTATAGAATGGACTGGTCTGCCAGCCACTAAAGTTCGACTAGGGCGTCAATCGGTAAAACTCGATAATGTGCGATTTGTCGGCAATGTTGAATTCCGCCAAATTATGCAAGTATTTGACGGTATTGCCGTTGAGAATAAAAGCGTACCAAATGTTGAACTGTATGCTGCTCACTTTGAAGGCTTAAGAAGAATTACAAGTGAATATTTCAGCAAAGGTAGCGTAGAGATTGCCCATGCGACATGGAAATACTCCCCTACAGAAAATCTGACAGGCTATGGCTATTTGCAAGATATGGCAAAAAATGGCTTCACTGCAGGCTTAACTAGTCCCAGTGATAACTCCACCCAAACGTTTGGACTTCGTGCAGATGGCGCTCATAAAGTTAATGATAGTTGGAAAGCACTTTATACCGCTGAATATGCTAAGCAAGACAACTATCACGGCGGCAATAGCGCCATTGATGCACACTACTGGCGATTAGGCGGCGGTGCTGGTTTTGGCAACTGGTCGGCACGTTTAGATCGTGAAACTCTTTCTAGCAACAATAGTCTTTATGGGTTTCAAACGCCTTTGGCAACAGGTCACTTGTTTCAGGGCTTAGGTGATTCTTTCTTGACCACACCTAAACAAGGGATTGAAGATACTTTCATCACGCTTAACGGTAAAGTCTTGGATGTGCAATTATCTGCTGAATACCATTGGTTAGACTCTAACAAAAACTTTGCGACAACTGTAGGTACTGGCAAGCACTATGGCAAAGAGCTCGATTTAGTGGCTGGCTATAGCTATGGTAAAAATTGGAGTGGCAAAGTCGAGTATTTTAGCTTTAAAGAAGCGGATTGTTATGTAGGAACTAGTACTTGTATTAATACTAATGCCAGTCGTAAACGTGACAAAGATAACTTCTTAGTTACCTTGATGTACACCTTTTAGAGTTTTCTCTGAAAGATAAAGGCCCGTCAGCTAAGCTTGACGAGCCTTTATACCTATTCGGTAAGTATGCCTTAATTAAGAATATGCTATGTTCATATGCTTATTCAAGCTTAGGGGTACTTGAGCTAATTGAAACTCCAACCATTATGCTGGAAATACTTACCATAGTTACGTAAAGTCTGTAGCACGGCTAAAGCACCTACTCGTTGCGTTTGAACATTGCGTGATACTCGCATAAACTCAACACTGCCTTTCAAATCAACCAATACAACAATGTGAAAAGCCTTATCTGCATCCGGTGATAACTTACATTTTTTTACCATGTCAGTTACGTTACGATCCACAACATCTGCTATTGCCAAATAATCCTGAGAATTAAGCTTCCCTTGAATGATATCGCCTTGGCTAACAGAAACTGCTTGGCGTATATTATCCATGCCCAATCGCACAACTTCATCTGTGCTCCATTTCTCGCCTAGCTTCAGGGTTTTTTCAGATGCTGGTTTATTTGCTTTGTAGATATGCCCATCTGCATGAGCAGAAACCGTACTAAATATTAAGACTAATGCGCCTAATGCCTTAAGGCCTTTTAATTGGAACGTTGTAATCATAGACTTCCTTTTATACGACTAAAGTTAACAAAATTTCAAAGTAAACATTAGCAGATAGGCAAATGAGGTCACTTGATGTGCATCAAGTATTAAAGTTTTAATTAACAACCAGAACTGAATAGCCTGATTAGGTTTTCAATTTTCAAAGATCTATTTCATTTATGTTTTTACATCTTGCCAATAAATGGCTAGGTATTTATAACTCCAAGTCCCAAAGCAAGCAAGCCAAACCAATCCAGCACATAGATACAAATCACTACGTGCCGATAAGTCTAAACCCGGCAATTCTGAAACAATCCGAAGTATTGTGACGGATTGGAATGCTAAGAAAATTGCCCAAGTTAATCGATCAGCTTTAAGTATCCTCCCAGAATGTCCTAGCGTTACGCGAGTCGCCATGGCCATCAGTATTGAGCTGAAGTATCCAATAACAAGCGCGTGTAATGGCGCCTTAGCAAATATCAACTGACCAGTAAGTAATAAGAAAAAACTTTGCATTGAATATAAAGCTAAAGCCAAACCAAACCAAGCAAAACCTATATGCAACATACCTAATATAGGCACGCTAAGGCTATCTCGCAGTCGCCAAGCACGCGTTAAATATATTGCACTCGCTGCCATAGGTAAATCGACTAGCCATGTCCAAGCCTGTAGTGCCGCAAGCTCAAATATGCCGTGTATAAATGCAAAACTAGGGACAACTGCTAACACCCATGTGGGTCTTATAATTTTATAGTTAGGGATAGCATTTGCCGAAAAGAATGGAATCATTCTATGGCTAACTGCAAAAAAAACTGGTAACAAAATCAACCAAATACCACCCACTTTTGCAATAGCAATAAACGTGGCTTGGTTACTAACAAATCCTGCCAATAACAACCAACCAAAACCCAATACTACTGAAGTAATAGCCGCATGAAGCTTATCAGGATGTTTTGCACGCAAGTACACGCGTAATAATGCATACAAACCCAGTCCCCATCCTGTCAAAAACAATAGGTATGCTATTTTTAAAATGATTAAACTAAAAATTAGGCCTAGATAAAACCATATAGATCCAGTGCTTAGGAGTAAAAATGACAACAAGTAAGCCTTACGTTCGACCTCTTGGCCGTTCATCCAGCGTGGAAAAGTTGTCATTAAAAAGCCGAAGATAAAGAATGGGAAAAACCCATAAATCATCAAAAAAGCATGTGCGTCAATAGGAGATATTGTCCATGAGATGGGCGCATAAAAACCACCATAACGCCCTGCTAGATCAGCCATCCACCAAGTCAAGGTCAGTAATGACTGTACCCCACCCCAAAAAAAGAATACCCGATGTGGAGCAGAAGTAAAAATCTGCCAAATTTTGGCTAAATTGTTCATACGCTTAACTTCCCAAGAAAATAAATACTCGATAAATTATTATCGTATTATTCTCAAGTAGTTAGCTTGATCTAAATCATCTTTCTAAATTATCTTTATATAAAAACTAAACCTTACTCAAAAGCCCGGCCCTCACCAGCTTCTTCGTGCGTCTTTCCATCTCGGATATGGTAAATACGCTTAAATGTTGGAATGATTTTTTCATCATGAGTCACCACAA
>JAIPCR010000120.1 GCA_021738125.1 Sulfuritalea sp.
AATAAGATCTATGAGCCCATCGAGCAGGAAGACACATCATTCCTCTTTAACGTTGAAACAATTACAGCATTTAATCATATCGAGGAAATGGCCAAACTTGCCTCTGCAAAGAATGGCTTAGATGGACTGGTATTTGGACGAGTAGATTTCTGTGGATCGATGGGTTGGGATCGCTTAGATATCAACACCGATAAAGTAACCGACTACTGTGTTAAAGCCAGCCAGTATTGCCTAGAGGCTAGAATCGATATGGTCGTTGGCGGTGCCGTTTCAATTGATGCATTAACCATGCTAAAGCGCATCAAAAAAACAAACTTAACGCGTTTTGAAACGCGCAAAGTGATCTTTAATTCAAATGCGATTGATAGTCCTTCGATTGAAGCTGGATTATTGGATGCAGTAAAATTCGAAACGCTGTGGCTGATGAATAAGCGTGATTATTATTCGATGATCATGAAAGAAGACGATGCTCGTATAGCTATGCTGGAAGCGCGTTGGAAAGTTCTATAAATCATAAATGAAAACATTGCTTGTTATAGGGGGCTCTGGATTTTTTGGCAAGTCCATCTTAGATGCATTTTCTAGGGATCTATTGGCGCCATGGCGTATCGGTAAAGTCATAGTGATGTCAAGGAATGCAAACAGACTTCTTCAAGATACTCCCGATTTAGTTGGCCAAAATGTTGAGCTTTATTCTGCTGACATTACGAATACAGAACGTTTGCCGTTCGCTGACTATGTTATTCATGCTGCTGCATCCACTGATGTAAGAAACTATTTATCAAGTCCAGAAGACGAGAAAAAGAACATACAAGCTGGCACTAACCATTTTTGTGATTTAGCAAAAATACACTATACCAACAGTAAAATTGTTTATGTTAGTTCCGGAGCGATTTATGGTGTTCAGCCACCTAATTTAGATGCATTTGATGAGTCATTTGTGGGTGATCTCTCTAGAATGGCTCCCGGAAAACTAGATTATGCTGTTGCAAAACAAGATGCCGAAAGGGCAATCATCGATTTGGGCTGCATGGGATTAAATGTGAGTATTGCCAGATGCTTTGCCTTTGTTGGAAAGTATTTACCGCGAGACCAACATTTTGCAATCGGTAACTTCATTGATGATGTGATTAATAAACGGCCAATTGCAGTAAAAGCAAACCATCAAGTTTACCGCAGTTATATGTACGCTGATGACCTTGTAGAGTGGCTAATGACGATTGCTGATCACGCTGCACCAAATTGCCCCATATACAATGTGGGATCTGATCAGGCGATTCTTCTTAGTGACTTAGCTAGGGACATATCTGAAAGCTACCGTCTAGCCGCATCAATCCCTTTGATTTCCGATGCCATAATCGACCGTTACATACCATCTATTAAAAAAGCCCAAGATGAGCTTGGCTTAATTTTAAGCCAAAATCTTAAAGAGTCCGTTGAGAAAACATTAATAGAGATTAAACAAGATATTAATTATGGATAATAAATGGAACAACAACAAACTAGAGCCAGTTCTGATTACATATAATCGAGCTGAAGATTTAATGCGGACACTGGATGCCTTTATTGCCGCCGATTTAACTTGGATGACATTACATGTACTTGACAATGCATCAACAGACAATACTAAATTAGTCGTAAACGCCGCACAAAAAAAGTGGCCTAATCTCACCTATCATCGCAACTTGTACAATATAGGCGGCAATGCCAATATCCTGCGAGCAGTTGAAATTACATCTTCTGAATATTCTTGGATAATAGGCGATGATGATGCCTGGCATCTAAATGATATTAGTGATTTATGCGCTGCACTCCGTGATGGTGATGCTGACATTATTAGATTGGGTTGGTTAGTTTCAAAACAGAGTAGGGGCTTAAAAGAATATGCGGTTGATTTAGCATCCAAAGAAAGTCTGTTATTTGCAAGCATATCCATGATTTCGGCCACCATCGTGCGGCGATCTATTATCATTCCACATTTGCCTCATGCTTATATGGGTGCCTGTGATGCATACCCCCAATTAGTCCCATTACTTAGAGCAATTAGTCGTATTCCACTAATAATTTATACACTGAAGCATGATTTAATGACACATACTCCGAGTAATGCACCAGGGTATTATTTTGGAGATTTGGAATGGGCTAGTTCTTGGTTCCGAGTAAGTCGATTTATTGAATCCTCAGAATTACGAAAATTGTTTCTTGGTGAAGTAATGATTTACATGAGCCGCAAGCATCCAGGAAAGCTAAATGAATTCATAAGACTAGTTAAAAAAGCTTTAAATTTTAAATCATTAAGTGTAAACCAGTGGCCTTACTTATTATCAATGATGGCTTACGGAACGGGTTATCGATTGCGTATGTTTTGGTTGATGGTTATTTATGCTCTTTTGCCCATGAAAATTGCAGTCTTATTAAGAAGGTTTTATATGGTCATAAAAAATAAAAATGATTCAAAACTTAAGTGTGACAGATCAAGGCTCTAATTCAATCCGTTATTTAATTTATAACCACTTGATAATATCAAGTCCATAGGCAGATATAAAAAATATCGCAAAGAAAAAATCCAATGCGGTTTGAAAAAACAAAATTGGGGTAGTCTACCTGTGAAGAAGCAAAAAACTAACGATAAGGAATTATGCTTGAGCTTTATTAGTACAATAAATATTGCAGAAAATACTTAATGTAATGATTAAATATTTTGGGATAAACCGTGCAATTGGATTTGCATTAGTAAAACGTTTATGGTCCGTTATGGCTTCGCCAATAACGATATTGCTTATTGCATCTAGCTTAACAAAGGTGGAGCAGGGTTATTACTTCACGTTTGCTAGTTTATTAGCACTACAAGTATTTTTTGAAATGGGATTAGCAACGGTAATTTCACAATTCATAAGTCATGAGTTTGCATCCTTATCATGGGGTCAACGTGGAGAAATTGTTGGTATTGAAGATAACAAAAATCGTGTTTTAAATATACTTGGTAATAGCTTAAAGTGGTATTCAGTATGTTCGGTTTTACTAATCGTTCTTCTCTCAGTGACAGGTTTTATCTTCTTTAAGGATGAAGCTAATTACGGTGTCTCATGGGGCTTGCCTTGGCTGCTAGCGGTATTGGGAGTAAGTATCAATCTACTGATTGTTCCTTTTTATGCGGTTATCTCAGGCAGTGGTGACGTAGCTTCAGTTAATTTTCGTTCATTAATTGGTGGGATTTTAGGCTCACTTCTGGGTTGGGGTGTATTGTTTTTGGGTGGAGGCCTTTATGCTATTCCTGCTGTTACCTTTGGCAACATCATCGTTGCCATCATTTACTTAAGTAAGATAAAGCCGCTTTTAATCGTTGAGGGCATTAACTTCGCTCTTAATAAGGTAGCTCTTAAAAATCCCGTATCTTGGCGTGATGAAATTTGGCCGATGCAATGGAAAATTGCTGTTTCATGGATTTCAGGCTATTTTATTTTTCAATTATTTGTACCGGTACTATTTAAATTTCATGGGCCAGTTGTAGCGGGGCAAATGGGAATGACTTTGTCTGTTGTAAATGCACTGCAAGTTATATGTTTAATTTGGCCTAATAGCAGAATGCCTGAATATGGTAAATTCATAGCTAAAAATAACTGGACTGATTTGGATAATCTCTTTAGAAAAACTTTAAAACAGTCTTTAGAGGTATGCTCTCTGATCATTATTGCTTTCTTAATTTTAATTTTAGTACTTAAGAATTTCTCAAATTTAGGTGATAGATTTTTGCCTACATGGCAAATTGTTTTACTTTTATTGTCTATGATTGGACAGTTATTAGTGACCAATTGGGCGATGTACATGCGTGCCCATAAACAAGAACCCATGATGTCTTTATCATTCATAGGGGCATTTTTAACTGGATTTTCCACATTAATCTTTGGGTACTATTTTTCTAGCTTAGGCATGATTTTGGGATTTGTTTTAATTACATTTCTTTATGCGATCCCTACAACATACAAGCTATTCAAGAAATTTAAACTTAGCAACCATTATTAAAGCTGCAATAATTGAATTTAAGCGTACTTATAAATTCATTTAGCTAACCCATACATAAGGTTTTTATGAAAAAGAACGACTCCAACTTAGCCCCGCTCATAGCCATTATTGGCTGCGATGGCTCAGGCAAATCAACCGTTAGCGCCGCCATTCTTGATTGGATGCAAGGCTATGGTCCTGCCATGGCCGCGCATCTGGGTAAGCAAATGGGCAACATAGGCCGCACCATTGCCGGCTTGCCGCTAATCGGCAAGTTGCTGGATCAATTCATCGTCCGTAAAACCAAAAGCACCCAGATCCAGCGTGAGCAAAAGACCCCGGGCTTATTTGTCGCTCTGGTCTTATACACTTTTTCACTGCGCAGATTACGCCGCTTTAAACAAATGATGGCGCAGCGTAAGCAAGGCTTTATCGTTGTCACCGACCGCTACCCGCAATTGGAATTTCCTGGTTCATACGATGGCACCGGCCTATCGATTACCGCGCCGGGTAATTTTTTAGTGCGCTGGCTAGCTAGAAGAGAGCGAGCGCAGTGCGAATGGATGACCAGCTTTAAGCCAGATTTAGTGATACGCTTGAATGTCGATTTAGACACGGCTTGCGCCCGCAAGCCAGACCACAGGCGCGAACTGCTACGCGACAAAATCGCCATTACCCCGCAATTGACCTTTAACGGCGCCCCCATCGTTGAAATTGACAGCAGCCAAGCCTTGCCTGAGGTGATAGAACAAACTAAGGCCGCCGTGGCTAAAACCATGGCGGCGCGTGGTTACAGCTTAAAGCAAGCTTAAGCGAACACGCGAGGCCAATAATGCTTGGCAACAATCACCCACAAACCTAACCAACCGTAAGCCATAATCCAACTGGCTAATACATCGCTAGGCCAATGCACCCCCAGCGCGATGCGCGACAAGCCGATGGCCAAAGAAGACATTAAGGCAAAGCCGTATAAACTCCACTGCGCGCTGCGCTGCTTTAAAAGTGGCGCCAACACTACAGCCAAAGTCAGGTAAAACAAAGTGCTGTTTAAGGCGTGGCCACTGGGAAAACTCATGGAGCTGACCTGATCTAAATGCGCGACGAGCTGCGGCCTAGGCCTTGCCACCCAAGCCTTAATCAAAGTAGACAGGCTAATCCCGCTGAGCAACACGCCCGTGACAAACAGCGCACCTTGCCAACGGCGCAGCCATAATAAGACGCTGATGCCTAAGCCTGCAGCAAGTAAACGCGGCACGGTGTCGCCTAGCCAACTGATGGATAACCAAAATGACGTAACCCATGATGGTCCGGCCAACTTGGCGTAGTCTTGGCCATCACGAAACCACAACAAGATGGCTTTATCCAGACTCAATGGCCCGTATTGCTTTAAGGCCAAACCG
>JAIPCR010000121.1 GCA_021738125.1 Sulfuritalea sp.
CAGGCAGAGATAGATCAAGTCCTTCGTTACACAAGTAAAAGTCGTTATGCAGTGCGTAATCGCTGTTTGATTCTAACCAGCTTCTGGTCAGGCATGCGCGTAGCAGAAATAGCCAACTTAAAAATGCGTGACGTACTCAACGAAGATCGCACCATAAAGACTGAAATACGTCTTTCAGCAGATCAAACTAAAGGCAATGAAGCACGCGTAGTGTTCATTCCGCAGAAGCTGCGTGATGAATTTAATAACTATCTACAAACTCGCAAGATATTTAATCCAGAGATTCCATTCTTCCACTCCAGCAATCGTCTTGGGTTTTCACCTAATACACTTTGCCAATGGTTTTTTTGGACTTATAAGCGTGCGGGACTGAATAATGCATCAAGTCATTCTGGACGCAGGTCGTTTATTACCGCCTTAGCTACCAAGGGTGTTGGTGTTCGGGTGCTAGCAAGCCTGGCAGGTCACAAAAGCATTGCTGTGACACAGAGATACATTGATGTGAATGATGAAATGAAGCGAAATGCTGTTGAACTTATCTAATTACTCTTTTTGAAGAACCTCATCAAAGCTAGCTTTTGGCATCTTCTTTCGAGCTTTCTTGTTACCATGAGCTGGCGATAGGTATTTCATGTAATCTTTTCTAGACTTTTTAAATGCTGTGATCTTCTCGTAATCCCAATCATAAGTGGCTTCTAAATCGGCAATTCTTTCGTAGTCAAAATCAAGGGCAGTGTCTATAGGATCTTGTGATGGGAAAATTCCTCTAGCAGCATGTTCTGCAGTATTAAGTGCTAACTTAAGGTTTTTACTTGCCAACATAGTTAAGTAAGAGCGCACTTCCACATTGCTGGATTTTTTCTTTGTGTTAATCCTAACCTCTTTACGACGCTCTGATGGATACTGCCCCCATCTAATCAATTTCCAAAGCGGTTCTTTCTGCCAGTATTTTCCTGCCCTCCATGCTCGCTCATGGACCAGATCATGCCTGTGATGCAATGAAACCAATCTAACCTTATTAACCTCAAGCACGATCTTGTCTTGCTGCTTAGATTGCTTTTTAGATTCAAGCTTAGACAAAAACAATTCAAAGTCTTTACGAATTTGCTCTTCAGTTTTACTTGGATCAACGCCAAGCCAAAGCAATTTCTTTTTATTCGTAGCGAAAGCGTTTTTAGCTCCGCCCAACCACCACTCATAGAACTCTATCTGGTAAACGTCACCAAGCTTCTTGTAGGTATCCAGGACTTTCTCAAAGTCTTTCGGTAATTCATTAGCCGGAATGACCTCTCCTAATTTAATCACGCGGTGCGCAAGCCAATAGCTTGGACTTATCTTCAAATAATAAAACATGTACTCATGTTTGTAATTTGGAAGATCAACGCCTTCCTCATACCCAGAGACTAGTTTATTAATGTTTTTATCCATATTTTTATTATATCAAATGTAAACGTTGTTATTTCATATAAGTTACCTAGGCTAAAAATAGGCCGATGATTCGACCTCAGTTACACCGCTCTTTAACAATTTGCTTGTTCTATTTCCAAATTGTCGGAAATCCCGATTTTTTTGAATTGGTCATTTTTTATAGGAGAACTTTATGACTACTACTATTTTAGAAAAAGATGTAAACGAAGGCGGTGTTGAACACCTTTCATTAAAAATTGGTGACAACACCAAAAACGAAATTAAAACTGCATTTGACTACCTGATCGCAGAACGCAAAAGCTGGCAAGAAAATGAATATGCGCGAAGCAATCAAAGCTTATACAGAATTTTGCAGCAGTGTTACGCGATGTATCACGAAATGAAAGGCGTCAGTGCTGAAAAGTTAGCAATGAAACGTGCCTTTAATTCTTATTGTACTGATACAGGGGTTAGCTTCAATGACTCAACACACTTGATGGTCAAGATTGTGCGTTGTGTATTTGGAGATGATCGACGCCGTGTATCAGCTTATGCACTGGCACTGCGTGTTGCTGATGAACATAAGACATCCGTTATGGACATTCCACAATACTTCACTGAGGCAGGCGGCTACGAAGAGGTGCGTCGTAACAACACAAACAAAGCTACTAAAGCCGATAAAAAGGCTCAGGGGTTAAGTTTGATGGACACGACAAGTCTTGCTTCTGTATCAAGTGATGCGCTTAATGCTGCATTTGATGAAGGCAATTACGAAGGGGCTGTTTTGCTTATGTCCACACGTGATCCTGACGGCAGTTTTAAAGTGAAGTATGTGATTCAACAAGGAAACATTATCTCTTCTGCTCTGGCTCATCTTGTGACGTTAACTAAGGATAAACAAGAAAAAGTGCATACAGAGACTAAAGCGGCTAACGATGAATCCATGCGCGACGAAGCTATTAAGCAAGTAGTGCATGCTTAATTAGTTTTTAGTAGTAATGCGGTGTAACTGAGGGAATAGAACAAGCGAATTCTTTTATTAAAGGAGTTACACAATGAGTTTAATCGTACCAAAACCAATCATGCCAGACGACTTTGTTCTAATGGCACAGACAAAACATAAATTGCATCTGGTTTTAGATGGAACAATCAACTTTCCCGGCAACGGAGTATCTGGATTAGTTCTTTATGGCATTTATGGAACAGGCAAAACTACCATGGCCAGCCTTCTACCGGGCTGGATTGAAACAGCCAAATCGACGAATTTTTTAGGAAATAATCTTGTTGGTAAGTTAGTTGATCAAACTGGTCCCTACTTTAGCTTTCAAGCATGTGCACAAGGACAAAATGGTTCTTCCGTTATTAGCAATATTATAAATGGCACAAGTTTAATAAGCTTAAACAGCACCGGTCTTCATTATGTCATTTTAGATGAGGTCGACATTCTTACTACTGCAGCTATCGCATCACTTAAATCAATTATGAATCAGAAAAACATTGTCTTCATCTTGACGACAAACAATTTGAACAAAATTGATAAAGGCGTAATGAATCGCTCCATATTGCTAGATATGAATGCTGCCCCAACAAACGAGTGGATTAATAAGATCATCGACATTTACCAAACATCAGGTCTTAAGCCACCCTTGCCGTCGAAGATAGCAGGAGTTGTTTTAGCCGGCAATGGATCAGCTCGATCAATTTTTACTGACATTGAGTTTGCCGAGTCATTGCGGGCAATAAAAGAAGGGGATCAGTCATGAGTGGATTAATCGGAGATAAAGAAAAGGCAAAGTTCATTTTCTTTGCCGTTGATGATGAATCAGAGCTGCCTAAAAAGGCTGAAATGCTAAATCACTTCCCTGATTGCAAATATAACGTTTATAAAGCTTGGGGACATTTTAGGTATACGTTTAATGATCTTGATGGCTTGCTACATATAAAACGCCATGGCGTAGAAGCTGGAAGATGTTGGAATTCACCGCGATACATTAGTCATGCTTACCGCATAACTACTGAATGCCAGCCTGATTCTTTCTTTGTCATGAAATACGGGAATTCGCTCGTTGGTTTCTATGAGATTAGTCACGAACAATTAGTCGAGCTTGAGAAGCTACTCGAATATTGGAGAGGTTTTGTTGAACTCCTAGAAAAAATGAAAGAGACAGTAAAAAACTTCAAACTAGGCAAAAATGCAGTAGCCTTGCTTAAAGTATCTGATGAATCTATGAGCAATCCGGATGAGTATGCAATAAAGCAGTTATTTAGCAAATACGGAGAACAAGCTGCCGAACAAATGGTTTCAAAAATGAAGAATTGGCAAACCAAAGTGCAGTGGGAATAACAAAGGACACCTTAGGGTGTCCTTTTTATCAATTATCCTCGATTTTAAAGCCCAGAAAATAAACCAACAACAACACCAAGAGCTGCGAGAGACTGAACACAACCTACCAATGTCCAACTTGTCCCGCCAAAAAAAATAGAAAAAAACCAAATGAAAAAGAATATAGGAACCCCTGAAAATGCTCCGAGCAAACCGCCTCCTATAGCACCTTTGATAGACTTAGCAATCTTTTCCTGGGAATCCTTTTCTGCTTGCAGTTTAGCTCTCGCAGCCTCAGCTTCATCATTAGCAAGTTCAAAAGCCCTTTGTTTAGCCTGCTCCTGTTGTATTTCAGCTAAACGAATATTTTTCTTTTCTGCTGTGTTTTGCTCTTTCAAATACTTTTCAACACCCGCTTCAAAAGATTGATTCAAAACATCAGAATCGTAGGGTTCAACCCAGTCAAATTCTAAAGATCCGTCATCTTCATCTACTGACCCTGAAAAATCTGGCGCTATTTTCGGATCATATCTGTAGCGCGGTCTTTCTTGGCTTGGATAACATATTGTTGCGTCAACATTTCTTGTATAACCACAATTGAATGCAGCCTCTGACATAAATTCAATCCCAGGCCCTTTTGAGTAGTCTTGCTTTAATTTGTCATTAACGCCCTTAAGGTAAGCCTTCTTAAACTTTTCTTGTACATACGGATTATTGACATTACCAATGATGTAATTCCCTTTTTCATCAATCGATACATAAGCCCAAGGATCACTTTCATCGGGGAACAATGGCCGGCCTTTGTCATCAAAATTGAATCCCCTTTGATAAACCTCGTCTTCATTTAGTCCTTGCTCTAGTAAGATTTGTGTTTGCTTTTTTAATTCCTTAAGCCTTATTTCCTCTTGCTCCATGAGCGCATCATGTTTTTTCTGATTATCTTTAGCAATCATAGCTGTCATAGCTATTTGAGCCTTCATCTGCGTGGCTGCAATTTCTCGATTAGCCTCCATTTGCTCTTCAGCAAGTCTCTTATCAGATTCAATTTTCCTGCATGCAGGGCAAGATCCGCCATCAGGTTTGTACCCACCACAGTTGTAACAAGTAGCCATACTTTTCTCTCAATGCTGAGTTATTTAGGTAACCTCAATTTAACATTAGTAAATTAGTTTAGGCAATATACGAATTATTGGCATTTATATAAAGTCGGGATTCCTGACATTTTGAAATTACCTACCCAGCAATTTGAGCAGCCTTCTTACGCATGTCTACATGCCCATAGTGTTTTTCAATCATTGTTTGGCTAGTGCCCATGTGCTTAGCCAATACGTGCATACTGATATTAGTGTTTGTCAGTGTCATCGTGGCATAGACGTGGCGTAAGCTGTACAACGTTCTCTCTGTGTCAGTTCGCCTATCCGTCAATAGATTTGACGCAGCCAATACAGCCTTAAACATGCGACCAAAATCAGTGGTCTTATCTTTACCATCAATCCTAAAGATGTATTCCTCCGAGCCTTGATTGATTAAATCATCAAAGCTGGTTTGATTAATCTTGAGATTACGCTGATGAATACGCTTTAGATATTTAATTGCGCGCGAGCTCACAGTTAGCTC
>JAIPCR010000122.1 GCA_021738125.1 Sulfuritalea sp.
GATTTTGTCTTGGAATGCTGCGCATTAGTCATGACACGAGTATGCCATAAATTAAAATTATTTTTATTGTAAAATCTGCTGAAAACGCCCAATTAAGTTCAATATATTAACAAAGCTTTGTTAAAATCAATGGACTAGTTTTATATTTTGGTAACTTTCAATATTTGAAGGCATTTTATGTTGGCAATTATAGGTGGTACTGGTTTAACTCAATTAGATAATCTTGAGATTACTAAACACCTGATTGTGCGCACACCATACGGCGAACCATCTCAACCACTTATATTCGGAAAAATAGCCGGACGGGAAGTGATATTTTTAGCCCGACACGGCAATGGTCATACGATACCACCTCACAAAGTTAACTATCGCGCTAATATTTGGGCTTTACACTTACAGGGCGTAACGGAAATTGCTGCAGTAGCGACGGTAGGCGGCATCGGTGCGGACTTGTCGCCAGGTATGATTGCTATGCCACATCAAATTATTGACTATACTTATGGTCGTAAAAATACTTTTTTTGATGGGGTGGATTTTCCAGTTAAACATATTGATTTTACTGAACCATATTGCGCTAAATTACGTGCCAAATGGGAGCAGGCCGCTATAATAATGGGTGAGCAGCTTGTTAATCATGGTGTGTATGCCACAACTCAAGGGCCGCGATTAGAAACCGCCGCTGAAATAGACCGATTGGCAAGAGATGGCGCAACGATTGTGGGCATGACCGGGATGCCCGAAGCTGCGTTAGCTAGAGAGTTGGATATCAGCTATGCGGTAATATGCCCTATTGCCAATCATGCAGCAGGGCGTGGAGATAGTATTCACAGTATTCAATATGAAGTGATAGTAGAGAATCTAAACCAAACTATGACGCGAGTGCGTAAAATCATAGCTCAGTTAGTTAGACAAAATGATATTCAATAAAGATTAGTAAGATGGCAATTAAAACTGTTTTACGCATGGGTGAACCCTGCTTATTATTAAAAGCAGCATCAGTTCAACAATTTGACACATTAGAGCTACATGCTTTGATACAAGATTTAGAAGACACCATGCAACATATGAATGGTGCGGGAATAGCTGCACCTCAGATAGGTGTGAGTTTAAGAGTGGTTATTTTTGGGCAGAAGTCTGATCCTGCTGAAGAACATCACAATCAAACTAACAATCCGCGTTATCCAGATGCTGATTTCGTGCCATATACAGTGCTTATTAATCCGGTGATTACTCCAGTAGGCTCTGATAAGGAAGATGGTTGGGAGGGGTGCTTGTCAGTGCCTGGTATGCGAGGCATTGTGCCGCGTTACACGCGCTTGCATTACACTGGCTTTGATCAGTATGGAAATTTGGTGGATAGGCTTGTTAGCGGCTTTCACGCTAGAGTTGTACAGCATGAATGTGATCATCTTGAAGGTATTTTATATCCCATGAGAATTACTAATTTAAAAGATTTTGGTTATACAAATGTATTTTTCCCTAATCAGGATGTTCAAGACGACTAATTCTTTGCTATAATTCTGCTTTCGCTAAAATCGTAACGATTTAAGCGAGCCGTACAGAAGGAAGAGTGGCAGAGCGGTTTAATGCTACAGTCTTGAAAACTGTCGTGGGTGCGAGCCCACCGTGAGTTCGAATCTCACCTCTTCCGCCAGATTTTATTACTAAGTAATAGATGCCGCTTTCATTAAGCGGCTTTGTTTTTTTAACTGATACTTTTATCAAGGATTTTTAAAATGAGCCAAATCATCATTGACCATAACCCATCTCAAGAAAAACTAAAAGAGCTAGGCGTTTCTAGCTGGTCTATTTGGGATTGTGCACCTTCAAAGTTCCCTTTAGATTTCGGGATGACAGAGAGTGCTTACGTACTTGAGGGCGAAATTGAAGTGACGCCTCAAGGTGGCGAAAAGGTTGTAGTCAAAGCAGGTGATTTTGTAGTATTCCCTAAAGGTTTGAAATCAAACTGGGTTGTCACTAAGCAGTTAAAAAAACATTACAAACACAGTTAATATAATCCGTAGTAAATAAAAAAGCCTTGATTATTCAAGGCTTTTTTATGTACTATTCACCAAGATTAATTAAATTTCTGCGACCAGCATATCGTGCAGCGCTTCAATTTTTGCTAAAGATAGTTTTTTACCTTTTCTAGCCGAGATTAAAAAAGTATCTTCTGCACGGTTGCCTAGTGTATTAATTTTGGCATTGTGCAATTCAATTTCTTGAGATAATAATTTGTGAGCAATCGCTGCAAGAAGTCCTGGACGGTCGTTTGCGATGATTTCCAATTTGTGATTATTGTGATCTATTTCTTCAGTGATAGATACTTGCGCTTTAATAGGCATGTATTTGACTTGTCGACTAATGCGACCTTTTAATGGCGCTTCTAAGCTTATCTTTTCATCAAGTTTTTTAGCCAGTTCAACTTCAATAAATTTTAGCAATCCAGTATAACTTACTGACTTTCCTGATTGATCTAAAATAATAAAAGTATCAAGTGCATAAGCATGGTCGGTAGTATAGATCTTGGCTTCTACAATCCCGTAGCCCATGTTATCGAAGAAGTTACAGATTCTAGCAAATAAATCATTTTGATCTTTACTGTAAATCATGACTTGAATACCGTCTCCACTGGGGCTCAGCCGGGAACGCACAATATGGTTATCGGTATTTAAATGTGGAGTAAGAAGTCGGCTATGCCAAGCGATTTCGTCACTCTCATAGCGAACTAAATAATTAGATCCAAAATTTGTCCATAAATGTTCATATGAGTATGCACTCAATCCAAATTTATTTAATTTATCTGAAGCTTCTAATTTGCGAACGGCAATGGCTTGTTCAGCATATAGAATTTTATTCGCGAGGGCATGTTTAGTTGCGTTAAACAAGCTTTCTAGCAATCTTGCTTTCCAAGCATTCCACACTAAAGGGCTTGTACCTCGTATATCTGCAACTGTAAGTAAATATAACGCTGTTAATCTACGTTCATTTTGCACGAATGCGGAGAATGATTCGATTACGGCGGGGTCTGATAAGTCAGATTTTTGCGCGGTTGAGGACATTTGCAAATGCGCTAATACTAGCCATGCAACAAGCGCGCTATCACTTTTAGAAAGTCCATGTGCCTTACAAAATCGAAGTGCATCTACTTCACCAAGTTTTGAGTGATCGCCACCGCGGCCTTTGGCAATGTCATGGAATAGAGCGGCCAAGTATAGTAAATGGGGGGCGTTAAACTCAGCAAACAATTGACTACAAAGAGGAAATTCATGTTTGAGTTCAGGTTTTGAAAAACGTCGTAAATTTGCCAGCACATTGAGAATGTGCTCGTCTACTGTGTAGACATGAAATAAGTCATGTTGCATTTGACCGATAATTTTACCGAATGCTGGAATGTAGTAACCTAAAATGCCATATTGATTCATTGCTCTTAAGGCGTGATTAATGCCATTAGTTTGTGACAGTATTTCAATGAACAAAAGCTTATTTTGCTGATTAGCTCTAAAATCTCGATTAACTAGTTTTTTTACACGAGTTAAATTTCGCAATAAATTAGCGGTCATACCCGTTAATTCAGGATGCTGCTCCAATAGTAAGAAGGCTTCTAAAATGGCGGAGGGCTGTTGTTGCAATAAACCAGCAGTTTTGGCATCTAAGAGTGGGCCATGAGCTTCGAAGTTATCATTAATGGGTTTAATGATTAACGAGTTTGTCGATTGATTTTTTTGGAAGGATTTAAGTAAAATTTCGTTCATTAATCGCACAAACTTAACGCTACGATAATAACTTTGCATCAATTGTTCGCTTGCACGTTTTCGTACAGAGTTTACGTAACCTAATGAATCGGCTAGCTCATTTTGAAAATCGAATAAGAGTCGATCTTCACGACGGTTGCTAATAAAATGTAATCGAATTCGTAATAACTGTAGATTTTTTTGATGCTTGAGAATTTGTCGAGCTTCATGTGACGAAATTAAATTTTGTTGCGTTAATAGTGACCAAGCTTTATTTATCGTTGCTTGCCGGGAAATATGCATATTGAGACTTTGCATTACCCAAAAAATCATATGTAAGTCACGTAAACCACCAGGACTCTCTTTGATGTTGGGCTCTAGATTATAGGCAGTGTCGTTGAATTTAGCGTGGCGATTAATTTGTTCTTTGAGTTTTGAGTTGTAAAACTTAACCACATTCTCAGAATCAGCAAACATGCTGTCGATTTCTTTTAAGAATGTTTGATAGAGTTGCATCTCCCCATGTAAGAAACGCGATTCCATCAGATTGGTTTGCACTGTAATATCTGCCTTTGCTTCCACAACGCATTCAGGCAAAGTTCGCACGCTATGGCCAACATTCAGGCCTATATCCCATAATAGGCCGATTAACATCTCGATTTTACTGTTGATAATCGTATCGTTAGCAAAATTTTCTGGGATTAGAATGAGTAAATCAATATCAGAGTAGGGGTAAAGCTCGCCGCGACCATAACCTCCTACGGCGATTAAACTACATTGATGATTAATCTCTAAATGCGACCAAATTTCAGCTAGTAAACCGTCTATGAGTTTGCAATGTTGCTTGAATAAAAGAGCGCTACTAGGTTTTTTTAAGAAGTTGACTTTAATTAACGTAAAACCTTCTTTAAGATGCTGACGCCACTTGGCTACATTTTCATTGACTGTGCTTTTTATGGTAATTAAATCATCTGACAACATATGATTTAACTGCTTTAGTTGGATGAGACGAAAGTCGGAATTGGTGGTGATCCGCTAGATAAAGTCATAACTTCAAAACCAGTGTCAGTGACTAGGATGGTGTGCTCCCACTGTGCTGAAAGGCTACGATCTTTTGTGACAATAGTCCAACCGTCTGGCATTTGTTTAATGTCACGTTTACCAGCGTTGATCATGGGCTCAATGGTAAACATCATGCCGGTTTTTAGTGTAATCCCAGTGCCTGCTTTGCCGTAATGTAGCACTTGTGGTTCTTCATGAAATACTTTGCCAATTCCGTGCCCACAAAACTCACGAACGACGCTATAACCGCTTTTTTCAGCAAATGTTTGAATGGCATAACCAATATCGCCAAGCGTTGCACCTGGTTTGACTTTACTAATCCCTAGCCACATCGCTTGATATGTAATTTCACAAAAACGTTTAGCTTGATTTGTGACTTCACCAACATAAAACATGCGACTAGTATCGCCATGATAACCATCTTTA
>JAIPCR010000017.1 GCA_021738125.1 Sulfuritalea sp.
GCAGATATTTTTGATTATATTGAGGTGTTTTATAATAGGGCTAGACGTCACTCCCACTTAAATGGGATGAGCCCTGAAGCGTTTGAAGAGGTCTGGCGTAAACAAGGCTAGGTGTCTACAAAACCGTGGGTAGTCCAGTAAACAAGGCTAGGTGTCTACAAAACCGTGGGTAGTCCAAAATATTTATCCTTATCGGTGAGGCAGCTATGTAGAAGGTCGTTTTATCAGGGATGGGGGACTATTGTTGATCCTGTTCATGGAAGTTTATTAACGCATGTTTCAACGCCTAAAGTATGTTCCAGAGAATTGCAAGAAATGGGTTTTGAATTAATTGAGATTGTTAGCAGTAATTATCCAGATAATTCGGGTGTCTTAACAACGCCTTGGTTTTATTATGTAGCCCGAAAGGTTCAATGAATCGTCCTAGTATGAATTTCGGAGATGAGCAATACCACTCAATTTTCTGGTCTCCTGAATGGGTTTTTGAAAAGTATTATGGGTGGGCTCTTTTTAAAGAGCATGAAAATTTTAAGGTACTTTTTAAGTATGTTGGGCCACTTAAGCGCTTCCTGATTTTATCTAAACTAAGGCACGATGAATTATCTATTGCTGTTATGAATCTTGGCATCTTAAAGCCTTTTGCAATGATAGTAGTTAAGGATTTCTCGCGGCCATTCCAAGATGCCGTTCCTGAGCTTAATATTGATAGGTATAGGTTCTTAAAATCCAATGATGAAATGCGTTTATTAAATAAATATACTTTTGCCTTAGAGCTTTTGAAGTCGGAACAGGAGCTTTGGGCAGAGATGAATTCTGATAATAGAAGAGTTTGTAAAAAAGTAAGCGCTTCAGGGATGTATGCTGAATGCACAGATATGCCAGCAGATTTTCTTTTAGATATTTTTTTTAAGAGATATAAAAAAATGGCTGCTCAAAAATCTTTGGTTATGCTGAGCGAAAAGTTAATTAGCAAGATGTTCGAGGGCGGTCAATTAACAATGCATTACGCAAGGATTGGAGATAATATTTGCAGTATGATTTTGGTGTATTCGGTGCCGTCGATATCTTATTTTATGTATGGCGTTCCAGGTAATAAAAAGAATGATGGTTCTGCACAATTACTCCAATGGGAAGTTATTCAAAATTTAAAAAAGGCAGGCCAGCGTTGGTATGACTTTGGAGGTGTTCCAGAAGTTGATGAAATGAATGGAATATACAGATTTAAGAAAAGTTTTGGAGGGTTGGGTGTCGATCTGGGATCTGAATATTTTTACTCCGCAAGGTTTCTGAGATTTATTAAGTTATTGTATGGAAAAATCAGATTGCTAACATGGTGAATATTCTAAAAACAATATTTTTCTTCTTATTGGAATATCTGAAAGTTAATGCTTATTTCAGAAAAATTAATAAGGGTCGAATAAAAGTTTTGATGTACCACAGTATTTCAGATGCTGGATTGTATTTTGATAACTCAGTTTCTGAAGCTGATTTTATTAGTCAAATGAATTATTTATATAAACATTATTCTGTATTAAAGATTTCTCAAGAAGGGCAGATTTCAGGTTACGATTCAACAAAAGTTAATATTTTAATTACATTTGATGATGGTTTTAAGGATAATTTCACAATAGCTGCAAAAGTACTTGCGAGATATCAATTTTCAGGAATTTTTTTTGTTATTGGTGAATGTCTACAGCGAGGAAGCCCACCTGCATTTGTTAATTCTAAAATGTATAAAAGTAGAGAAAGTCAGGCGTACAAAACTTTTACAACTAATGATGCGTTAGAGATGATTAACATGGGGATGACAATTGGCTCTCATGGGCAGACCCATATTGATTATGCCAAACATTCTTTTGAAGCTGCTCGCAGTGATGCGTTAATTTCTAAATCATGCATTGAGACTCAGCTGGGTGTGCCAGTAGAGTTGTTTGCATTTCCATGGGGAAGGTTCCGTGCAAAGCATTTGGAGCCATGCAAAAAATATTACAAACGTATTTTTACGACTCAGCATGGATTTAATAAAGTGGATGATACAGTTTTGTTTAGAAATGAAGTAGCTAATACATTGCATTTGTTTTGTGCGGCTTCTGGCGCATTAGATTTCTTTATAGATCTAATTAGACCTAGAGCTAAAAAATTAAATTAGGCTTGCAACACTGATGAGCCATAAATCAATTCTTTATCTTTCCTATGATGGCATCCTCGAGCCCTTGGGGCAATCTCAAGTGTTGTCCTATCTCAAGTTCCTAGCTTTTAATCGAAAAATTCACCTAATTAGTTTTGAGAAATCGGCTGACTGGGAAAACGTATTTGAGCGTGATCGGATTGCAAATGATATTGCTTCCGCCGGTATCGTTTGGCATCCTCTGCGTTACCATAAATCTCGCTCAGCATTAGCCACTGCCTTCGATATTGTTTGCGGATTTTCGCTAGGCTTGTGGTTGGTTTTGCGGCACCGCATTAGTGTAGTGCATGCACGTAGCTACGTGCCTTCCGTTATGGCGTTAATGATTAAACGTATTACTGGCGTTAAGTATATTTTTGATATGCGTGGTTTCTGGGTAGATGAGCGGGTGGATGGCGGCTTGTGGTCGCCCAGTGGAAGAATGTACCGCTACGCTAAAGCATTTGAGCGACGCTTTCTTTTGGCGGCGGATCATGTTGTGTCCTTAACTCATGCTGCGGTGCGTGAGATGCAGCATTTTGTCTATTTGCAGGATCGCATGCCAGCCATAACTGTGATACCCACCTGCGCAAATTTAAATCACTTCAAACCCTTGCCACGTGAGCGCGCTAGAAGAAGTTTAGTCTTGGGTTACGTGGGCACAGTTGGCACTTGGTATCTGTTTGATGAAGTTGCTAGGTGTTTTGCTTTGCTCCTAACATTACGCCCAGACGCAAAGTTTTTGATTGTCAATAGAAATGAGCATACTTACATCCGTGAGAGACTCAACGTGGCCGGTGTTCCTTATTCTGCCTTGGAGTTAATTACAGCCACTCATGCAGATGTGCCTATCCAAATGTCACACATGGATGCAGGAGTGTTTTTCATCAAACCGGTTTTTTCTAAACAGGCCTCTGCCCCAACCAAGCTCGCTGAATTTTTGGGTTGCGGTATTCCGTGTTTAAGTAATGCCGGCGTGGGGGATATGGCGGAGCTGTTAGAAAAGGATCATGTAGGGCTCGCGATAACCTCATTTGATGATGAAGCGATGATTGCGGCCTTAAAACAACTAATAAACTTGGTCGAGGACCCCGAGTCGTCAGCCCGTTGCGTGGCTTCTGCACAAAAGCATTTTTCACTTGATGAGGGCGTGCGCTTGTATGAAGAAGTTTATAAAAAATTATGCTAAATGAGCCAACCTAATTGCCTGTACTGGTGGTAATAATCAATGATTAAAATTCTTGGATTAGCCCTCTATGGACCATTAGCGGCAAGCCATCGTTATCGTCTAGGCCAGTTTGTGCCAGGGTTGGCTGGCATGGGGATTGATTTGCAAATCCGCCATTTGTTGAGTGATGATTATTTGCATGCGCGTTTTAATGGTCAAGCTTTGCCACTTAAATCCATGATTAAAGACGGCATGAATCGCTTTAAAGATTTATGTTATCAGGGTAACTTTGATGCCGTTATGTTGCAATGTGAGTTGATGCCTTTGATGCCAGGATGGCTTGAGCAAGCATTGATTCGCAAACCCTACATTTACGATTTTGATGACGCATTTTATTTAAAATACCGTACTGGTAAGATGAATTGGGCTAAGCCGCTGCTAGGCAGTAAATTTGATACTGTAATGTCAGGAGCAGCTGCTGTGACTGCTGGGAATTATGCCTTAGCTAACTATGCCAGCCGATTTAATGGAAACACCCATTATTTGCCTACCGTGGTGGATACTGATCGTTATTTACCTATGAAGGGGACGCGTGATAGTGTAGTTTTTACAGTAGGTTGGATAGGCTCTCCCTCAACAGCACCTTATTTGCAAGAGTTGATTAAGCCCTTGTCGGATCTAGGCAAAGAGGGCGCTGTCAGGCTAATTGTTATTGGTGGCAAAGCACCAAAAATCCCTAATGTATCTGTAGTCGAGCACCAATGGCATGAGCATGCTGAGCTGGATTTGATCAATGCTTTTGACGTCGGCGTAATGCCCTTGCCAGATGATGATTGGGCACGCGGCAAATGTGCCTTTAAGCTTATTCAATATATGGCTTGTGCTGTGCCCGTGATTGCCTCGCCAGTGGGTGCAAATGTCGATCTGGTTAATAACGAAAGTGGTTTGTTGGCCTCTAACGCCAAGGAGTGGTTAGAAGCGTTTAGATTGCTCAGAGATAAGCCCGCTATGCGCATGAATATGGGTGAAGCTGGAAGGGAGCGTGTGGTTCGGAATTATTCGCTTCAACAGAATTTACCTAAGCTTGTAGGCGTGATTCATCAAGTGCTTGGAAAAGCGTAGTATATGTGTGGATTGGCTGGTTTTTTAACTAACAATACTAATGCGCTTGCTAATGCAGTTGCAATAGCCAATTCCATGGCATTGACTATTGTGCATAGGGGGCCTGATGATGGCGGTGTTTGGTTTGATAATCAAGCCGGTATCGTGCTCGCACATAGGCGTCTATCTATACTCGATTTGTCACCTGCCGGTCACCAACCCATGGCGTCGAGAAGTAATCGTTATGTGGTCGCGTTTAATGGAGAGATATATAATCATTTGGAGCTTAGGCGTGAGTTAGAGATGACGCCTCAACTCAAGCGAGACGGTAAATCCATTTCTTGGCGCGGTCATTCGGATACAGAAACGCTGCTTGCTGGGTTTGAAGCCTGGGGCATTGAGGCAACGCTGAAGAAAACTGTTGGTATGTTCGCTTTGTCCCTCTGGGATAAAGAAGAAAAGGTGCTTACTCTAGCCCGCGATCGCATGGGCGAGAAACCGCTGTATTATGGTTTTCAAAATAATACCTTCTTGTTTGGATCTGAGTTAAAAGCGCTTAAAGCGCATCCTGAATTTTTATCAGAAATAGATCGCGATGTGCTTTGCTTATACCTGCGTTATTGCTACATTCCCGCCCCATATTCGATTTATAAAGGCATTAAAAAGTTATTGCCAGGCACCTATGTTCAAGTGCGTTTAGGTGATGAAGCTAACTCACCCTCACTCACACCCAAGCCCTATTGGACTATGGAAGCGGCGGTTGCTAAAGGCATAGACAATCCATTTGTTGGTAGTGATGAGCAAGCAATAAATGCCTTAGATAGCCAATTAAAGCAATCCATAAGTTTGCAAATGATGGCGGATGTGCCGCTAGGGGCATTTTTGTCCGGAGGGGTAGATTCCTCAACCGTGGTAGCGTTGATGCAAACCCAATCGAGTCGGCCTGTTAAAACCTTTTCAATAGGCTTTGATGAAGAAGGGTATAACGAGGCGGATTATGCTAATGCCGTTGCCAAACATTTAGGCACGGATCACACTGAGTTGTATGTGTCTGCGGTTGAAGCGATGGACGTTATTCCTTTGTTGGGCAAAATGTATGACGAACCATTTGCCGATTCCTCGCAAATCCCTACTTTTTTAGTTTCAAAAATGGCAAAGCAACACGTGACTGTTTCGCTTTCAGGTGATGCGGGGGACGAATTATTTGGGGGCTATAATCGTTATAAGCTAGCTGATAATTGGTGCAAAATTGAAAAAATACCACTTTTTATCAGAAGATTGGCTAGCCAAGCAATAAATTCACTTGAACCTAAAATATGGGATGCAGTTTTTCAGCAAGTTAGCAACCTTAAAAAAATGCCAGACAATATGGGCGATAAGCTAGGCAAGCTGGCAAAAGTAATGAGTAGTGAGTCGATTCGAGAGGCGTACTACAAATTGGTTTCAGAAATAGATCAACCCGAAGATATCGTTATAGGGGCGACTGAGCCAGAAACTTGGCTAACTAAAATAGGCATTAAAACGACTTTGAAAGATTCTAAGCAGCACATGATGTATATGGATGTCATGACTTATTTGCCGGATGATATTTTAGTTAAAGTAGATCGAGCTGCTATGTCAAACAGCTTGGAAACTCGTGTACCATTTTTAGATCACCGCGTGGTAGAGCTGGCATCACGCTTGCCTATGAATATGAAAATGCGTGATGGCAAAACCAAATGGCTTTTACGTCAAGTGTTGTACCAATATGTGCCTAAAGAATTGATTGAGCGGCCTAAGACGGGGTTTGGTATACCTTTAGGAGAATGGCTGCGTGGTCCACTAAGAAATTGGGTGGAGTTTTCATTAGACGAAAAAAGATTAGTGCGTGAAGGGTATTTTAACGTGCATTACATTCGTAATTTATGGCATGCTCATTTATCAGGTAAGCGTAATAACCAATCATTGCTCTGGAGCGTTTTGATGTTTCAAGCATGGTTAGCGGAGTCTAAATAAAATGTGGCCTTATTGGTTATTGTTTTTAATTCCGGCTTATTGGGCAATCACTCGATTAAAGCCTATTCAACAGGGCGCTCTCATAGATCGACAAGATGGTTGGCCATTTCTCTGGAAGATTGCCTTTATTCTTTTGGTCTTGATGATAGGCTTTCGGCATGAAGTTGGGGGGGACTGGGAAACGTATCTTCTGATGATGAATAGTTATTCTGATACAAGTTTAAATGCTAGAGATTTTGGCTTTCAAGATCCGGCATTTGTTTTATTAAATTTAATATCAGTGAAGACTGGGCTAGGTATTTATTTACTCAACATACTTAGCGCCATTTTTTTCTGTTGGGGCTTGTTTGTTTTTTGCAGAGTTCAACCACGACCTTGGCTGGCTCTAGCCGTGGCTGTGCCTTATTTAATTACAGTCGTGGCCATGGGCTACACTCGCCAAGGCGTGGCTATTGGTATCGCGATGGTAGCCATGACTGCTCTTGGCCAGGGGAGTATTTTTCGATTTGTGCTTTGGATTGCATTGGCGGCTACTTTTCATAAATCAGCCATTATATTGTTGCCTATGGCTGTGCTGGCAAACAGTAAGCGACGTATTTTTACCTTTTTTTGGGTTGGTGTAACAAGCATCATTTTGTTCGCATTGATGGTGCAAGAAGCTTTAAGCTTTTTAATGAGTGGCTACATTGAGGATGCCATGCAGTCATCGGGCGCAGCGATTCGAATAGCGATGAACGCCGTGCCAGCAGCATTATTTTTGTTATTTCGTAAGCGTTTTCAATTATCAGTCGAACAACGTTCTTTTTGGTCATGGATGGCTTGGTCTGCACTGTTTTTAGTCCTGCTGCTAGCCGTATCGCCATCCTCTACTGCAGTAGATAGAATTGCTTTGTATTGGATACCCTTGCAGTTATTTGTCCTGTCGCGTTTGCCAAATGCATTAGGAAGGCGTGATGGCAAAAATCTTTTGTGGGTGGCGGCTGTTTTAGCATACAGTACAGCTGTGCACTTTGTTTGGTTGTTTTACGCGGACACGGCTTTTGCTTGGCTACCTTATCAGTTTTATCCTTGGGTTTGGTTATCACAATAACCGTGTTAATTTAATGCCCGCTACATTATCTTATTTTATTGTGCGCTTCGGCAACGGACTCTTGGCCATTGCTACACTTGCCGTTTTAAGTCGAATATTAACTCCCGATCAATACGGAAGGTATGCACTTTTAATAGCAACAGCTACAGTCCTATCTTCCTTGTCTTTTCAATGGCTATCGGCTGCTATTAGCCGGTTTTACCCTCAGTATTTTGAGAATCCAGCAGATATTATGCGTGCAGCTAGCAGATACTTTTGGCTGGCTACCTTAGGGGTGAGTTTACTTTGTTTGATTGCATTGGCATTTCATGAAGTAGTGGAAATTGAGCCGATAAATATAGCCCTCATTTTTTTGATCACTATTGCCTTGGGGCGCTACACCATTAGCTTGCAGATTGCTAATGCGCAACATGCGCCCATGCGTTATTGCCTGCTTTCTTGGACTAAGCTAAGTGCTGCGCTTATCACCAGTGTTTTTTTTATCTATTTTGGTGCGGCTGAGCAAGGTGCTTTATTAGGTTTTTTACTTGGGCTTGGGTTAGCGATATGGGTGTTTGAACCACACCCTAAAATGGGTTTATCAATTGGGATGGTGAATGCAAGGATTTCTGGTGAGTTGCTTCGCTTCGGCTTACCACTAGTGATAAATTTTTTAGCTATTGTTTTGTTAGATTTTATTGATCGATTCATGATAGCTAGATTGTTAGGGGTCGCTTATGTTGCTTCCTATTCAATAGCCTATGATTTTATTCAACTTACCATTGGACCATTTTTAAATATTTTCTTTCTATCGGCGTTCCCAACCATTGTTCATTTGTTCGATGCCAGAAAATATGAAGAAGTGAATGAGCATTTGCATGATTTTGGTGTGAAGCTTATTGGTTTTGGAGTGCCACTAGCAGTAGGCGTAAGTATTCTTTCATATGATATTGCTAGCATAATGTTCGGACTAGAGTATCAACAAGGTGCGGCCATGCTGATGCCTTGGTTGTCAGCAGCTATTTTTGTGGCAGTATTTAAAAGTTATTACCTTGATGTGATTTTTCAATTGCATAATGTAACAAAATACCAAAGCTACATTGCAGGGTTTATGGTGGCGACAAACATGGTGCTTAATTTTATTTTATTACCAATTTATGGAGTGATTGCTGCAGCATGGTCAACGTTAGCTGCATTTTTTCTAGGGGCTGTCATAAGCTGGCTTTTAGGTAAAAGACTGTTTTTATTGCCTAACCTAAATATAACCATTGCCAAGGTGTTATTGGCTAGCTTCATTATGGGTGCCATATTGTTTTTTATGCTTCCATTCGAAGGTTTGCCTGCATTATTTATTAAGCTTTTCTTAGCTATAATGGCCTACTGCATAATGGGACTGACTCTCAATATTGCCGTGGTCTGCACTTTTGTAAATAGTTTTAAGCGCAAGCTTATAGATAACTAAATAAGCACGATAAAAAGCATACTGTACTTTATGAATATTAAACCTACGATTGTCGTAATTATTCCTAGCAATCATGCCCACGATGATTTGCTAAAAATAGTTATGGCGGTTTGTCGCCAGACAGTGAAGCCTAACGAAATCATCATTGTTGATTCATATGTTGGGACAGCGTTTTGTCCGGAGAATATTACAGATTTTTGTGTGCTTCATGGGGTTGGATTAATTTATGAACATCGTAAACTTGCCTTTCCTGGGCAAGCAAGAAACGTTGGTCTTGGTTTAGCTAAAGCCGAGTTGATAGCTTTTATTGATGTACAAACTATTCCAAGGCCTGATTGGCTTGAGGCATCACTGAAAGTGCTACCAAATAACAATGTTGCTGGTGTTTATGGAAGCACCAGTTTCTCTGCGGAGACTTGGCTTGAAAGGTTAATTCGAGATGCGTTCTTTGGGCTCTTGCCACGTAAAACCTTGCCAGGGTCAATTTTTAGGCGCGATGTCTTTATTAAAACGGGCCATTTTATTGATTGGGTCAGAGCGGGTGAAGATACTGAATGGATGTTAAGGTTGAAGTTGTTGAAAATTCCAGTAGTTTCTTTACCGGTGGCATTGGTTGATTACGAAGGCCTGATTGGAATGAACCTTAATTCGATAATGAAAAAATGGCATCGAAATTATTCCGCATCTCATGAACTGCCTCACTTGTTTCCACAGAAGTTATTTCTATGGATGGTCTTATACCCATTAATCATATTTGTTAGTTTTAATTGGAATTATCTGATTGCCAATTGGCGCATGGATTCACCATTTTATATTGCACATATAACTAAAATAGCGGCAAGTTTTCCAATTGTTGCTTATGTGATTACTCGAGGGGTTTTATTGCCGTTACGGCGCGGGGTTGGTTTTTCTAGGTTATTTCCGTTTCGTTTTATTGCAATTTCATATATTAGTTTTGTGGCGGATATAATGAAAGCCATAGCTTTCTCTATGCCCAATCAGAAAATATAATTCTTTATGAAGATAAGATGAAAATTTATTCAGCATCTGAGAAGTCTTATTTATACGTAGCATTTATTATAATGCTCGCTGCAATATCAAGACTCGGTGTAATTTTTTTTTCGCAAGCTGAAGCTGGTGACACTGCAACATATATAAAATTTGCAGAAAATATTATTCGTGGTTGCGGCTTGTCACATTCTGATCCAAGTTCTAATGAATGCATCCTTACTTCAGGAGGCTATTTTCCTGGCTATCCAGCATTTATTGCTTTTTTCTGGATCATTTTTGGTAAGTCTGTATACGTAGTTTTAATAGCACAGCTTGTTTGCTATTTACTTGCACTCATGTGGCTTTTAATTGCTATATTTCGCCTGACAAACAGCAATAAAGTTATGTGCGCTGCGGGTATTATGCTTGCATTGTCTCCTCTTCAGCTTGGATGGTTTCGGTTTATTTTAACAGAGCCATTGGCTATTGCCACAGCCACATGGTTTTTGGCTGAGCTGATTATTTCAGTTTCAAATAAAAAACTTAGGGTATACCACCTTGCGTTAGCATTAAGTGCATCTGTTTACGTCAGGCCTGATAGCATATTTATGATTTTAGGGCCCTGTGTAGTTGTGTTTTATATTTACGATTTTAAAAAATCAATACAACAGATTTCATTGTTTATTATATTGACTACGATACCTGTGTCTGCATGGCTTGTTAGAAATTATACGATTGGTCACGCTCCATTAAGTATGACTAGTTCAGCTGCACCAATTGCCCCTGGCTATTTTTTGTGGCTTGATACGTGGGTTGTCAATGAATATGAACGTTCTGATGCGAATTTTCCAGTATGGCGTCGAGAATATTCGAAAATTAAGATTCATGGATCGAGTTATATAACACTTGATGAGATAGAAAACGCTAAAGTTTTGATTGGCGCTCTCTCTAGAATTGATGGTCAAGAATTTCCTGAAAACATTGATAAAAAATTTAATAAGTTAGCGTTAGAGAAAATTCAAAATAGAAGTAAATTCAGACCAATTCAAATATACTTTGAGAGAGTTTTTTGGCTTTTGCTAAATCCATTCTCGTCATGGGGCATGCCTCTTGAAATGAATTTTGTGGATAAGAGCGCGGTAAGCAAAGCAATTAAGCAATTAGACATTGGTGAGCTTAATCAACAATTAAATGATTACAAGGCAGTAATTTTCTCTAAAATTGCTAGTTTTTTTTATAGAGTAATGGTGTGTGTATTATTTATTTATTGTTTGGTGACCGTTGTTTGTAACTCAGTATTAAATAATTTAAATAGATACTTGTTTAAGATAGATATCTTAATGCTTTCCACTGGGTTGGTTATGATTACTAGGATAGGTTTCTTTGTATTTATCGGATGCTTAGAATCAAGATATTTGGCTTCAATTGTACCGTGGGTAGAATGTTGTTTATTAATATATTTAATGGTTAAGCTGCCAATAAAAGTTAAGGATTTTTAAATAATATGATTTGTATATATTTTAAAAGAGATATTTTCGACAATCTGGATAATATTTACTTGATGCAGTTCGTCCGAATCGTATGTCAAAAATAACTATATCTGTAGTAATTCCTGTTTATAAAGCTGAAGATTGTTTAGATGAGCTTTATCAGCGCCTAAAGAATAGCATTGAACCAATAACTACTGACTTTGAAATAATCCTGGTAGAAGACTGTGGCGGTGATAAATCGTGGGAAGTTATTAATCGACTTGTTACAATAGACTCTCGAGTTCGTGGTATCCAATTTAGCCGTAATTTTGGTCAGCACTATGGCATTACGGCTGGTTTGGATTATTGTAAGGGCGACTGGGTCGTGGTGATGGACTGTGATTTGCAGGATAGACCAGAAGAAATACCGCGGTTATATGCTAAAGCGCTTGAAGGTTTTGACGTTGTTTTGGCGCTTCGTGGTGCTCGGCAGGATCCGTTTTTGAAGAGAATATCCTCATCTCTCTTTTATAAGCTTTTTAGTTACCTTGCTGATATTAAATACGATGGAGATAGTGGAAATTTCCGCATCATGTCCCGAAAAGTTGTTCTTAATTTTTGTGCCATGCGCGAGCAGTTACGTTTTTTTGGAGGGCTGGTCCATTGGATGGGGTTCCCCACTGCAGGTATTAATGTAATTCATTCTGCGCGCATCAATGGAAAATCAACATACACATTTACTAAGCTTTGGAAGTTGTCTGTCGATACAATTATTGCATACTCAGATAAACCGCTTCGACTGTCTATTAGATTAGGCTTTTTAATGGCTATTGCATCATTTTTTTATGCCATTTATTTAATAAGTCACGCGCTTATTTATGGCGCCGAGGTGCAAGGCTGGACAAGTTTGATTGTGGCAATTTTTTTTATTGGTGGAGTAATTATTTCTATATTAGGTATAGTTGGCATTTATCTTGGAAAGACATTTAATGAAGTTAAAAGAAGGCCTTTATATATAATTAATCGAATGATGAATTTTGATAAAAATTCAATCGATTAAATTCTTCTGATTAATTCATTGCTATTTATATGAATATACAAATATTTTCATTGGGTGAAAAAGGATTTGTTGTTGTTAAAGCGCTGTCATCCTTGATATGCATTAATTCTATAACCTGTGTAGTGGGTAGAGATGCAGCTGTTGTGGATGATTGGAGTGCAAGGCTTATTGAGTTTTGTGAAAGAAATAAAATAGAGTATGTGTTTCGCAATGAAATTGCTAATGACGATAAAGATTATGATTTATATCTGGCGGTAGGGTGGAGATGGATTATTAGCGATGTGCCTAAGGAAAAGTTAATTATTTTTCATGACTCATTGCTACCCAAATATAGAGGATTTTCACCGCTTGTAAATGCGCTACTTAATAAAGATAAAGAGACTGGCGTTACTGCCTTGATGGCTTCATTTGATTATGACACGGGTAATATTATCCTCCAGCGTAAAATCAATTTAAACTACCCTACATCTATTCAGAATGAAATTCGGCGCATTTCGATTATTTATGGAGATTTGGCTGTAGAGCTAATTACAAAATATGATAATGGAACCCTTTGTAAAAAAGGTCATCGTCAACCAGAGAATGAAGCCAGTTACAGCTTATGGCTTAATGATGAAGACTATCGAATAAACTGGGATAAAGACGCAAAAGAAATTTTGCATTTTATGAGTTGCCTTGGGTGGCCATATAAAGGGGCGTCAGCTATATTAAATGGCAATGAGGTGCGAATTGTAAAAGCGGAGTATCGGCCAGATGTGGCTATTGAAAATAGATCCGTTGGAAAAACTATTTTTGTCGAAAATGGATTGCCGGTAGTCGTTTGTGGTAAAGGTCTTTTATTGCTCCAAGATGTCCAAGATCAAAATGGAAATAGCATATTGCCACTGAAGCATTTCAGAAGTAAATTTTTTTAATGACTCTTGATAAAGGTTTAATTAAGAGCTGCAAATATCGTTTATTTCGATACAGCATAATTGGCATAATATGTAACTTATTTTTTTTCCTTTTTTATTTATTCCTTACATATAAAAATTTTGAGCCAAAAAAAGCCATGACTTTTGTGTATGTCTTGGCTGCAGGCTTTAGTTTTTTTAGTCATAAAAAATTTACTTTTTTTTATGACGGTGACATTCTAAAGTCCGGTGCTCGTTATGTAATAGCTCATATATTTGGGTTTTTATTAAATTGGGTTATTTTAAACACCTTTGTTGAAAGGTTGAATTATCAACATCAGATAGTTCAAGGTGTCGCAGTATTTGTTGTTGCTGCTTTTTTATTTGTAGTTTTTAACTTATTTGTTTTTAAAAGACAATAACATTCGTTTCAATGTCTCCAGCTTATATAAATAGTAATTTCCCAGTAAATTATTCGAGACCCTAATTTGATTATCCCCTTTAACAGACCTTACCTGACTGGTAATGAGTTGATCAATATCGCAGATGCTCATTCGCGAGGTCAGTTAGCTGGAGATGGTCACTTCACGAAGCTTTGTAGTGCATGGTTAGAGCAATGCACTGGATGCAACAAGGCATTGCTAACGCATTCTTGCACCGCAGCACTAGAGATGGCTGCCATTTTGGCTGACATTAAGCCGGGAGATGAAGTCATAATGCCGTCTTACACCTTCGTTTCTACGGCCAATGCTTTTGTTTTGCGGGGAGGGGTGCCAGTTTTTGTAGACATTCGACCAGATACATTGAATATAGATGAAAACCTCATTGAAGCGGCTATTACCCCTCGAACCAAAGCGATTGTGCCGGTTCATTATGCTGGGGTAGCTTGTGAAATGGATAGGATAATGGAAATTGCCAGCAGACATAATCTATTGGTGATTGAGGATGCTGCTCAAGCGATTATGTCTAGCTATAAGGGGAGAGCGCTAGGTTCAATTGGCCATTTAGGGTGTTATTCTTTTCATGAAACTAAAAACATTATTTCTGGTGAAGGTGGTGCATTACTTATTAACGATCCCACATTGGTGGAGCGAGCTGAAATCGTTAGGGAAAAAGGTACTAATCGCAATAAGTTTTTTCGTGGCCAAGTTGATAAATACACATGGGTAGACATTGGGTCTTCTTATTTACCTGGTGAAATTACTGCTGCTTTTTTATGGGCACAAATGCAGCAAGCTGAGATTATAACTTCTAGGCGATTATTAATATGGGAGGATTACCATCTTGCTTTTAAAAAATTGGATGAGTTTGGTCGCTTAAGAAGGCCCATTACCCCATTAAATTGTAAGCATAATGCTCATATGTATTATTTATTGTTAAATGATATAGCTGATCGCAGTAAATTTATAAGTGCAATGAATCAGCATCAAATAAATTGCGTATTTCACTATGTGCCACTTCATTCTTCATCTTTTGGGTCGCTTAATGGACGATCGCTTTCAGATTTGCCTGTAACTTTAGAGATGTCAAGTAGGTTGGTAAGGCTTCCATTGTGGTTAGCTAAGAAGGGTGAATTCCATCATAAAATTTCAAAGATAGCCACTTCTTATTTAAACGCTTCATCTTTATAAAGTGAAATTTAACTATCGTAAAGATATTGATGGTTTAAGAGCTTTTTCAGTTCTCTCAGTCTTACTTTTTCATTCATTCCCACATTGGTTCCAAGGCGGCTTTGTGGGAGTAGATATATTCTTTGTTATATCAGGGTATCTGATTAGCCAAAGAATATTTCGGGAACTTGAACTAGGTACTTTTAGGGTTGGCAGGTTTTATGAGCGAAGAATAATTCGCATTTTCCCAGCATTGATTATCGTAATTCTGACCACTTTGCTATTTGGTTGGTTTGCTTTATTGAATTTGGAGTTAAAGCAGCTTGGTCGGCATGCAGTGGCTGGAAGCTTATTTTTTGCTAACTTTCTCTCTTTAAATGATGCGGGGTATTTTGATCTTAATGCTAATTTAAAACCATTATTGCATCTTTGGTCACTTGGCGTGGAGGAGCAATTTTACCTTTTTTGGCCTATTGCATTAGTTATATTCTTTCGATGCAGCAAAAAGGTTTTATTGATTGTTGGCGTGACAGCAATATTATCATTTTCATTTAATATTTTCCTTGTTGAGAAGGATCCCGTTATTGCTTTTTATTCTCCATTTTCGCGTTTTTTTGAGTTGATGGGGGGCGCAGTAGTCGCTTATTTTGAGTTGCATCCACAAAGCTTTATTGATGATACGAAAACTCAAAGAGCACAAAGTTTAATTTCAATTATTGGGGCAATCTTGCTCTTTACTGCGCTGTTGTTTATTGATTCAAATAAAATTTTTCCAGGATTTTGGGTATTATTACCTACACTTGGTGCCATGCTTATAATAATTTCTGGACCTTTTGCCTGGCTTAACCGAAACGTTTTAAGTCAAAGGCCATTGGTTTGGCTCGGTTTAATAAGCTATCCTCTCTATTTATGGCATTGGCCTATTTTGAGTTTTGCTACAATTGTCGATGGTGGCACTCCATCAAGAGAGATTAGGTTTTTATGCTTAATCGTCGGTATCTGTTTTGCTTGGTTGACCTTTCGTTTTATTGAACAGCCAATACGCAAAATGACTTATCACCAATCTTTAGAAGCAGTTAAATCCGTTGTAACTAAGCTTGTTATAACAATGCTTGCTATTAGTGTTCTTGGTAGTATTCTGTATTGCAGAAATGGTTTTCCTGAACGATTGTTAAAGCTTGGAGATATTAGTTTGTATTCTATTGATGTCCCAAATAAATTGAACATTTCAAAATTCACGTCATGTGACTCCCCGATACCAGATATCGCAAAGTGCGCCTCAACAGGTCGCCAATCAGAAAAAATATTACTCATAGGTGATAGCCATGGGATGGCGTTGTCGCAAGGGTTAGCTAAAGCAATTCAGGAAGTTAATCCAATGATTCAAGTCGTTGTTGTAGCAGTAGGGGGGTGCTCTCCTTTAAGGGGCGTTGAATCCTACAATCAACTTGGCATTACACGTAAGTGTAGAGAGAGCTACGAGTCTGTTTATCATTGGGCGATATCAGATCATTCTGTAAAGACAGTATTGTTGGTTTCGAGGTGGGCAAATCAAGTTGGTAGTGCTGTTGGTTTTGGGGCGGTTGATGGAAAATTTTCGACTGGGTCTTATAGTTATAAGGCAAATTCTGAGGTTATCAAAGGAAACTCTAGAGTATTTTCTAATTCATTGCATCAAACTATTACTGACCTAACGATGGCAGGTAAAAAGGTGGTTTTTGTTCATCAAGTTCCCGAGTTTGGGTTTTACCCCCCGTTCTGTGGAAGTCGGCCTGTTTTCATAAGTGCTTACCAACATCAGGATGCTCGATGTCGTATTTCTCTTAATCAAGTGGTATTGAGGCAGCATGAATATCGTAAAATTTTTGATGCTATAGAAGTTGATTTTCCTAATATTCTGGTGATTGATCCAATTCAAACCTTTTGCGATCAAGATAACTGTAGTCTTAAAAGAGGCTCAACATATTTATATCAAGATGATGACCATTTAAATTTTAATGGGGCATATTTAGTAGGTGAAAAAATTGTTTCGGAGTTATTTTAGCCAAAATAAATGCTGAAACCCAAAGTAATCATTGCACTTAATAGTTCCTGGAACTTAATTAACTTCCGCTCTGGCTTAATCTGCGCTCTGGTAGCTGAGGGTTATGAGGTGGTTGCCCTGGCGCCGGATGATGCATATTCAGTTCGTTTGTCTGAGTTGGGTTGTAGGTTCGTTCCCTTGCCTATGGACAATCAGGGCACGCATCCGCTGCGTGATTTGTTGCTGTTCATTCGGCTTTGGCTGTTGTTGCGCCGTGAGCGGCCCGATGTGTTGTTGGCTTACACCGTTAAGCCCAATGTTTATGCCTCGTTGGCTGCCGGGCTATTGAGCATACCGGTGGTGAATAACATTGCTGGACTAGGGGCGGTGTTTATTAAAGGCGGTTGGCTGGTGCGTTTGGTGCGCGGCCTTTATCGATTGGCCCTAAGGCGTTCTGCCAAGGTGTTTTTTCAGAATGGAGATGACAGGGCCTTGTTTATTGATGCTGGGTTGGTTAAGCCTGAGAAAACTGATTTGCTGCCTGGATCTGGCATTGACCTAACGCGTTTTAGTGCTAACGAAAAATCATCTATGCCCTCTGCTAAGGATGTTGGCCGACCGTTTCGCTTTTTGTTGATAGCCCGCATGCTGCGTGATAAAGGGGTGGTGGAGTATGTGGCGGCGGCAAAACAAATTCGTGCACGCTGGCCCAATGTGGAATGTGCATTATTGGGTTTCTTGGATGTGCAAAATCCGGCGGCCATCTCTACTGAAGAAATGAATGCATGGGTAGCAGCGGGTGATGTGCGCTATTTGGGCGTGAGCGATGATGTGCGACTGGAAATTGCGCAAGCGGATTGCATCGTGTTGCCCTCTTATCGTGAAGGCACACCGCGCACCTTGCTGGAGGCGGCGGCCATGGCTAAGCCTATCATTACCACCGATGCGGTGGGTTGCCGTGAGGTGGTGGACGATGGCGTGAACGGCTATTTGTGCCAAGTGCGTGATGCAAATGATTTGGCCGCCAAAATGCACGCCATGTTGGTTTTGTCAGTCGCTGAGCGAGCGGCTATGGGTCAAGCTGGGCGCAAGAAAATGGAATTGCAGTTTGATGAAAAAATCGTTATCGATAAGTATTTGCAGGTTGTTAGCGAGTTGGCAGGGAAACCAGCGTGAGGCTGGTTGTACATAGCAATAACACGGCAGTGGTTAGCTTAAATAACATCTATATGGCCCATAATGTGAATTGATTTGTGTATTAAGCCATCCCATGAATAACATCGAACAAACTAACGAAGCAACAAGCAATCACACGCCCATGATGCGCCAGTATCTGGCGCTCAAAGCCCAGCATCCGGATAAGTTGGTGTTCTATCGCATGGGCGATTTTTACGAATTGTTTTTTGAGGATGCAGAAAAAGCCGCGCGCATACTCGGCATCACTTTAACCCAACGTGGCAGCAGCAATGGCCAGCCTGTCAAGATGGCAGGCGTGCCTTACCATGCCGCAGAAGGCTATTTGGCCAAGCTGACCAAGATGGGTGAGGCGGTGGCCATCTGCGAGCAAGTGGGGGATCCGGCCACGAGTAAAGGCCCGGTGGATAGGCAGGTGGCGCGCATCTTAACGCCAGGCACCTTAACCGACAGTGCCTTACTGGATGAAACACGTGACACGCCATTGCTGAGCGTTTTTCAGGGCGACGGTTTAATCGGTTTAGCCCGCATTAATTTGGCGGCGGGCACCTTTATCTTGAGTGAAATTGCCGTGGGTTTGCTTGGGCAAGAGTTGGAGCGCATCGCCCCTAGTGAATTGTTGCTGGCAGACGATTTTGTGCATGCTGCCTTGGCCAACACGAAAGTGGCCAAGCAGCGCTTGAGCCCTTGGCAGTTTGATTACGATAGCGCTTTTGCTACTCTCACCAAGCAACTCAATACTTACGATTTAAATGGCTTTGGTTGCGCGGATCTGCATCCAGCCATTTGTGCTGCCGGTGCCTTGCTGGACTATGTTAAGCACACCCAGCGCACCACCTTGCCGCACATCAATGCCTTGTCGGTGGAGCAGAGCAGTGCTTACATTCAATTGGATGCAGTCACGCGGCGTAACCTCGAGATTGACCTCACTTTGCGTGGGGAAGCCAGCCCCACGCTTTATTCCCTGCTGAACACCACGCACACGGCCATGGGCGCGCGCTTGTTGCGCCATTGGTTGCATCACCCGTTGCAAGATAGGGCGCAGGTGAGCGCTCGGCACGATGCGGTGGCGGCATTGATCGCCAGTGACCGTTACCAAAATTTAAATCTATCTCTAAAAGCCGTGGGCGACATAGAGCGCATCACCGCCCGCGTGGCTTTAAAAACTGCTAGGCCGCGGGATTTGTCAGGATTAACGTTGAGCTTACAAGAATTGCCAGCATTGCAAGCAGGGCTGCAAGGCTTGGCTAGCCCTTTATTGCAAAGCCTGATGGTAAACATGCAGCCACCAACTGAGGCTATTAATTTATTGCAGCACGCCATTAAGCCTGAGCCCAGCGTGGTGCTGCGTGACGGCGGCGTCATAGCCGATGGCTTTGATGCCGAGTTGGATGAGCTGCGCAATTTGCAAAGCAACCACGGTGAGTTTTTATTGCAATTTGAAGCCGCGGAAAAAGCCCGCACCGGCATCGCCAACCTCAAGGTGGAATACAACAGCGTGCACGGTTTTTACATTGAAATGAGCCGCAGCCAAGCCGAAACCGCGCCGGCCGAATACCGTCGCCGGCAAACCTTAAAAAATGTAGAGCGCTTCATTACCCCAGAATTAAAAGCCTTTGAGGATAAAGTCTTAAGCGCCAATGACCGCGCTTTGGCGCGCGAGAAAATGCTCTATGAGCAGGTATTGCAAGCCTTGTTACCCAGCATTGCCAGCTTGCAAGCCAATGCCCTGGCGGTGGCAAGCTTAGATGTGTTGTGTTGCTTTGCCGAGCGCGCGCAGAGCTTACATTACGTAGCGCCGGAATTTACTTTAGAACCGGGCTTATGCATACAAGCCGGGCGCCATCCTGTGGTGGAGCAGCTCACCCTGGCCAGTGCCGGTCAACCCTTTATTGCCAATGATGTGTCGCTCAATCCCTACCGACAATTATTGCTGATCACCGGCCCCAATATGGGCGGTAAATCCACCTTCATGCGGCAGACTGCCTTAATAGTGTTGTTGGCGCATTGCGGCAGTTACGTGCCGGCCAGTTCGGCAAAAATAGGCGAAATTGATCGCATCATGACGCGCATAGGCGCGTCCGATGATTTGGCCGGTGGCCGGTCTACCTTTATGGTGGAGATGACCGAGACCGCCAATATCTTGCACAATGCCACCGCTAAAAGTTTGGTCTTGTTGGACGAGATAGGCCGCGGCACCTCCACTTTTGATGGCTTGAGTTTAGCCTGGGCGGTGGCCAAGCAATTACTGGAAAAAAACCGCAGCTACACTTTGTTCGCCACCCATTATTTTGAATTAACCCGCATTGTTGATGAATTCAAGCAAGCGGCTAACGTGCATTTGGACGCCATGGAGCACGGTAGCGAAGCCAATAAATCCATCGTGTTTATGCACAAAGTGGAAGAGGGCGCGGCCAACCAAAGTTACGGCTTGCAAGTGGCGCAATTAGCCGGTATTCCTAAATCGGTTGTGGCCGCGGCGAAGCGCAAGTTGGCGCAACTGGAGCAAAGTAATGTAGCCAGTGCCAGCTCGCAATCGGAACTGTTTAGTAGCGCTGAACCTGCCGCCGAATTGCCTGTTCATCCAGCCCTTAGTGCGCTGGAGGCCTTGCATGCCGATGATTTAACGCCTAAGCAAGCGCTGGATGCCTTGTATCAACTTAAAGAGTTGATGGATACCCCAGCTTAAGCGCGTTATCATTCCCTTGACGTTTAACGCGTGGCGTTATATATTTCTCCATGGCTATACTATCCTTTCGTTGCAGTGACACTAAGTCCCTTTACCAAGGACTGCCTGCCCATCGGTTTAATCAGATTAGATCGGTAGCAGAACGTAAGCTACAGATGTTAGATGATGCAGTTGAATTAAGGGATTTAAGATCGCCCCCTGGAAACAGACTCGAGCTGTTATCAGGGAATCGATCTGGCCAACACAGTATTCGCATTAATGACCAATGGCGCGTTTGCTTTACTTGGGGAGCGAATGGCCCTGAAGGCGTTGAGATTGTGGATTACCACTGAGGAGTTTGAGATGATTAAAAACAACATGAGGCCTATTCACCCAGGCGAAATTCTTAGAGAAGAGTACCTAGTCCCATTGGGTATGAGTGCGAATGCGCTATCCATCGAGTTGCGTGTGCCTGCGCCAAGAATTAATGAAGTGGTTCGTGAGCGTCGCAGCATTACAACGGATACCGCCCTAAGATTAGCCCATTTTTTTAATACCACGCCACAGTTTTGGTTAAACCTGCAGACGAGTTTTGATCTTAAACAGGCGCAAATCTTAGTGGGTGAAAAGATTGCGCATGAAATTCATCCTATGCAAGTGGCAGCGTAATCTTTTAGTTGAATTTAGCTTATCAACCTGTTGGATTAGTTGTGGATTTTTAGTTTGATTTGTCGGGATAAATCCCGACCTACGAAGAGATTGATGGTGTTGCCCCTTGTCGGGCTGAAGCCCGACCTACGTTGATCTGCAATTTGTAGGTCGGACTTCAGTCCGACATAAAAGATAACTTGCATTACGTGTAAGAATCTAAGTTGAGGTTTTAACTATGCGTAGTGACAATGCAAAGCGGGTTAAAAAACACAGAGACGAGTTGCGCGCTAATGGATTGCGGCCGGTGCAAATCTGGGTGCCAGATACAAGGCAAGCTACATTTTCTGAAGAGTGCAAACGCCAATCTTTATTGTTGCGGTCTGACTCACAGGAAGCTCAAACACTGACATGGTTAGAGCAAGCGGCTGATACAGAAGGCTGGAAATGAAACGTGGGAAAGAAGCCCGACCTACGGAGAGATGATGGTGGTGTTTCTTGTCGGGATAAATCCCGACCTACGTTGATCCGCAATTTGTAGGTCGGACTTTCACTCAGAATAAGGCGATGCAATCGCCTATATTCTGTGGGGAAGCCATATGCTGGCTTAGTCCGACAAGATAAGCTGGTTAAGTCTGACATAGGTCGTTTAACCTAAAGTATCTTTCAGCCAAATGGCGTCCCATAAAGAATAATCTTCAATGCGATCAACTAATTTGGCTCGCAACGGATTAGCTACAATATAACGCGCTATTTTTTGGATGTCCTCATCCACGCGTAGTGCGTGATCATGGTAATTTTCTTGCCAAACCTTCTGCCCAATAGCATGAGCACTTCTTCCCTTTAAACCTCCAACAATTTCACCCAGCTTGCCTTTATTCAACTGCATTAACCAGTGTAAGTGATCAGGCATAATGACGTAGCATAAGGTTTCTGCTTGGTTTTGTTGTTTAAGATACATGAGTTCTTTAACCAGTATTCGGCCATTTTTTAAAGATGAAAATATGGGGAGCCGATGGTGTGTGACGGTTGTGATTAAATAGATCAAGCCTGGTTGGGAGTGGCGACCTTTTCGTAAATCTGTGTATGCCATGGCATTGCTCCCATTGGCGAAGTCGGGCTAAGCCAGCATATGGCTTCCCCACAGAATATAGGCGATTGCATCGCCTTATTCTGCGTGAAATCCCGACCTACGTAGTGCGGTAAAACTGTCGGGATGAATCCCGACCTACAACAGTCTTCAAAGCGTAGGTCGGGCTTCAGCCCGACATATTTCTAACTAGTGGTGATGACCGCCTGCACCGTGCACGTGTTGGTGGCTCACTTCTTCTTTATTAGCCGCACGCACGTCTTTAATGGTGGCGGTGAATACCACGCGTTCGCCTGCCCATGGGTGGTTGCCATCAACGATGACTTTGCCGTCGGCAATTTCCGTGACGGTGTATAAAATCACTTCGCCGGATTCGTCTTCACCTTCAAACTGCATACCGACTTTAAGTTCGTTAGAGGGGAAGGCGCTGGCTGGTTCAATTTGCACCAATTCTTCATCGTATTCACCAAACGCGTCAACCGGTTGCAAGTCCACGATGACCACGTCACCGATGTTTTTGCCGTGCATGGCTTCTTCCACTTTCGGGAAAATATTATCGTAACCGCCGTGCAAGTAAGCGACTGGCTCTGCGCTGGATTCAAGCACGTTGCCATCCGCGTCTTTTAGTTCGTAAGTCATTGATACCACTGTGTTCATTGCAATTTGCATGGGGATGTCCTAAATCGGTAATGGGTAAAATTTTAATGGTTAGCAGTTTAATCTATTTTTATCTATTGCTAAAACCATTTCATATTGCAAGCTTGGCTGAGTTCAAAACAAAACCTTCACCACAGAGACACAATTTCGTAGGTCGGGATTCATCCCGACTACAATTGGTTTTTCGGCCTAAAGGCCGACCTACGAAGTTGTTTGGGTTTATTTTATCGGCCACGCCCGCCGCTGCGATGCGGGCTGCTAGGTTTGCCGCGGTTGGCTGTTCCAGGTTTAGGCTGGCCGCCATTTGGGTTATGGCGCCGACCATTATTTTGCGGCACGGTAGGTGAAAACAAGGCCGATTGTGGCATGGCCTGATGGCGTGCGGCTTCCGACATGTTTTTATTACTGGCCGGGCGAGGTTCGCCGCGTGGGGTGGCTTGATTGGCTTCGCGTGGGCGCTGGCTTTGGTTACTGCCGCCACTGCGTTGGTGGCCACGTGGTGGTCGGCCGTGCGGTTGGCGCGGCGCACGTGGTGCTTCCGGTTCCGGGTTGGGGTTAGGCGTAAAGCCTTCCACTGGCAGTTTAGGTATCTCGCGCTTGATGAGTTTTTCTATGTCTTTTAAGAACTTCAATTCTTCACGGTCTACCAGCGACACGGCGGCGCCACTGCTGCCAGCACGGCCGGTACGGCCTATGCGGTGCACGTAATCTTCGGGTACGTTGGGCAATTCAAAGTTAACCACTTGCGGCAATTGGTCTATGTCTAAACCGCGGGCCGCGATATCGGTGGCCACCAAGACGCGCATGCTGCCGTCTTTAAATTGCGCCAATGCCTTGGTGCGCGCACCTTGGCTTT
>JAIPCR010000018.1 GCA_021738125.1 Sulfuritalea sp.
TCAAATTGTATTAAGTGCATTATCATTAGACATGTTTGCTGTGCTTTTTGGCGGCGCTGTCGCCATGTTGCCAGCTTTTTTCCATGATATATATCGATTAGGCCCAGAAGGGCTGGGAATCTTGCGTGCCGCACCTGCCGTTGGTGCAATCATGACAGGGCTCTGGTTAACTCGCCATCCCATCAATTTACATGCAGGTCGCTGGTTATTAGCTGCCGTAGCAGGCTTTGGTTTGAGCATTATCGGCTTTGGTATCAGCACTAGTTTTTGGGTGGCTGCTGTAATGTTACTATTTTCAGGTGTTTTTGATGGCATTTCAGTAGTAATGCGCACCACTATTTTGCAATTAGCCACCCCCGATGCTATGCGTGGCAGAGTATCAGCCATCAATGGGATTTTCATTGGCTCATCTAACGAGCTAGGTGCGTTTGAGTCAGGATTGGCAGCGCGCTTGTTAGGGCTTGTCCCCTCAGTGATCTTTGGCGGAGCAATGACTCTAACTGTAGTTGGCATTACCGCCAAATTAGCGCCAAAATTAAGAAATTTAGAATTAAGTCACCTGAATTAATCACACCCATTAAATTCAGTATTAAAGCAACAACACCCCTTTTTTCTACCAATTGATCTAGTCAGTCATTTGTTATGCTGGAATCACTTGCATAAAGCGATAAAGCTTTTCCTCAAGTATTGCTAGTAATAGTTTCTGAGTGCTAATTTGAAAAAGGAGCGCAAAATGATTATTTATCAAGTTGTAGACGAAGAAAATAAATTTGTTGGTGAATACTTACATCGAGACATTGCCTATCACAACGCAGAAGAAATGACGGTGTGGTTTTCAGATCACTACTATCATGTAGAAGAACTAGCGTTTCAAGAAACCGGCGAAGCTTATTACTAAAGCCGGCTCACGCACCCCCTAGCTACACTTCTGCTAATAGCCCAATAAGCCCAAATTTGCTAGCTTATTTTTTTGCTGGCGTACTAGGTCTTGTTGGGATAATAGAACCCGAAACCACCACTACTTTTTTATCTTTCTTGGGCTTTTTTGCTTCCTTGTTACTACGCTCTTGTCCTTTAGCCATCATGATTCTCCTAAAATTATCACCCTCGATATAATCTTCCACATATGCCAATGAGGTAATCAGCATCTTTGCTTTAGCTTCATCATAGTCGGATAGAGAAATATAGGTGGTTTATTTTCAGAAAGACTTCTCTACTATTGAAAATATTAATCTCTACGTCTCTCGAGACTATAGATTGTTGATGCGGTGAGTGTTCAAAATTGCTATTATTGGCTTTGATTAATTTAGGTTCATACTAATGAGCGCATATAGCGAAATTTCTGCAAACGACTTATTTACCTTGATGGAAAATCAAGCACTATTATTAGTGGATGTGCGTAATGATGATGAAGTTGCTCGTGGCATTATTTCGGGGGCAATACACATTCCTTTAGCGATGTTACCGGCACAATTAAATTTGGTGTCTAACAAAGAAAAATTGGTTTTTTACTGTCACAGTGGTATCCGCTCAGCGCATGCCGCCGCCTTTGCATGTGGCAATGGCTGTAAAAATGTATTCAATTTATCTGGTGGCATTTTAGCTTGGGGAAAAGCCGGCTTACCATTTGTAGCTAAAGGTGAAGGGAATAAGAAATAATGGAATTTGATAAAGAAGTAGATGCCACTGGCTTAAACTGCCCACTACCTATACTGCGCTGTAAAAAAGGCTTAAGTGAAATTGACGCTACACAAGTATTAAAAGTCATTTCTACAGACCCTGGCTCAGTAAAAGACTTTAATGCTTTTTGCGTGCAAACTGGCCATGAACTTTTGCAGCTCGATTCAAACGACACTACTTTCACTTTTTATATTAAAAAACGTAGTAGTTAACCATCATACATGGCTAAAAAACTAGCTTTAATTGCCTCAAAAGGTTCGCTAGATTGGGCTTACCCTCCATTTATTTTAGCCTCAACTGCTGTAGCGTTAGATTACGAAGTACACATTTTCTTTACTTTTTATGGCTTAACATTGCTCAAAAAAGACTTGAGTGAGTTAAAAGTATCACCGTTAGGCAATCCAGCAATGCCCATGCCAGTACCCATGCCAAATTTTATGCAAATGCTACCAGGCATGGAAAACATAGCGACCATGATGATGAAGCAAAAAATTGCTGATAAAGGGGTAGCCAGCGTTGAAGATTTACGGACCGCTTGTTTAGAAAGTGGCGTAAAACTAACTGCCTGTCAAATGACAGTAGATTTATTTGACTTCAAACCTAGCGATTTAATTGACGGGATTGAATATGGTGGTGCTGCTACATTTTTCGAATTTGCGGGTGAGTCGGACGTAAATTTATTTATTTAAAAAATTTAACAGCCATACAAAATATGGCTGTTAAATTTTAAGCGTCGCCAACTACTTTAATTTAGCCAACTGATTTTGTAACTTTTCTAAATTAGCACTAAATTCTACTACTCGCGCCTTTTCTTGCTCTACGACTGCTGCTGGAGCGCGTGCCACAAAACTTTCATTATTGAGTTTTGAATTTGCTTTACTAATCTCGGCTTCTAGCCTTGCCACTTCCTTGCCTAAGCGTTCTTTTTCAGCGGCAACATCAATCTCAACTTTCAGCATCAATTTAAAATCATCTACCAACATCACTGGCGCATCGGCTTCTGGCAGTTCCACGACTATGGCCACCTCTTCCAGTTTAGCTAATGCTTTTAAATATGGTGCATAAGCCACTAATTTGTCTGATTCACCAGCAGCAATAAGAGGTACGCGTGCAGCAGGGGAAATGCTCATTTCCCCACGCAAACTACGACAAGCATCCACCATTTGTTTTAATTGTGCTACCCAAGCTTCTGCAACTTCATCAAGCTTATCTGGCTGTGCTTTTGGGTAAGCTTCTAACATAATGCTGGCGCCATTTTTTTCGGTCATAGGCGCTATCGTCTGCCAAATTTCTTCAGTAATGAATGGCATGATAGGGTGAGCTAAACGCAGAATAGTTTCTAGCACACGAAGTAGCGTACGGCGTGTTGCACGTTTTTCAGCTTCATCGCCATTTTGGATTTGCACTTTCGCTAACTCTAAATACCAATCACAGTACTCATCCCAGACAAATTCATAAATGGCTTTTGCGGCTAAATCAAAACGATAATCTTCAAACGCGCGCTCAACTTCAGCTTCGGTCCGTTGTAATATGCTCACTATCCAACGATCAGCTTGTGAAAACTTGCGGCCGCCAGCATGGCAACTAGCTGCATCAAAACCATTATCCTGACCCTCAGTGTTCATCAACACAAAACGCGTAGCATTCCAAAGTTTATTGCAAAAATTACGATAGCCATCACAACGTTGTAAATCAAACTTAATATCACGGCCCGGTGAAGCTAATGCCGCAAACGTAAAACGCAAGGCATCGGTGCCGTAAGACGCTATACCTTCAGGAAATTCTTTACGTGTGCGCTTTTCAATCTGTTCAGCTTGTTTTGGATTCATTAAACCCGTTGTACGTTTTTTAATTAAATCATCCAAGCCAATACCATCAATTAAATCAATTGGATCGAGCACATTGCCTTTAGATTTACTCATCTTTTGACCTTCAGCATCACGAATCAAACCATGCACATAGACATGCTTGAATGGAATTTTGCCGGTAATGTGCGTCGTCATCATGACCATACGCGCTACCCAAAAGAAGATAATGTCAAAACCTGTGACCAATACACTCGATGGTAAATATTGTTGTAGCGCAATGTTAGATGCATCTTTTGGTTCATCGCCAGTCCAATCCAAGGTTGAGAATGGCCATAAAGCAGATGAGTACCATGTATCTAAAACATCATTGTCACGTTTAAGATTACCTGAGTAGCCATCTTTGGCTGCAATCTTTTTAGCCTCAGCTTCATCATGCGCAACATACACTTTACCTGCATCAGAATACCAAGCAGGAATTTGATGGCCCCACCAAAGCTGGCGAGAAATGCACCAATCTTGAATATTATTCAGCCATTGATTATAAGTATTGACCCAGTTCTCTGGATAAAACTTAATTTCCCCACTAGCAACAACATCCAGTGCTTTTTGCGTAATCGATTTGCCATCAGCAGCGGGCTTACTCATGGCGACAAACCATTGGTCTGTAAGCATAGGCTCAATCACAACACCCGTGCGGTCGCCACGTGGCACTTTTAGCTTATGCTTGTCAGTTTTAACTAAAAAGCCTTGTGCCTCTAAATCTGCCACCACTTGTTTGCGCGCTGCAAAACGCTCTAAACCTTGATACTGCAATGGTGCAGCATCATTCACAAAGCCTGCTAAATTCAAAATACCTATCATCGGTAATTGGTGACGTTGCCCAACCGCATAGTCATTAAAATCATGGGCTGGCGTTACTTTTACGACACCCGTACCAAATTCTTTATCAACATAATCATCAGCAATAATCGGAATTTCACGGTCGCATAAAGGGAGTTTTACGAATTGTCCTATCAGGTGCTGATAACGCTCATCTTCAGGATGTACCATTACCGCCACGTCACCCAACATAGTTTCCGGACGTGTAGTCGCTACCGTTAAGTGGCCTGAACCATCAGCTAGCGGATAGTTGATGTGCCACATTGAGCCATCTTCTTCTTCCTGCACTACTTCTAAATCAGATACTGCTGTGCCTAATTTCACATCCCAATTCACCAAGCGTTTACCACGGTAAATCAGACCTTCGTTATACAACTGCACAAACGACTGTGTAACAGTTTTATTCAAGCCTTCATCCATGGTGAAACGCTCGCGACTCCAATCAGGCGATGTGCCTAATCGGCGCATTTGTTTGGTAATGGTGCCACCTGAATATTCTTTCCATTCCCAAACTTTTTCTAGGAATTTTTCACGGCCTAAATCATGGCGAGACACCCCTTGCACATCGAGTTGACGCTCAACCACAATCTGCGTAGCAATCCCGGCATGGTCTGTGCCCGGCTGCCATAGCGTGTTATCACCACACATGCGGTGATAGCGAGTAAGCGCATCCATCAACGTTTGATTAAAGCCATGGCCCATATGTAAAGTGCCAGTGACATTGGGTGGCGGAAGCAAAATACAAAAGTTATTTTTAACTTCGGGATTTAAGCCGGCAGCGTAGTAACCATTACTCTCCCAGAATTCATACCAATGACTTTCTATGGTTTTTGGGTCAAAAGACTTAGCAAGCTCTTTAATTACAGGCGGATGTAGGGGGGTATTATTAGTTGTCATAGACACTATTTTAACACAGGCTAAGCACAGTGTTTTCTATCCTAGTTACTGTTAAGTCATCATAAATTTTCTGAAAAGTGCTAAGATGCTTTGATTAAAAAATAATTCTCTTTCTTATCGGGGGAAGCATGATTCAAGCAATGTGGTTATGGGGTGCAATAGGCATTATCTTACTTGCCGTGGAGATGGTAACAGGTACGTTTTACATATTGTGGTTTGGCATTGCCGCAATATGTGTAGCAGTTATGATGGCACTAATACCAGATCTATCACAGGCGCTTCAATTTTCAATGTTCGCAGGACTATCACTAGGTTCACTAGCAATATGGCGGCTCTATTATAAAAAAACGTCGACAAACTCTCGCGTTGGACAGGCACAAGGCGAGGAAATAGGCCGGGTAGGTATTGTTACCCAAGCATGTAGCCCAAACCAAAATGGTCAGATTCAATTTACGCAAGGGCTAATGGGCAGTCGAGAATGGACTGCAGTTTCAAATGAAGCGATTGAAGTCGGTAGCCATGCAACCGTCACTGCAGTTGAAGGCAATGCGTTAAGAATTTCAAAAACAATTTAACTTAATAGGAAAAAACATGACCGAATTTAGTTTTGTACTGATATTTGTAGTAATTGTTGCCATCATCAAAGGCGTGCGAATTGTGCCCCAAGGTGAAGAATGGGTTGTTGAACGCCTAGGGAAATTTGCTGGAGTACTCAATCCGGGCCTACACGTCATTAACCCTTTATTCACCAAAGTAAGCTATAAAGTTACCACCAAAGACATCATTTTGGATGTGCCCGAGCAAGAGGTCATTACCCGTGACAACGCAGTCATTTTAGCTAATGCCGTAGCATTTATTAAGGTGAGCAATATTGAACGTGCCGTGTATGGCATTGAAAACTTTCGTGAAGCGATGCGCAACATGGTGCAAACTAGCTTACGCTCCATCATTGGTGGCATGGATCTTAACCAAGCACTCACTTCACGCGACCGCATTAAAGCGGAACTTAAATCAGCCATTGCTGATGAAGCGCTAGATTGGGGATTAACAGTCAAATCCGTTGAAATTCAAGACATAAAACCATCTTCAAACATGCAAGATGCTATGGAAAGACAAGCTGCCGCAGAGCGTGAACGCGTGGCGGTTGTAACGGAGGCTGAAGGTGCTAAGCAATCTCTTATTTTAAACGCTGAAGCACGCTTAGAAGCGGCACGTAAAGATGCTGAAGCGCAAATGGTGGCGGCAAAAGCTTCTGCAGAATCAATTAAATTTATTACTGAAGCAGTCAAAGAAAATAACGCTTCTGCTATGTTTTTATTAGGTGACCGTTACATTACCGCATTGCAAAAAATTTCAGCCTCTGAAAACAGTAAAATTGTGATGATGCCAGGTGACTTAGTGGGTGCAGTAAAAAGCTTGGTAGGTGGTAAGTAGTTACTACCCCTTATAGTAAAAAAGTCTTAAACACCACAAACTGCACAAGCTGGGTCTTTACCCAGCTTGATTGTCCGCCACTCCATTGCAAGTGCATCTAACAGCAACAAGCGCCCCTGCAAGCTCTCACCAATATTCATTAATAGCTTTAGCGCTTCTGCGGCTTGTGTCGTACCTATCATACCCACTAGTGGCGCAAAGACTCCATTAGTGGCGCAGCGCATTTCATTATCTTCGCCGGTCGACGCACTTGTATCTGGAAATAAACAGTGATAACACGGGCTATTAGCATGACGCATATCGTACACAGTGATTTGCCCTTCAAAGCCTATGGCCGCGCCCGATACCAATGGCTTATTTAACTGAACACACAATCTATTTAAGGTGTATCGCGTAGCAAAGTTATCGCTACAATCAATTACCACATCGGCCGCAGAAATGAGTGCTGAAAACTCAGCTTCTGTCGATTTTTGCTGTATCGTTTGTACGACTGTTTCAGGATTAATTTCATAAATGGTTTGTTGTGCAGAAACTGCTTTATTAATGCCTACACTTTGCGTGGTGTGAATAATTTGCCGTTGTAAATTAGTTAAATCCACCACATCAAAATCACATATAGTTAAGGTACCTAACCCGCTAGCGGCCAAATATAATGCTACCGGTGACCCTAAGCCGCCAGCTCCTACGATTAGAGCATGACTGTTGACCAGCTTATCTTGGCCTTCATAACTAATTTGTGGCAGCAGAATGTGCCGACTATAGCGTAGTAGTTGGTTGTCGTTCATGAGTTAAGGCAATTGATTCGCTTGAACCAATCGACTGAAAATACTATTAGGAGAAATCCATTCAACAATATCATCAAACTCGCCATTAGCTGCCCCTGCCGCATAAGGCGGATGACTCACAAAGGCTTTATCCGAGTTTAGATTTGCGGCTTCATCTGTCCCTGTGCCGCCCGTAGATGTATTTTTACCTGTTGAATAAACAACAATGACTGAATTATTGTTTACTGTATCTGTAGCACTTGCACATAAACCCGCAGTGATGCCTGTACCTGTAGCGCAGACTGATAATAATGTTTGTGCTGTAATCCACTGCATTCCACAATTGGGGCTACATGTGGATGAGTTCGCATCCTTCATGCCAGAAGATTTAGTAAAAACATTGGTGACATTTGCATCATCGCTCAAATCAACTACAGCGAATCTTACTGGGTTGTTCCATCCATCAAGTACATATCCGCTAGTATCGGTGGGAGACAAGCCCAATGTAACTGCTGGCACATACCCATTATAAAATACTGAGCATTTACCATTTGTCGCATTTCCCCCTGAGGCGAATTTTTCTACAGCAGTCACGCCTGAGGCGGGCGTGGCAGCTGGGCAAGGAAACCTGCCATTAGCCATGGCATAGCCTAACAATGCTTCTTTTACATTACTAATCGTGTTTCTAGTTTCATTAAGTTTTTGCTGCTCAACCTGAGAACTGAGAGAACTCAATATGCCACCAACGGCTAATCCAACTATGATAAGCACGATAGCCACTTCAACCAAAGTAAACGCTTTTTGAGAGGTTTGATTTGAGTAAGTCTGCATTTTATTTATGGCGCAACAATGAACATTTGATCATTATACGATGCCCCTCTAGGACTGTTAATTGCATCGTAAACTAAATCTCCGCCACCATTAACCAAATTCACATTAGTATTTTGCGCACTATCTAAATAATCTTTCACGTCACATGACGGCCTTGCTGATTGTGCGCTGGCTTTAGAAGATGCAAATGGACTAGCAATAATAGATTTACCTGAAGCAATTAATAATGACCGAACACCGGCTTTAGATCCTACAGTTAATTGCGGCGTAGCAGTTGTACAATTTGTAGCTGATGACGTGCAGTTACTTGAAACAGCGTAATAAATATAATTATGCCAGCCATTGCTAGTGAACCATGCCGGCAAGCCGCTCGCTGAAGTAGAAAGTGCAGGGTCTGCACAAGAATTAAGCGTGAAAGTGCCCGAGCTGTCATTAGACAAAGTTAGACTGCCGTTACTTGTGCTGGAGAATGTTCCAGTTGATGTAAATGAAAAGCGCCCTTTTCCTGAGGATGATGTAGGGCTAGTCGCTGTTGTTGCGCAAACGCCACAAGCATTACAACTAAATCGTACCGTTCCCCCACTGGTTTTACAATTTCCAACACCTGTACATCGGCAGGTTGCATTGCTATTTGTTAGAGTGCATGCACCGGAACTGCCTCCATAAGTTCCAGATGAGCGGGTAAATGAAATGGAGCTTACTGTGGAAAAACTACAAGCCACATTATTGTTGGGTGCAGGTGATGTTGTATAGCCATAAGTACAAGCGTAAGGAGTCGCAGTGATGGTGGGTAATAGGCCTTGCAGATTACCCTCTACACATTGGTTAGGATTTGAGCTGGAGCCTAACGCTGCTGCATAGGGAAAGAATTTTGTACTAGTACCCACACTACTATTGGTGTAATAGTTTTGCAACACTCTCTTTGCCTCACCCGCCGCACGTTTTTCAACCTCAGCCATCAGCTCATCAATGGTGATATAAACCAGCTTATCATTAAAATAATAGGGTTGCTGGTAAACGGTATTGTCAGAACGAACGCCACGAGTATCTTCACCTATATAAAAATCTTCATTAGCAGATGAATAAGTTCTATTTGATTTTGTCCCGCCACCACTTTGCAAATCAAACGTATCTAAATAATTGGTTGCATCTGCTTTCCCGCCAGATCTATCCTGGCCGCTAATCGGTAAGCCTGGTGCGAAAATAATTACCGCAACCTTGTTTGACACAAGCTGCCCATTTTTATCATAAACAGACATCCAAGCACCATAAGGTGGATTATCTATCATACTGGGGTTAATGACAGGGTCGCTAGTAGGGGAGTATATGTGAACTAGATTTTTGGAAACTGCATACCATAATGGTTCGTTACTGCCATCTAAAAACTCTTTTCCTAAGCCATTAAGCAAGACATTGCAATTATCGTAATCTGCATTTTTCCACGGCAAACGCCCAATCAAGTGGGAATATAATGTGGTTCCACCAGGACAATCACTTAACCCATCATAACCACCAGCATCAGCATTTCTATCTGGATAGGGCATTAAACCTGGTGTATTAGGATGGTTAATCGACCAGCTCATCAAAGCAGCTTTCGCCTCAGCGAGCGCTTGAGAAGTATTGGTGGCCTCTTTAGCCCGAAAATCATTGCCATTGAGCGATTTAACCGTATAAGCCAATACCACTAAAGTTAAGATAAACACCATTAAGATTAGCGCAGCACCTTGCTGGCTGAATCTTGAATATTTCGTACTGAGTGAAGTGTTAGTTTGATAAGCCATGATTATTCAGGCCTATTGCTAACCTTATTTGCATCTAACGCTCTACCATCAACCACACCCGTTTGCTCCAAATTCAGCCTTTTTGCTTTTTCTGATACTTGTAGCTCTATAATTTGATTAGTGTCTGGTTCATACATTTGACCAGCTTTGAGATGAATTTTTTTACCGCTAGCGGGTATTTTTACCTCAACCCCTTCCGAACTAGCGCCTTTTTTGGAAAGTTCACGCTGATTAAGTCGGCCAATTTTTACATCATCCACGGTAGTATCTTCTTGCACAGCTTGCTTATTAATCCATAGCGTACTTGCACCATCACTTCGTTTAACATAGCCTTGCAAAGTCACAGGATTAGGCAAAGTAGCGGGCTCAGCTTCTGCGCCATCTTCTGCATCAAGTTTATCTTGAGGTGTAATCACTTTCAACTGTTGACTTTGTCTTAGAACATTAAGATTACTGCGCTCACTAGGTTTGGTAAACAATCGTCCAAATTGTCCGGTCGCTTCTGCATGTACTTGCAAGGTCAACAAACCCATAAGTAAACCTGCTAAAAAGCTCAACCATGTTTTATATAATTTTAATGTACAGTTCATTATGGCGTTGCCGGTTGAATAGTTGCTGGTTCATGTAAAGTGAGCCAATCCAACTCACATTTTGCATGTAAGTTTGCTATTAACTGTTTACTGATAGCCCCACCTACGTTTAGCCTATTAATTTCGCAATCTCGTAGCATAAAAATTTTTTCATTACCTGCACTCAACTGCTCAGTTAGCTGCAGTATGTCTTCCTCATGCAGCATATCAAGATCTAGCGTCATAATAGATCTATTCAACACAAAGCCACCGATATTTCCAATAAAGCTAGGTTTATATGGCTCTTCCAAACCGATGCCATATTTAATAGTAAATAATTTAAAATTCTTGTGTAGTTTCCGCAACTCATCTACCCATTCAAGCCGACGTTCTTCCCCTACAAAACCTTTGCTAATCAGTATCTGATAGCGTGGCAAGTATTCCGTAATGATTTCTTTCTCCATACCAGATGATTGGTAACGCTGCTTAGCTGAATTAAGTAAATTCTGCTGAGCTTGCAAGGCTTGTTCTTGCTGGCTACTATAATAGTGAGCCCAAGCTAATAATAGCAGTACTGCAGCAACGGCAAACGATAAAACAATCAGTGTCGTTTGTAATTTTTTCCAGTCTTGTTTCTCTAGTTTCATGGCTACTTCACCCCTGCCACTAGTTTTGCTTCAGGTGCTTTAAGAATCACTTTAAGCTTAAATAAAGCAGGCTGAGTTTGTATGGTCTGCTCATCTGTTGTGCTACCTTGTAAACTCACAAAAGAACTCACATTGACTGGCTCTTGCAACACCTCTACCATTGCCACTTGAGGATTAGATTTTAATTCACTTACCAATTTATGCGTGCTATCTAATGCGCTTCGATAATCACCGGTAAAGCCTGTTATTTCTCCCGTAATAAACCCTAGCTCATTAAGTTTTGTTGGATCTGCAGCGAATGCTGCATTGGCAGAGTTAGCGACTAAATCATTAGTGGCTAATGTAATAAACTTATCTGTATCTTTAATATTCATGTCATTAGTCAGTGACCAGCGTAATCTATCTAACTGTACTTCAGGCACTTTTTCTAAAGCTGCACTAACAATCTGCATCATTCGTCTTGGAGATTTTGGATAATTTGAAATAGTTTTATCAAGCTCTACCGCTACTTTTAAATCTTCTGAACCTATGGTTGTCACAGGGAAGTTTTTCGCCACCTCATCATAGCGATGCTGTTCTAATGTAGTTTCTTCTATGGCTTGTTTCAAAGCAGATTGATAACTAAAGCCTTGATAAAACATAATAGCTGCGACAACTGTACCTAGTAGCGCAAAACACAAAGTTGCTATATTGATAGTTCTTTTTAATTGACTAAATGCATATGTTTTCGTCAAATGTTCAGGCGCTAAATTATCTACCTCATGCCCACTTGCTAATAGCTGCATGTGCAACAACTCTGGCATTTGTTCAATTAAATTTGCTGGTAAGTTAAGATTTTTAGAAAATTCACTCAAATTAACATCAGTGCATTCTATCGCTTGCTCTTGACTGACTGATTGACTGAGTTGTTGTGTTGCGCCATCGATGCTGACTAAAACCAAATTTAAAGGTGTTTCACGTTTGATAAAATGCTGGCTAATCAAATAAAGTCGAGTTTTTTCAGTTTCTAAACTTAGCTGACTAGATGCCATTGGCGCATTTGGCACCAAACGGCTCATACGTAAACGACCATTATGTAAGTAAGTTTGCCGTAAGCCTGAAGACAATTTTTCGCATAAAAGAATATGTGGCGACATCAATTTAAGCTGTTTTACTAATACTTGACTGAGCATAGGCAGTAAATAAACTCCTGCCAAATACGCCTTCACTACCTGAATAACTTTAATCCAATCTTGTAAAAAATCTGCATTATTTAAAGCAACAAATAAATACTTATCATCTTTACGCTTATCTTTTTCACGATTAACAAAATGGGCTGTACGATAATCCAATCCTCTATAGAACTGATTCAGCTTACGATTTATAAGCTCACGTTTTGCAGCACCAGTAGTATGTGGCACTTTTTCTAATCGGTAATCTTCTTCAACCGCATCAGCAATTAAATATAAAGGTGTTGCTGTATGTTGTTGCAAAAATTCAGCAAAAGCTAGGTGTCCACTTTCATCATTGTTAAACGACTGGTTACCTTGTAATTTTCCTGCATGCCAAATACCCGCCAATAAACGATTGGCGGTAGCGCACAAGACTAATTTACTTGAAGGGCTTTTGATCATATTGATATTTATATTTTTAATTTGCTAAATGAATCATAAACAGGACCGAGCACTGAATACATAATAAAACCTAATATCAAACCTAAAAATACGGTAAGTGCCGGTTCTATTAATTTCAGCAACTTTTGCATGGAATCATTCACGTCACGGTCATAAAAATAACTAATATTCAACAAGGATTTATCTAGAGCACCCGTACTTTCCCCAACCTTAATCATGCGCACTACTAAATGGGGAAACAAGCCTGCATTACGAAAACTCTCAGACATAGAATCACCCGCGCTAATCTGTGCATGTGCTCTGCTGAGCGCATCAGCGACTACCCGATTGCCGACAATTCGTTCACAAATTTTAATGGCGTCTAAAATTGGAATGCCTGTTTGATACATTAAAGCAAAATAGCGCGCAAACCGCGCCATAATAATTTTCTGCATAATAGGTCCGGTCACTGGTAAATTGAGCTTAACCATATCAAACCGATAACGTGCGACTGGGTTGGCTTTAATAATAGTGGCAACTGCAAACGCCATTAAAATCGGCACCCCCATAAATAACCACCAATATGCCACAAATGCATTAGATAATGCGATGAGAAACTGCGTGTTTAATGGTAATTCTTGCCCCATATTTCGCAAAAATGAAGCCATTTGAGGGACTAAATAACTCATTAAAAATGCTACTGCACCAAACACGACCACTGCTACAAATGCAGGATAGGCTAACAATTTTTTGGTTTGCGACATCAGTTCATCTTGCCATCGAATAGTTTCAAATAAATTATCAAAAACTAAAGGCAATTGACCTGTTTGCTCACCAGCGTGAACCAGGCTGATAAATACTTCGTTAAAAATATTTGGATGTTCAGCCATTGCCTGCGAGAGCACTTTTCCGCCCTCTACCTCTGCACTGATTGCGGCGAGTACTTTTTGAAAGTACGGGTTATCATTACTTTCCCGCAAATCATTTAAACATTCCAAAAGTGGCACACCTGCACTACTTAATTGGTGCATTTGAAAACAAAACATCACTAGGTCTTTATTGCCGACTTTACTTCTATTCAACAAACTGCTTGATTTTTCTACAGCGCGAAAAGTGATTAAATCTAAGCCCATCCTGGCTAAGCGCATTTCCAAATCTACATCATTGAGCGCATCTATCTGGCCAATTGCTGGGCGACCTAATTGATCAATCGCTTTATAATTAAATGAAGGCATATTAAATTAACTATATAAGCGACTAGTTAAGTCAATCACACGCATTACTTCAGCTAGACTTGTATAGCCTTCTAGGACCCGACGTACACCATCATCTGCGAGCGTGACAAAGCCTTTATCAAGTGCCATTTTTTGTAGCTCATCTAAATGCGCGCGTCGTGAAATCAAGGAATCCATGTCGCTATCGATACGCAACAATTCAATGATTGCCATACGTCCACGGTAGCCGTTTTGGTTGCACCGTTTACAACCTTGAGGTTTAAATATTTTGGGTTCGTCAGTCGGTTTAAGTCTTAACATTTTCCGCTCTAACTCATCGAGTACATGAGGTTCCTTACAATGTGGGCATAATACCCGCACCAGGCGTTGGGCCACTACTCCAATAATATTGCCTGCCATAATGTCTGGCAAAACACCAATGTCAGACAATCTTGGAAATACGCCTAACGCTGAATTGGTATGTAAGGTAGTAAACACTTGATGTCCCGTCATGGCAGCACGAAATGCCATGGTAGCTGTATCTTCATCACGCACTTCACCTACCAAAATAATGTCTGGGTCTTGCCGCATGATTGAGCGTATCCCATTGGCAAAATCTACTTTATTAACTTCCGCAACGGAGGTTTGGCGCATCATAGACACGGGGTACTCAACTGGATCTTCTAAGGTCATAATATTGACCGCTTCTGTGTTTCGGAACGACAACAAAGAATATAGTGTGGTGGTTTTACCACTACCCGTCGGACCTGTCACAATCACAATGCCCTCAGGTCGGGTCATCATAAGCTTCAATTCATCTAAAGTTTCTGTACGTAAACCCATACGCTCCATTGGAATAATGGATTTTTCGCGGTCTAAAACCCGTAATACAATATTTTCACCATTAATTGTTGGATGGCTAGATACCCGAAAATCAATTGGACGGCCACATAAATGCATACCCAAACGACCATCTTGAGGAGAGCGCGTTTCGGCAATATCAAGGCCACTCAATACCTTAAGGCGCACTGCCACTCCACCCCAATAACTTTTATGAAGACTACGTACTTGTTGCAATACGCCATCTATCCTGTAGCGAATTCTTAAAAAAGCATATTCCGGTTCAAAGTGAATATCTGATGCACCACGTTTTACCGCATCCATCAACAAAGCACCTACTAAGCGCACCACGGGGTGCGTGTACTCATCACGCCCGGCGCTTAAACTACTGTAATCAATTTCACCTGTTTCAATTTCACGTAAAATACCATCAACAGATAGCTCATAACCGTAAAAATGATCAATATATTCTTCTAACTGGGCTTCAGTTGCCAGCAAGGGCTTAATTTGAATTCGGCCACCCAGCATAGCGCGTAGCTGATCTAACACCACCACATTAAACATATCCGCCATGGCGACTACTAAGATTTTTGCGGCCTCTTCATAAGCGATAGGCAATAAATGATAACGACGCGAAAAATCTTCTGGTACCAATAGCAAGGCTTCTTCATCAGCCACGATGTTAGATAAATCAACACTCTCGTAACCAATCGTGTCCGCAACTACATCACGGACCATGGTCTCGGTTACAAACCCTAACATGACCAATTGGCGGCCTAGTGGCAAGTCACTGGTTTCTTGTTCCGTAAGTGCAATGCGAAGCTGATCTTGGCTAATTAGCCCTTGCTGAACCATTAACTCGCCTAAACGAGGTCTACGCCGCTGTTCAGCCATTGCTTGAACCTACTATAAATGCTGTCATGGATTGTATTAATTTCATTTTTAATTATTTAATTTATTGAAGCTCGCGAATTCTTGCTTCAAGTGTTGCCTTATTTGGGCTAGCGCTACCAGACTGATTGACTAATTCTAATGCACGCTCATATTGCTTCAAGGCAAGTTTAGCTTTGCCCATTTGATCTAAGCTAATTGCTAAATTAAATGCGTAATCCGCATTATTAGGTGCAAGCCTGCTAGCGTTAAAATAAGCCTCCTGCGCCGCAGGCCATTGGTTTTGCTCTGCATATAGATTGCCTAATGATGCATGTAAATTTGCTGCGTCTGGTTTGCGTGCCAACATATTTTTAATGTGGCTTTCAACCGCTATAGGGTCAGCGTTGTCGCGCGGACTGATGCTGGCCGACTGAGCAATTGTATTGGTAGGTTCAATTTCTAATACTTTTTGATGCCATCCTAGCGCATCTGCATCACGTCCTTGCCGCTCTGCAATAGCAGCCATGCCCAGCAACGCATCAACATTACGTACATCACGTTGTAACACCTGGCGATACTGTTGCTGTGCTGTTGCATCATCACCACGGGTATAAGCCTCATAAGCACCCATTAATATTGGGTCTATACTGGATTCCGACACCTTGCTAATCAAATTTAATGAATTACGCTTACGCTTGTTGCTTACCTCAGGTTTATAGCTAGCTCCACTATCAAAATCTTTAACTTCTTGATTGGCACGTGAGCGTTTTTTAGTTGATTTTTTAGGCTCTGCCGCAATCATATCTTCTGATACATTTGATTGAGTTGGCGCTGCATTATCCAATGCGGTGGCACTTGCTTTGCTCGCATCATTCACATTGGCATCGGTTGCATCTGAGACAAGCGGCGTCTCATTATTAGGTGTAATAGCTTCTGTAGGCAAATTAGCAAGTGTCGACTCTGTAATTTGCTCTGCCTGAGGTGGTTGTAATGGTGGACTAGGTTTCACAACAACCACTTCAGGTGCCATTAACACTTTAATATAGCTATAGCCCTGCAGACCCACCCATATCAATACTGCCCCCAGCACAGCAAAAATTATAAGTGAAGTTTTTGAAGTGGGCGCCCTAACTGTTTTATTGGCAACAAATACCTTGGCCGCGGCTTGTTGATGTATGCCAGTCGCAGCATCCTGCAACAATGGCGTAGCTTTCTGTTCAGGGTTATTTGCAGATTGAGTGCTTTCCAGCGCCACTTTATTAGTCTCTGGCGCTGCCTTAGTCGCTTTATCTGCGGCTTTAGCTGCACCTAACTTAGACTTATATTGCCTAGTAGGCGTAAGCGCATCTGTTAAGCCAGCTTCTTCTTCTAGAGAAAGTTGTGTATCCAAAGCATTTTTTTTAAGTTTCTTCTCTTCAACGTTAGATTCAGCATCTACCGTTAAATTAAGTGCTGTGGTGGATGTTTGCTCTACCGGCATTAACTCAAGCATTAAAGCCTCGTCAGCAACGTACTCCCCCGCCTGCTTTTTGTCTTTTTCAGCCTGCTTATTTTTATCTAAATGATCTAATGCCTTAATGAGTAAGCTCATAGCAAGCGCTTACCTTTCACTAGCAGCATTTGTTTTTGAGGCTCTTTCCAAAGCCGGAGTAGGGAGATACTGCTTGTAAGTAGAAAGCTCGTCACTCTCTAAACTCGCATTGCTAATGACTGTTGGGCGCAAGAAAATAACGAGCTCAGTTTTTCTATTTAACTGATCTCTAGCACTGAAAGCTTTACCAACAGCAGGTAACTTCATTAAACCTGGCACACCATTATTGGTACCAGTAATTTCATCTTGCATCAGACCACCTAGAATAACAGTATTACCACTATTTACCTGTAGCATAGACTCCATTTCACGAACTTCAATTTCTGGAATTAAACTTTCGATCAACAAGCTTGGATTTGGGTCACGCTTAGATCCAGACTGCCTAGAAATAGTAGGGCGTACATTCAATGTTACAGCACTATTTTCATTAATTTGCGGTGTGACAGACATCCAAACTCCTACAGGAACTGTATTTGCAATTGTGGAATATGAAGTATATGAGAGCTTGTCATTTGTAGTTGTATCGGCTTTTACCGTAAAATACACTAGGTTATTAACTACTTTTAAAATTGCAGTCTGACTATTTAATACCATTAATTTCGGACTTGAAAGAACCTTTGTGTTTCCAAAGGTTTGCAATAAGCGAATAGATGGAGCCAAATCACCTATTCCGGTTGATTTGCTATAACCTATTGCCATTCTTGGCGCTGCCGTTAGACTTGTTCCCAAAAGCTCTTGTTTAAAATTAAATCCACTTAATGCACCGGATCCTAAAAGGCTCCAATCCACACCTGCTTGATATTTGTCATTCAAGGTAATTTCTACAATGGAAGCCTCAATCAACACTTGGCGCTTAGCCCCCGCCTGCACCCTGTCTATAAATTCTTGTATGCTCTGATGTTGCCGCTGCGTCGCTCTAATGCTCAAAACTCCTGTTTCTTTGTTCGCAATTACTGATGCAGCAAATAATGTTTTATAACTTTTCAAGTTTTGCTCTGACTTTTCATCGACACCTCCTTGCACGCTTTGATCGCCAGAACCGTTCGCTCCACCGCCAGTATTTTTGCCAGCAGAAATTACAGATGCTGAGCCTGTTCCTTTTGCTTGAACGTCATATTGTGATTGCAAGCGCTTGTCAGTTCCCAATCGATTTACAAGTACTTCTTTATCACTTTCCGCAAGAATATCTTTAATATTTTGAATTAATGAATCCCAAAAATAGTTTTTTGACTCAGACTCAACTGATGTTGAAGATGTATTAGTCCCACTACTAGTGCTGCCAGTAGTAGCAGAACCAACTGTAGCAGCAGCACTTGATGCAATTTCATTTTTTACACTAATGCCACCTTTTGTTGTTCTTTGCATATTTACGTAATTAATTTGATATGTTCTTAATACTGGTGAATCGGGTGCAATCGTTAATACGCTACCTTGAATTTTATAAGTTAAATCTACTTGCTTAGACAAACGCTCCAAAATAGCAGGTAGCGTTTGATCTACTGCATTCAATGTCACATTGCCTTGAATAGATGGATGAATATCCACATTCAACTTGCTATCACGTGCGATGGCAAACAGTACTTCTTTAACCGGTGTGTCATACACAACAATGCTATAAGTTTGCTCTTTAGTAGCTGGTTTTGGCGGCGGCAAGTAGGCGTTATTAACAACGGGTTTAGGGATATTGGCAGTTGAAGCCTTAGAGCCATCAGTACTTGATTGTGCAGTTACTTGGCCATCAATATGCCCTTTTGAGGGTTGCACTGTCGATTCATGTGCACATGCTGACAATGCCAACGCAAGCATTACACCGAGTAACGATAATATTTTTTTGATGTTTGCCACTACGCATTTACTCCAAGCTTAATACTTAATTGATAACCTTTCAGACATTTTGCATTATGTTACAAAAAAAGCAAGCATCTAATCTAATGAATATCAAATAATTACAATGGGTTAAAAGTTATCTTTAGCGCGCTTACTCAACATCACGATTAATTCCAGCTAAAGTACGTAAATAGGGTCGATTATTTTTAATGCTCGCCGGCAGATTATTTAGTGCAGCAAGCGCCTCACTGCGTTGAGAAAATTGACCGTACAAAATCACATTATAAATATGTCCATTTTGTTGTTTTTGATACAAATAGATATTATCTATATCGATTTGTTGACTCACTCTTTCAAGCTCACCATCTAATTTCACCTTCGTAGGCAAGGATTTAATCTGTATGGTGATGGTGCTTGGCTGCCCACTAAATAACCAATTTCTAGTCACTTCAAGCCGCTTCTCTACCAAGGATTTTTTGGTTTCAATTATTGGTTTTTCAGGCACTTCAGCTGCTTTAGCCATTGGTGGTGTAACATTTGTTGCAATATTGGAACTAGGCGTTGGAACTATTGGGCTAACAAGCTCGCTCGCAGCGCCTGTATTGTTGCTTTTCAAATTGGCGTCTTGAGTAACCGGAGGATTAATCATTTTTACGGCTTGCGGTTCTGCCGCAATATCTGCTTTTTTAACGACTGAAGTTTTAGCTAATTTATTTTCAACAGCACCAAGACTTGCGATGGGCTTAACTTTTGAAGAAGTTTGCCACCAGGCATAACCTAAGGAACCGATTAAAAAAACAAGTAATATAATTGCCCAAACATAATGTTGCTGATACCTATTGGTATGACGACCAAACTCACTATCTTGGATTGCCGCTTTGACATGTTTAGGCGTCACCTGATAAACATTATCTGCAAAAGCCGCTAATAAAGATTTATCTGCCAATATATTCACTCGTCGCGCCAAACCCTTGGCCGCACTAGAAAGTTTTTTAATCGCCTCCTCTGAAAACAAATGTGGGCCATGATAACCAGCAGCGCGCAATCTTAATGATAAATACTCTCCAATCTCTTTAGTTCCTAAAGGCTCTAAATGAAAACTATGTGTGATGCGCTCTCGCAGCTGACGAATATGTGCTTTACTCAAGTTATCATCTAATTCAGGCTGACCAAATAATACAATTTGTAATAATTTATCTTGCTTGGTTTCTAAGTTAGAAAGCAGGCGAACTTCTTCTAATGTCGCTAGCGGCATTCCTTGTGCTTCTTCTACAAAAATCACCACTTGGCGACCTTCTGCATGTCGATCAAGCAAATGTGCCTGAAGCTGCTGCATAACCTTTAAGCGGTCAGCATTTTTAGGTAACTTTAGTTGTAGCTCAAAGGCAATCGCATGCAATACGTCCTCAGGAGCCACGCTTGGATTTGCCAAATAAATACTTTCTATTTTTTCAGGCAATATGCTTTGCAACATACGGCACAGCATAGTTTTACCACTGCCCACCTCACCTACCACCTTAATAATGCCTTCGCCATTAGCAATCGCATATACAAGCGCATCTAATACAGCACCACGGTTGGCGCCCGAAAAGAAAAAATCCGTATTCGGGGTGATTTTGAATGGTGGCTCTTTTAAGCCAAAATGAGCATAGTACAAATTTAATCCTATTAATTTTAGGTAAAACTTAATTGTCGACTGTCGCACTCATACGACTATAAAGCGTTGTTCGATTAACATTGAGCAATTTTGCCGCCTGACTTAAATTGCCATGGGTCAATTGCATAGCGGCTTCGATATAAGCTTTCTCCCAAGTTTTAAGCACCTCATCTAAGCTTACATTAACTTGGCGTTGTAAATGACGCCGTGCTTGTGTCATCAGGCCAGATTCGTCATTAATATTTAATATGTCTGAATTGAGCTCATCTAATTCTGGTTCGGTTAAATCAAATTCAGCAAGTAGCTGACTCGCACTTATTGTTTTACCTGAATATTTTGCAATTAAGCGAACGGTTATATTTCTTAGCTCACGTACATTACCGGGAAATTTATAATCCAACCAACTCCCTTGAGCGGCCTCATCCAATATGAACGGAGCTTGACCAATCTGCCTAGTGTAAAACTCGGTAAAATGATCACGTAACAGATGTTTATCTTCACCCAAATCTCGCAACGGCGGCACATGGACTACAAATACACTTAGGCGATGATATAAATCAGACCTAAATTTTCCTGCACGGACTTCTGCGCGCAAATCACGATTAGTCGCCGCCACAATACGCGCCTTACTTACACGCGTTTGCGTTTCACCTATACGTTGATATTCACCATTTTCTAATACACGCAACAATTTCGCTTGCAATTCTAACGGTAGCTCACCAATCTCATCCAAAAATAAGGTGCCATCACTTGCGTCTTCAAAATAACCGGTATGCGCAGAAGTGGCGCCAGTAAAAGCACCTTTAGTATGCCCAAACAAAATTGATTCAGCCAGTAATGGTGAAATTGCCGCGCAATTAATTGACAAATAAGGCTGTAAAATTCGCTTACTTGAATAATGGAAACTACCTGCAACCAACTCTTTACCACTACCCGATTCACCCTCGATAAGCACTGGAAATGGTGAATCTGCAAATTGTTTTATTTGCATGCGTAAAGCCTGCATGGCCAAGCTATTACCTAATAAACCATCATAATCTTGCTCTGCATTAATCTCACTCAGCTCAGCGTCTTTGACTTTGAGCGCTTTTAATAACATGTCTTTTAATTTTTCAACATCGCATGGCTTGGCAATAAAATCTAATGCACCTAATGAAAGTGCACGCTTTACGTTCACATCGTCACTTTGGCCGGACAACACATGTATTTTAATAGTTGAGGAGTGCGCCAGAAGTGCGCTAATCACTTTAAAGCCCTCCTCTGGCGTATGAGGTGATGGTGGCAAACCTAAATCTACTAAAGCCAAGTCTGGCGGGTTATCTAACTGCTGAAGCAAACTTTTTAACTGTGCGTGTGATTCGGCAACACAAACTTCAAAATGCTTGCTGAGTACGAAGTGTAGCGTGTCCGTAATGAGTGGATCATCATCAATAATGATTAAAACTGGACGAAGTGCCACCATCAAAATACCTCTACAGAATTGAAAACCAGAGCGTTCGATATTACTATAGCCTTAAAGACTTTAGGTATCAATTATTTTGATAATGGAATTTGAAAGTTGATGGGGTGGCTGATGGGGCTCGAACCCACGACAACAGGAATCACAATCCTGGACTCTACCAACTGAGCTACAGCCACCATAGAGACTTTAAGTACATGGTCTGCCCGACAGGAATCGAACCTGTAACCCCCAGCTTAGAAGGCTGGTGCTCTATCCGGTTGAGCTACGGGCAGATTATGGTTACAAGGGTAATATACTAAATTTATATAAAAATATCGTATAAAACTTTTCGGGCTGACTTCAATTTATAGGCATTGCTTAATAAATTAATTCCTATAAAAATTTGGTCGGCGTGGAGAGATTCGAACTCCCGACATCCTGCTCCCAAAGCAGGCGCGCTACCAGGCTACGCTACACGCCGAAGGGCAGAAATATACTGCAAACCGAGCTGTAGGTCAATTCTAATATGTTAAAATGTCACTTTATTTTCAATAATTCTTAAAAATTAAGTACTCACAATCAGATGACAGCTCAAATAATTGACGGCAAAGCAATTGCCACAACCGTTCTTAACTCAGTTGAATCGCGTATTCATGCTCGCTTGAAAAGCAATAAACGTGCACCCAGTCTAGCCGTCATTCTAATTGGTGGCGATCCAGCCTCTGCTATTTACGTTCGCAACAAACGCTTGGCTTGTGAAAAAGTCGGCATTCGCTCAATTGCCTATGACTTACCTGTCACCACCACAGAAGCAGAATTACTTGATCTCATTAATCAATTAAATCAAGATGAAAATATCGATGGCATTCTTGTGCAGTCACCACTACCTCCTCAGATTAAAGATGAGCTCATCATAGAACATATTAATCCCAACAAGGATGTCGATGGATTTCATCCATACAACATAGGGCGATTGGCTGTACGTCAACCCACATTACGTTCTTGCACGCCGTTTGGCGTCATTAAGATGCTTAACGCTTCGAATATACCCCTCATGGGATTAGATGCTGTAGTAGTAGGTGTTTCTAATCATGTAGGCCGCCCGATGGCGTTAGAATTACTCTTGGCTGGCTGTACAGTCACTAGCTGCCATCGTCATACAAAAGATTTAGCTAAAATAATTATGCAAGCTGATTTAGTTGTTGCCGCTGCTGGTAAACCTGGCCTTATTCAGGGCAATTGGATTAAACCTGGTGCAATCGTCATTGATATTGGAATCAATCGCTTGGCAGATGGCACTATTACTGGCGATGTGGACTTTCATGCAGCCAAAGAGCGTGCTGGTTACATTACACCTGTTCCCGGTGGCGTGGGTCCAATGACTGTAGCGACCTTAATGGAAAATACCTTATTGGCACAAGAACAGCAAGAAGTAAGATGAACCAACCTTACAAGCAATTAGACTAATTTTGCATCAATTCTTTATTCGGTGTACACTCAC
>JAIPCR010000019.1 GCA_021738125.1 Sulfuritalea sp.
GGTCTAACAGTATTGATGTACGCCGCCCGTAAGAATCAGGCAGACGTGGCAGCAGTGCTCATTGATAAAGGTGCAGACATCAATGCGACAGATGCTAGTGGCTGGACTCCTTTAATGTTTGCGGCTAAGAAAAATAATGTTGCTACGGTCAATATTTTGTTATTGAGAGGTGCAGATGCCAAAGTACGTGATCCGTCAGGTTGGAGTGCATTAGGTATTGCGGCAGTTTCTGGGTTTGCACCAACAGTTGATTTGCTCGTTAAACATGGAGTAGATGTTAATACGCGAAGTGATGGTGGTAAAACTATATTGATGTACGCCGCAAAAAGTGGTGACATTCCTACCCTCACCACGTTACTAGACAATAAAGCTAATACGCTAGCGCGTGATCAACTAGGTATGACTGCGCTCATGATTGCTGCTAATGAAGGTCACGCTTCGGCAGTCGAATTATTAGCAAAGCGCGGAGCACTGGTGAATCAAAAAGATTTATCAAAATGGACTGCACTGACATGGGCTGTAAAAAAATCAAAATTGGAAGCGGCAAAAGCATTGGTAGAAGCTGGCGCGGATGTGAATAATTTAGACGCTGAGGGCACCCCTTTGCTACATATCGCCGTCAATAATGGCAATACTGATATGGTTAAATTGTTATTGGATCACAGCGTCAAAGTCAAAGCTAAAGACCAGTATGGCTTAACCGCTTTGGTTTACGCACTTAAAGGTCAACATACGGAAATTATCCGACTCATTAGAGAGGCTGGAGGTTCTTATTGATAGTCGCAATCGCGCAAATTAATTGCATGGTTGGCGATATTGCTGGCAATGTTGAGAAAATTATCGCGAGTGCAGTTCAAGCAAAAGCACAGGGCGCAACGTTATTAGTAACCCCCGAGCTTTCATTATGCGGTTATCCTCCTGAAGATTTATTATTACGTGCTGACTTTTTGCAGGCATGTGATGCGGCATTGCAAAAAATATGTGCAAGCTTACCCGATATCACTGTGATCGTTGGACATCCTCAACGTGTTGGTGAGGCTTGCTATAATGCCGCCTCAGTTTTGCAAGCCGGTAAAATTCTTGCCTGCTACCATAAGCAAGCGTTACCTAACCACAGCGTGTTCGATGAAAAACGTTACTTTAAGGCGGGTCATGAAGCCTTAGTATTTGAGCATCAAAGCCATAAGATTGGGGTGCTTATTTGTGCAGATGTATGGGAACCTCAGCCTGCGCTATTAGCTAAAGCAGCCGGTGCTGAAATGCTGGTAATCTTGAATGCTTCGCCATTCCATATGGAAAAGCAATCTACTCGTTTAGACATATTGCGCGAGCGCGTTGCCGACACCCAATTGCCGATCATTTACACCAACATGGTCGGTGGTCAAGATGAATTGGTGTTCGATGGCGGGTCATTTGTATTGGATGCTGAGGGTAATCTTACCCATCAATTGCCAGCTTTTGAATCGACCTTAGCTAGCGTTGAGTTTGCTAAGTTGCAGCCTGTCCCGAGTGTAATTACGCCTCATTTGACTATTGAAGCATCGGTTTACCAAGCATTAAAAGTTGGTCTTGCAGATTATGTGCATAAAAACAATTTTCCTGGCGTCGTGTTGGGCCTGTCTGGCGGGGTAGATTCTGCATTGACGCTGGCGATAGCGGTGGATGCGCTAGGCGCTGAAAATGTACAAGCAGTGCTTATGGCATCTGAATTTACTGCCAGTATGAGTGTGGATGATGCAATTGAGATGGCCAGCACCCTTGGGGTAAAGTACAGTTTAATGCCGATTAGTTCGCTTTTTGAGAGTTTTCAACATGCCCTTGCTACTGAGTTTAAGGGCTTACCTTTTGATACCACAGAGGAAAATTTGCAAGCGCGAATTCGTGGTATGTTGCTCATGGCGCTATCTAATAAGTTCGGTAGCATCGTAGTAACAACAGGCAATAAGAGTGAGATGGCTGTCGGTTATTGCACCTTGTATGGCGACATGGCGGGGGGGTTTGCGTTATTAAAAGATGTGCCAAAAACCTTAGTTTATCAACTTTGTGATTATCGTAATCAATTGTCTCAGGTAATTCCACAGCGCATTATTACTCGCCCCCCTTCTGCAGAATTGCGCGCAGATCAAACGGATCAAGATAGCTTGCCTCCTTATGAGGTGTTGGATGCAATCGTAGAGGCATATGTAGAGAATGATCTAGGACGTGCTGATATCATCGCTATGGGTTTTAAAGTGGCAGATGTAAATCGTGTGGTCAGCTTGATTGATAGAAATGAGTATAAAAGACGTCAATCACCGGTGGGGGTGCGCATTACGCATAAAGGATTTGGTAAAGACAGGCGCTACCCGATTACAGTTAAGCTGGATTTTTGAATAGCACTCAAGTAATATCTAGTCATGACTTAGTTACTATGGTTACATGAAACAAACTATACTGATTAAACGTTTAGCGATACATTTTAGGAGTTTGGCCAGCATGAAAAAAATTGAAGCAATTATCAAACCATTTAAATTAGATGAAGTGCGCGAATCATTATCAAGTATCGGAGTGAATGGTTTAACGGTTACTGAGGTAAAAGGCTTTGGTCGTCAAAAGGGTCATACTGAGCTTTATCGTGGCGCTGAATATGTCGTTGATTTTTTACCTAAAATTAAATTAGAGCTTGTTGTGTCTGACGATATTGTTGAATCTGCTATGGACGCTATTATTAAGGCGGCGCATACCGGTAAAATCGGTGATGGTAAGATTTTTGTGACCTCAGTAGAACAAGTGGTACGTATCCGTACTGGCGAAACTGGCGAATCTGCAGTTTAATTTTTCATAGGAGCGAATTTATTCGCTCCTATCCTCCCAGTAGGCAATCAACACGATGCCAAGACTAAAAACCCAGCCAGCGCGCCCCTTGATAAAAGAAAAAACTGACTAGCCACGCTAGTCCAAGTGACCAAGCAATCGATAGCCACATAAAGGCGCTACTTTTAGATTCATTCTTTAGTGTGGCAATGGTTGATAAGCACGGCGTATAAATTAGCGCAAATAACATAAAGCTCATGGCTTGCACCCAATCAATTTGCGTGGCCATTTGTGACATCAGCGCATCACCCTGTAAGCCATAAATCACGGCCAATGCTCCTATTACAATTTCTTTTGCAACAAAGCCAAAGATTAAGGCAATTGCTAATTGGTTGTTAATGCCTAGTGGGTCTAGTATGGGGGCAAATAACGCGCCAATTTGACCTGCAAATGTGCCGATGCTGGCTGGTGGAACGTTGCTAGGAAAGTTAGTTAACGCCCAAACCATAATGACGCCAATCACAATAAACTTACTCGCACGTACAAGGAAATGTTTAACTTCAAGCCAGCCACGCAATACAATTTGCCGCAGGGTTGGAAAACGGTAAGGCGGTAGTTCTAAAATAAAGGGCTCTGCATTTTTAAACTGGCCTTGAAAAAGTAACGCAGTTAAAAACATGGTCAAGAAGCTTGTCACATAAAGCGCAAACAACACCAGCGGTGCTTGCTGTGAGGTAAATAATGCAGTAATCATAAAAATGAATACTTGCAATCTGGCTGAGCATAACGAGAGCGGGATGACTAGCATGGTTAATAAGCGCATAGGTCTTGATCGCATAATGCGTGTACCCATCAGTGCCGGCACGTTACAGCCAAATCCCATTAACATCATGACAAAACCTCGACCATCTAAGCCCATTTTTGCCATGAGTGCATCCATTAAAAACGCCGCACGTGATAAATAGCCACTGTCTTCCACCATAGACATGACTAAAAAGAATAGAACAATAATCGGTACAAATGCCGCTACAGTAGCTACGCCGGTATAAACGCCATCTAACATCAAGCCACTTAGCCAGTGTGGGCTATTTGCAAAAATTGGTTCTAATGCATTGTTGCGAAATAGCTGCAGCAACCAAGCTAAGCCATCCTGAAGTGGCTTGCCTACAGTAAAAATAAATTGGAACAGCACATACATTGCAAAGAAGAATAAAGGTAGCCCTAGCCATTTGTGCAGTAATATTTCATCAATCTTATCGGTAGTGTTGTTTGTTAAGGTTGTAGGAATTTGCACACAATGCTGAATCAAAGATTGCATTTCTTGTTCAATCTGATTGTCTTCTTGTAATAGCTGACTAATCAACTGCGGATTGCTTGCAGGTACATTTAGATTGATGATATTGGCCGCCGCTTCTAGTGCTTTAGGTAAGCCATCACCATATTTTGCGCTCATTTGTAACACTGGCATTTTTAATGATAGTGCTAGGCTATCGGCATCTATCGTGATGCCAGATTGTTTGGCTTCATCCGACATATTTAAAGCCAGTACCGCAGGGATATTTAATTTTTTAATTTGTAATACCAGTGAAAGCTGGCGGTCTATCTGCGAGCTGTTAAGCAATACAATAACTAAATCCACGGCATTATTAGATAAAAAATGCCTGACCACTTGCTCGTCTTCAGAAAACCCATGCAGGTCGTATATGCCTGGCAAATCAATTAGCGCTGCAATATGGCCACCGATGAGTATTTTGGCACTCATTAAATCTACAGTAATCCCTGGCCAATTACCTACACGCGCTGAAGCACCGCTGATGCGGTTGAACAGGGTGGATTTGCCTGTATTGGGCATACCTAATAATGCAATACGTTTCATAGGCTTATTGCTTAACTAAAAGTTAGTCAGAAAGGTTGTTGATGTGGATGCGTGCCGCTTCAGCACTGCGTAAAATCACGTCAGTGGTGCCTAGGCGCACATGAATCGGGCCATTAAAATTAGCGCGGCGAATAATACTAAGTGACTTGCCTACTCGAAACCCCAGTGCTGATAAGCGATGAAATAGATATTCTTCTGCCTCAATGCCTGAAATGACGGCGTGCTCTCCTTTTTTTAATTGCGATAGAAGTTGCATTAATTGCGCTTAGCTAATTGATAACCATTCTTATTATGGCATAAGTAGGCAATATCGCACCAGCATTAAAAAGTGTATGCAGTTGAAATTAAGCTTGATTTTAAATATAACGACCATAAAAAACGCCCTAGAGTTTTCTAGGGCGTTTTTGTTATGTGAACCTCGACTTTATTAAACTACATCAAGGACAACCACCAGCACCTGGCTTATAGCCACGGGTTGCATCGCATGATGTACCAGTGTTTGCCCAAGTAACCTGACCATTAGCAACAGTTGGAGTTAAAATTGCTGTCAAATTAGTACCGGCTGTATCTGTTGCACCTGTTGTTACGGTAATCACGCCATCAGTGATTGATGTTACTGCTGTTACATTCAGTGTTACACCTGGAGCTACAATACCTTCGGCACCGTCGTCACAAGCTGTAAGACCCCCAGTTTCTTGAGTACACATCGCAATAGAGGTTTTAACACCTGCAAGCTCAGCAGCAGCGCCGGCCGCACGAGTGCGAGAAATATAGTTGCCGTATTGCGGAATTGCAATCGCAGCTAAAATACCGATAATCGCTACTACGATCATCAACTCAATCAAGGTAAAACCTTTTTGAACTTGTTTCATTTTAAATTCCTTTATAAAAAATTGAAGTGTTTACACACTAGACTTGTATTGTAGTGCTTGATTATTTATAAGCAATCGCTGTGCCAGTATTTTTAAGTTAGTTTATATTTGATAGATAAAGTGAAAAATTTAGAATAATTGACTGAAAAGAGCGATGTATAGGAGACAATAATCAAAAAAGCAGAACGTTAAGTTCTGCTTTTTTCATTATTGCTAGGTCAGCTTAGTCAAAAATGGTCACCTAAAAACTAAAAGTGACCATTTTTGTCACATATTTATTTTGCGGCTTCTGCGACTTTTTGTAGATTAGCTAAGCCAGAATCAAAAATATCAGTGATGGCTTTAACGGCAGTTGCATCATCTTGGCCTTCTGGGATAGGTGGATTGAGCTTATATAGGCGGTAAAAACGGCCTACCCATGTCACAGTTGCCTCGTTTGCATTTGCGCCTTGAGTTACTGTCATGCTGGCGTTGTAGTCGGTGAGTGGCAGTGTGCCAGTTAGGATTTCATATTTAATTCTCATACTTGCATCATCAATGCTACGTAGTTTTTCGTAGACATTGCCACCAGATTTAAATGTCAGTGTTCTGTAAGTTACAAGATTGCCATTGTCATCTTTCTTTTGCTCTAATTTAGTGCTGGCAACGCCTGGATGCCATTGATGCATGTTGCCAAAATCTTTAACAATCGCCCATACTTTTGCAGGGCTGGCCTTAATGGTGATGGTTTTTTCTACTTTTTGTGGCGCTGGGCCGTGTGCAGATGCACTGAATGGCATTATGCTAATACCGAGGCTAAGCGTGATTAAGGCTAAGATTTTTTTCATTTTTCTTCTTTCTCCGTGACTCTCAGTGTGAGAGGAATTATTAAAACAACAAGACATTATAAATGAGAACGAACTTTTATTAAATGCATTACCACTGATACTAACGATGGAATTGGTACTTAAGTTGACATGGAATATTTGTTATTGACAGATGATTTTCGCTGCAGGTGGTCGCTACGAAGCTAGATATTATTCGTGCAATATAAATTGCCCGAATGCACGACTTTTTTCACCTGTTTTAATCGTAGTTATGAGTTGATTTGTTGTGGTATCAATGACGCTGATGTTATTGCTTCCCCAATTAGCGACATAAGCACGGTGGTTTGCCTGGTCAATGCTAACCCCTTCTGGGGTACTGCCAACCTCAATGGTGCCTATTACTTTGCGTGATTCGACGTCTATCACCGTCACGTTGTCATCTTGTGTATTCGTCACATATAGTGTTTTTTCGTCATTTGTCATCGCAGCGCAGTAGGGGTGGTAACCTACCTTAATTTTTTGTTGAGCATAGGTTTTCGTGTCAATGATGCTGACATTATCTTCTTTGACATTGACGCTGACTAGCAATCTACCGCTAATGCTTATTAATATGCCAAAAGGATGTTTGCCAACCTTAATCCTTTTATTAATTTTAAGTGTTTTGGTGCTGATGATGGCAATGTCGTTACTGTCACGATTTGCGACATATAGCCATCGTCCATTCGGGCTGACGGTCAGCCCTGCAGGGGCATCTCCTACATTCACCTCTCGCACATAATCAGTATGTTGCGTATTAATTGCTAAGACTTTGTTGGCAAACCAATCAGCAACATATAGAGTTTTACTGTCGGGCGATAAAGCTAAGCCTACCGGCGATCCGTTAATTTTTAGTGTTTCAATGACGTTATTGTTTTGTGTATCAATGATGGATATTTCTTGACTCTCAACATTGGAAATATAAGCGCGGTGTAGCTTGGCAGATACGGCAACCCCAACCGGCGCTTTGCTGACTTTAATGGTGCTAGTGACTTGATTTTTAGCGGTATCAATGACAGATACAGTGTCGTCACCTTGATTGGTAATATAGGCAAAGCTGCCTTGTATGGGCTCTGCGCTAGCGGCATAAGCAGAAAATGGCAAGCAAGCAAGCACTACTGCAATAAATTGAATTATTTTTATAAATTTAATCGATAGTGTTTTCATAAGCTTAGCTATTATACGCAAATGGTCGCTTTCAATAATCGTCGAAATATGAAAAAATTGCACTAGAACAATTAAAGCATAATTAAGGCAGTAAACGCTATGTTAGATCGTGATGGGTTTCGCCCGAATGTTGGCATTATTTTATGTAATGCCAACAATCAGGTATTTTGGGGTAAGCGCATACGTGAGCATGCTTGGCAGTTTCCGCAGGGGGGTATTAACCACGGCGAGAGTCCAGAGCAAGCCATGTATCGTGAGCTAATGGAAGAAGTGGGCTTAAAGCCTGAGCATGTGCAAATCTTGGGTCGCACTAAAGATTGGTTGAGGTATGAAGTACCTACCTCATGGGTTAAGCGTGAGTACCGCGGTAGTTATAAAGGCCAAAAACAAATTTGGTATTTATTACGTATGATAGGCCGTGATAGCGATGTTTCTCTGCGGGCTACCGAACATCCGGAATTTGACGCTTGGCGTTGGAGCGATTACTGGGTGCCTTTAGAGGATGTAATTGAGTTTAAGCGTGGTGTGTATGAATCTGCGCTCAATGAGTTGGCGCCACACTTACACCACAAATCAACCAAGTAACAGTTTTTATGTAGGCGTGGCCATAGTCTACGCCTACTATTTAAATTTTGTTTTTATTCCCATGAATTCACCTAACTTGACTGGGGCAGCAGCTCGCCAATCAGTATTAAATTCTATAGCATCTTTTTGAAATAGCATGACTACGGTTGAACCTAGTAAAAACCGCCCCATTTCCTCACCCTGTTTTAGCAAGATATTCTGATCTTCATAATTCCAAATGCGAACTTTACGACTGCGCGGTGGATTAATGATGCCTTTAGTTGCGTCGTGCCAAATAGTAGCCATGCTACCAACAATCGTTGCCCCTACTAATACCATAATAAAGCTTCCGTGTTGGGCTGAAGTAAATTCGCATACCACACGCTCGTTTCTGGCAAACAAGCCTGGCACTCCTTGGGCAGTGGTTGGATTCACAGAGTATAATGCACCTGGCACATAGGCCATGCTTATTAGCTTACCGTCACAAGGCATATGAATGCGATGGTAGTCTTTTGGACTTAGATACAGGCAAGCAAAGTGGCCATTTTCAAATTTTCCAGCTAATTGACTATCCCCGCCGACTAAAGCTTTTGTTGAATAAGCATGGCCTTTGGCTTGAAAGATTTGGTCAGCATCAATCTTGCCAAATTGACTAATTGCACCATCAACCGGGCAAATAAATTCAACTTGCGCCAGTGGTCTTGCATTTGGTTTTAACGGGCGGGTAAAAAAATCATTAAATGTTTTATATACGCCGATGTCGGGCTGTGCAGCTTCCGCCATATTGACTTGATAGCGCTTTACAAACCACCTAATCACTGACGTAGTTAAACTACCGCCTTCATAGTGTGCTAACTTACCTGCAAGCGCTGTGATGGCTTGCTTGGGTATTATGTATTGTAAAAAAACAGCTAATTTCATCATGATTCCCTAATAAAAAGGGCGGGATGCTGTATAGCGACCCGCCCTGACTAACGTCTATCGACTAATGACTAGAAACTAGTTCTTAGATTGATCAACTAATTTATTTTTAGAAATCCAAGGCATCATGGCGCGTAATTGACCGCCTACTTGCTCGATTGGATGAGCGGCATTTAAACGACGGCGCGCTGTCATTTCTGGATAGTTAGTACGACCTTCTAAGATAAAGCGTTTTGCGTATTCGCCATTTTGAATATTAGCTAAGCATTCTTGCATCGCATAACGTGATTCATCGTTGATGACTTTAGGGCCAGTAACGTATTCACCATATTCAGCATTATTTGAAATAGAGTAGTTCATGTTGGCGATACCGCCTTCATACATCAAGTCTACAATCAATTTTAATTCGTGCAAGCACTCAAAGTAAGCCATTTCAGGCGCGTAACCAGCTTCGACCAAAGTTTCGAAACCAGCTTTAACTAACTCAACTGCGCCACCGCACAATACGGCTTGTTCACCGAACAAGTCTGTTTCAGTTTCTTCACGGAAATCAGTTTCAATCACACCACCTTTAGTGCCGCCATTAGCAGCAGCGTAAGAAAGTGCTAAGTCTTTTGCTTTACCAGATTTATCTTGGTACACAGCAATCAGTGAAGGTACGCCGCCACCTTTTAGGTATTCTGAACGCACAGTATGGCCTGGGCCTTTTGGTGCAATCATAATTACATCTAAATCAGCACGTGGAGTGATTTGGTTGTAGTGAATATTAAAGCCGTGCGCAAAGGCTAATGTCGCGCCTTGTTTTAAGTTCGCAGCAACATCTGCATCAAAAATTTGTGGCATATTTTCGTCTGGCAATAGTAGCATCACTAGGTCAGCTTGTTTAGTTGCGTCTGCAATTTCTAATACATTGTGACCTGCAGCAATTGCTTTAGCCCATGAGCTACCGCCTTTGCGTAGACCGATAGTGACATTTACGCCACTATCTTTAAGGTTAGCAGCATGTGCATGACCTTGTGAACCGTAACCCACGATGGTTACTTTTTTACCTTTGATTAATCCAAGGTCTGCGTCTTTATCGTAATAAACTTTCATTTTTTTGTCGCCTTTCTATGCAAATGCTAAATAAAATATAAATATGGTTTTTAATTATTTCTTTAAACTTTGAGAATTCTGTCACCACGACCTATGCCAGATGCGCCAGTGCGCACGGTTTCTAGTATCGCTGCTTTATCTAAACTTTCGATAAAAGCATCTAACTTATTGCCTGAGCCGGTAAGCTCAATCGTAAAGCTGCCATCGGCCACATCGATAATACGGCCTCGGAATATATCGCACATACGTTTCATTTCATCTCTAAAAGCACTGGTTGCTTTTACTTTGACGAGCATTAATTCACGCTCGATAAATTTGCCATCATTTAAGTCGAGTACTTTCACCACATCAACCAGCTTATTGAGTTGCTTGATGATTTGTTCAATGACAGCCTCTGAGCCTGATGTCACTATGGTCATCCGAGATAATGTAGTATCTTCAGTGGCTGCAACTGTGAGTGACTCAATATTATAGCCACGTGCAGAGAATAAACCTGCTACACGAGATAAAGCGCCAGATTCATTTTCCATCAGCAGTGAAATAATATGACGCGTAGCGTGATCAGCCATTTATAGGTCCTCCGCTAAAATCATTTCAGACAAACCCTTGCCATTTTGAATCATTGGGAACACGTTTTCCTTTTGGTCGGTAATGAAATCCATAAATACAAAGCGTGATTTCATATCAAACGCTTCTTTTAAAGCGCCTTCAACATCCTCTGGCCTAGTGATTTGCATCCCTACGTGACCATAAGCTTCAGCCAATTTTACAAAGTTAGGTAAGCTGTCCATATAAGATTCAGAATAACGATTCTCATAGAAAAATTCTTGCCATTGACGGACCATGCCTAAATAGCGGTTATTCAGCATAATCACTTTAATTGGCAAATGGTATTGCGCACAGGTTGAAAGTTCTTGAATATTCATCTGAATGCTACCTTCGCCGGTAACGCAAGCGACCTGTGCATTTGGGTGAGCGAACTGAACGCCCATTGCGTAAGGCAAGCCAACGCCCATAGTGCCTAAGCCGCCAGAGTTAATCCAGCGACGTGGCTTATCAAAATTATAATATTGCGCCGCCCACATTTGATGTTGTCCAACGTCAGATGTTACAAATGCCTCACCTTTGGTCACCTCATGTAATTTTTGAATGACATATTGCGGTTTAATGAATTCGGTACTTTGAGCAAAGTTTAGACATTTTTTGCCGCGCCATGTCTGAATTTGTTGCAGCCAAGCAGCAAGTGCATTGGTATTTTGCGCAGGTTTTTCAGTTGCAATGAGTTCATTCATATCTGCTAATACAGATTTAACATCACCGACAATCGGCACATCAATTTTTACGCGTTTAGAAATTGAAGAGGGGTCAATGTCAATATGAATGATGGTGCGTGGATTGGATAAGAAATGTTTTGTGTTCCCAATCACCCGGTCATCAAAACGCGCACCGACTGCTAGCAATACGTCACATTCTTGCATTGCCATATTGGCTTCGTAAGTACCGTGCATCCCTAGCATACCGAGAAACTTTGGATCAGATGCAGGAAAGCCACCTAAGCCCATTAAGGTGCTGGTGATAGGAATACCTAATGATTGAACGAGTTTTATTAAGTGTGCAGACGCATCACCTAGAACTACACCGCCACCAGAATAAACCATTGGACGTTTAGCTTCAGCAAGAAGTTTTAACGCTTTTTTGATTTGCCCTAAATGCCCTTTAGTCACTGGGTTGTATGAGCGTAAATGTACGCTTTCTGGATACTCAAATTTGCACGTATCTGCAGTAATATCTTTAGGAATGTCCACTAATACTGGGCCTGGACGACCACTGGCTGCCACATAAAAAGCTTTTTTAATGGTGCTAGCAATATCTTTTACATCTTTAACAAGAAAGTTATGTTTTACGCATGGTCGAGTAATGCCAACGGTATCGCATTCTTGAAACGCATCTTCACCAATGGCATAGGTGGGTACTTGCCCACTAATAATGACCATTGGAATAGAATCCATGTAAGCAGTTGCAATGCCTGTAATCGCGTTTGTAGCACCTGGTCCCGATGTTACAAGGGCTACGCCGACTTTACCTGTGGAGCGAGAGTAAGCATCAGCCGCGTGAAGCGCAGCTTGTTCGTGGCGCACTAGAATATGCTTGAATTTATCTTGGTGAAAAATGGCATCATAAATGTGCAACACCGCGCCACCTGGGTAGCCGAATACAAATTCAACATTTTCTTCATGCAGGCAACGAATTAAAATTTCCGCACCAGTCATTTTTTTAGAGCTTTGTTCCATGCTTTGTTCCATGCTTATTTTTTTACTTTAATTTTTGCTTTTCACTAAATTAATGATTGTTTTTATTAGATTGAGTGATTTTTTGTTACGTTTATATGCCAACCCTATACCATAACGGTTTGAGCCTATTTGGTCAAGGATGATGAGCTCACTCAGTATGCATTTATGAGAATAAAGTAGATTGAAACAATCTATATTATTCTATGTTGAAATTTTAGGCTATGACGGAGGTGATTTTCTACCTGGATCCGCTTTATTCAGAATCTAACGGGGGCGCTACTTTCAACAACTCATCAATAGTCGTCATGCCAGCGGCTACTTTCTCAGCGCCATTGATAACCAGAGGCTGTATACCTTCTTTACGCGCTAACTTTGTAAGTTGTGTTAAATCAGTTTCTGGGGTAATGAGTTTTCTTAAAGCAGGCGTCATTGTCAGCATTTCGTATATGCCACTACGACCTTTAAAGCCAGTGTTACGGCATTCTGAACAGCCAACAGCTTTATAGATATGTGCAGGTTTCGGTAGATTGTAAGGGCCAATTAATGCATCCCACTGACTTGGCTCAATTGCTTCTGGTGCTTTGCAATTCGGGCACAAAGTTCTCACTAAGCGTTGCGCCATAATTCCTAATACGGTGGAGTGAATCAGATATGACGGAACGCCTAAGTCTAATAACCGCGTGATGGTTGATGGCGCATCATTAGTATGCAGTGTAGATAAAACTAAATGCCCCGTAAGTGCTGCTTGGATTGCCATATCAGCAGTTTCTAAATCACGAATCTCGCCCACCATAATAATGTCTGGATCTTGTCGCATCATGGTGCGAATGCCTGCAGCAAAATTCAAACCAATATTTGCTTGGACTTGCATTTGATTGAATAAAGGCTCCACCATTTCTATTGGATCTTCTACTGTACAAACATTAACTTCAGGTGAGGCAAGTCGACGTAGTGTTGCATAGAGTGTAGTGGTTTTGCCAGAACCCGTAGGGCCAGTGACTAAAATAATACCGTTAGGCGCTTTAGTCCATGTGTTCCATGTGTCAGATTGTGTTGTAGTAAATCCAAGGGCTAAAAAATCTTGGGCTGACACTTCAGGGGCAAAAATTCGCATGACCATTTTTTCGCCAAATGCAGTTGGCATGGTAGATAGACGCAACTCAATTTCTTGACCTTCAGAGGATAGTGTTTTAATCCGACCATCTTGTGGGCGACGTTTTTCTACCATGTCCATTCGGCCAAGTAGCTTAATGCGACTAGTGATGGCGTTCATAATATTAGGGGGTAGTTGGTAGACTTGGTGCAATACACCATCAATTCTAAAGCGCATAATGCCCATGTTACGTCTAGGTTCTAGATGAATATCACTGGCGCGCTGCTCAAATGCATACTTAAATAACCAATCTACGATATTGACTACATGTTGCTCATTAGCGTCTAAGTTTTTATCTTTTCCCAGTTCAATGAGCTGCTCAAAATTTTGTACGCCAACAATTTGACCTGCTTTTGCAAGATCTGCCGCATTCATTGCGTTAGCTAAATTGTAGATTTCTGGGAGATAGCGGCTAATTTCTAGCGGATTGGCCATCACCAGTTTGATTTTCATCTTTAACACTCGTTCAAGATCTGCAATCCAGTCGGTGCTAAAAGGTTCTGTGGTGGCGATGATTGCTTCACCATTTTTAGCTGCAATTGGCATAATTCGTAAGCGTTCAGCATAAGCTTGAGAGATTATTTTTGCGGCTGATCCAAAATCTAATTTGAGTGGGTCGATGGGGTAATAGTCTAGCCCCGCATGTTGTGCCAGCCAAGCACACAATATCTCTAGCGTAAGGACTTTATTCGGGGGTTTTAAGCTTTTCCATTTTTGTTCACCGATTACAACCAATGGATGTAAATTAGAGCTGTCTAATTTTCGGTCTTTGTATAGCTTTTCTGCTTGTAGCTTATCTAATATGTCATCGCTCACGAGCATGCGTAAAACATCCACTAATGTAAGGCGGCCATTTGGATTATTTTGCATATGGGGTTTATTCATTATAATTTGCCTTAGGTGAGGTCAATATTTTTTATTGCTAAATCCTTAATTCTCATTGATAAATCAATTGCCTGTAGATTTTTTGTGATAGCGCCAATTGAGATACGATTAACGCCTGTGAGCGCAATATCGCGAACATTGTCCAGAGTAATGCCGCCCGACGCCTCTAACAAGGCGCGACCACCTGATTTTTTATTCATGATGACGGCATCACTTAACTGTGAGATGCTAAAGTTATCTAACAAAATGCTGGTAGCGCCTACATTAAGTGCTTCCTGTAACTGAAATAAATTTTCCACTTCAATTTGTATGCTTTTTGTAGAATTGAGTGCTTTTGCTTGAGCCATCACAGCGCTAATGCTACCTGCGGCGGCAATGTGATTTTCTTTAATTAATATACCGTCATATAAAGCCAAGCGTTGATTATGTCCGCCGCCTACTGTCACGGCATATTTTTGTGCCAACCGTAAATTTGGGATGGTTTTGCGCGTATCTAAAATTTGGCTTTGCGTCCCAGCAATGGCATCTACATATTTACGCGTTTCAGTTGATGTGGCAGAAAGTGTTTGTAAGAAGTTAAGGGCGCAACGTTCACTCGTAAGTAGCGCACGGGCAGGACCAAAAATTTCACACAAGACTTGATTTGTTTTGACTTGCTGACCTTCAATAACTAGCCAGTTAATCTTTACGTTATCATCAATCTGCTTAAAGCATTCATCTACCCACGCTAGGCCACAAATAATGGCATTTTCACGAGCGACAATCGTGGCACTTACCTTCTGTGATGCAGGAACGAGTGATGCAGTGAGGTCGCCTGCACCGACATCTTCATCTAATGCGGCACGAACTTGCTTTTGAATCATGCTATAAATAGCGGGTGTATGAGCTGGAGATGGCTGGTTAAATAACATTATGATTTCGCTAATAATATGTTTTTTTAATAAACATTATTAGGATAACTAGCTTGCCCTGATAAACCAAGCGATGTTTGAATTATAATGTGATTAATCATTCACTTTTACTAAAGTTATACGTCATAAATAATATGAAACTTTTATATACGATTAATAGCCCTTATGCCCGTAAAGTTAGGATTGTTGCAGCAGAAAAGCATATTGAAATGGCACTTGTTGAAGTAGTTTTGGCTTCTCCTGATTGCCCGGTAAAACAATATAACCCCTTAGGCAAAGTGCCCGTGCTCATTTTGGCGGATGGTGAGAGTTTGTATGATTCACGAGTGATAGTGGAGTATTTAGATAATCGTACGCCACTTGCACATTTAATCCCACAAGATCAAAGCGCAAAAATTAAGGTACGTCGATGGGAAGCGTTAGCAGATGGTGTTTGTGATGCCGCAGTTGCTACTATGCTAGAGCAACGTAAATCAGCGCAAGCGCAAGATGAGCATTTTATGGCGAGGCAGATGGGTAAAGTAACCTTGGGGTTACAGGCCTTGAATGATGATTTAGGTAAAAATAAATGGTGCGTGAATGGCAGTTTTAGCTTGGCTGATATTGCAGTAGGTTGTATGTTGGGTTACGTGAATTTACGATTTGGTGCGGTGATTAATCTGTCAACGCAATATCCGAATTTAGACCGTTTGCAAACTGCTTTATTAAAACGACAGTCCTTTAAGGAAAGCTTGCCTATCCCAAATTAATGGCATGTTAGTAAATAAAATCTCGATTTTCATCTACCAATTTAGAGAGTTGCGTTTTTTTACGTAAAATTTGCCTGTTGTTCAAACGTTTTTGAGCTGCAGGTGGAAAGTCAGTAAATCGAATAATGTCGCGTTCAATAAGTAGGGTAATTAAATCTTCTAATATGCGGGCTAATTGAATGTCGCTCTCACGAAATGGAGCGATTTCACTTAAAGTAGTTTCTAAATATTGAATATACTCGCCTGCATCATCTTCGACCAATTCCCAGCCAGGCCCGAGATTTTCTGACGCACTGCCAGTTATTCGCCCCTGCTCATTTCTAAAGACATAAGCCATATCAGCCTCCGTAACCTAGTCGTTATTTAATTGAGTCATTTTACTATTTACCTTTTCGATTTGATTCTGCAAACAAAAGGTACAATCGGTTTCAGACCTTGGATTTGTAGCCTACTGATGAAGCTCCAGTGAGTACTTGTCGCTACTAGATTTAAGGGTTGAAGCTATTATATAGCAGCAGTAATGATGCCGCCACCTAAGCAAACATTGCTCTCATACACTACGGCAGATTGACCTGGTGTAACCGCCCACTGTTTTTGCCCGAACTTAATCTCAACTATTTCAGAGGTTAAGCGATCTATTTCGCATGGTGCATCTGGCTGCCTATAACGCGTTTTGGCAGCATATACCCAATTGCTGATTGGCACTTCGTTGTCTATCCAAGTCAGTTGGCTTGCTTCGAGGCCATCGCTGAGAAGCAATGGATGGTCATGCCCTTGTACGACAATAAGCACATTCTCTTGCATGTCTTTAGCAGCGACAAACCAAGGTTCGCCATTACTATCGCGGCTTCCGCCAATTTTTAAGCCTTGACGCTGACCTAAGGTGTAATACATTAGGCCTTCATGGCGCCCTACTAATTTGCCTTCAGGAGTTTTGATGTCACCTGGTTCACGAGGTAAATATTTGCTTAAAAACTCTTGAAAAGGACGTTCACCAATAAAGCATATGCCGGTAGAGTCTTTTTTTTCAGCATTAATTAATCCTGCATTGCGAGCGATTTCACGGACTTCGCGTTTAAGCAGTTGGCCGAGTGGGAATAAAGTTTTAGAAAGTTGGGCTTGATTTAAGCGGTATAAAAAATAACTTTGATCTTTACTGCCGTCATCAGCTTTCATGAGCTGAAATAATCCTGGTTTAAGTGGATTCTTGCGAACTTGTGCATAATGCCCAGTAGCAATAACATCTGCTCCCAAGCCCATCGCATGGTCTAAAAAGGCCTTAAATTTAATTTCTGCATTACATAAAATATCTGGGTTGGGCGTGCGTCCTGCTTTATATTCGCTTAAAAAGTTGTCGAATACGCGGTCTTTATACTCTGCACTAAAGTTGACGGCTTCAATTTCAATGCCAATTTTGTCGGCAATCGAAACCGCATCAATTAAATCTTGCTTGCTAGAGCAGTATTCATCGGTATCGTCATCTTCCCAGTTTTTCATGAAAAGGCCAGTCACTTCATAACCTTGCTGTTTCAGCAACAAAGCGGTGACTGATGAATCAACCCCGCCAGAGAGACCAACGACTACTTTTTTCTTTTGTAGCTTATTTAAATTCATGTTGTTTTAGGATGTTATATTTTATAAATGTGTTACTACAGACAAAGGAAATTGTTGCCCGCTTAAATAATCTTCGACACAACGAAGTACCTGTGGACTGCGCATTAGCGCAGCATTGTTGCGCATTTCTTCTACCGACATCCATACTGTTCGGACGATACCTTCATCAAGGGCTAAATTTGGTTGATGATTATGCACACTGCCGATATAAGCAAAACGCAAATAAGTAGTGGCATTATGTTCATGCTGCCAATGATAAATCCCTAGTAGAGATTCTGGCTTAAATGAATATGCTGTTTCCTCTAAGGTTTCGCGTATTACGGCTTCAATTAAGGTTTCGTTATCTTCTAAATGACCGGCCGGCTGGTTGAAACGGTTACCACGATCAGTTATTTCTTCAACGAGTAAGAATTTTCCATTTTCTTCTACGATTGCCGCGACGGTGGCATGTGGCATCCATTGCATAATGTTGAGTCTTTAATTTGATGGTGTTATTTTAACTCAAACTAGCAGCTTAATTTCGTCAATTAATCATTGAGGTTAGGTGGCAGCATGATTGTTATAAAAAATAAGTGTTTGTTTGGTTGTGAGCAATAAAGCATCAGTGTAATGAAAATAGTCACTGATTTGGTGAAAGCTTTGTTAACATTCGACTTACTGAAATTAAGCATGTACGTCATATTAAGTCTATATTGAATTATTAAATGAATATTAACAGTACAATTTATCTAGCCTCACGAAGCCCACGACGTGTTGAATTATTAAAGCAAATAGGCTTGTCTTGCGAGATATTGCCAGCAGATATTGACGAAGCACATAATATAAATGAGTCTGCAGAAACTTATGTCAAAAGATTAGCGCGGCAAAAGGCCGAAGCGTGCTTGTTGAAGCTAAATGCGGAGCAACGCTTACGACCAGTATTAGCCGCTGATACAACTGTTGTGCTGGCAGACATAGTATTAGGTAAGCCGGAAGATGATGACGATGCGCGACGCATGTTGCGCCTACTATCAAGAAGTGTACATCAAGTGCATACTGCTGTAGCGCTGGCCTTTAATAGCAAGATAGAGGTCATGCTGTCGACGACGATGGTAGAAATGATGGAGCTATCAGACGCCCAAATAGACGCCTATATTGATACAGGTGAGCACCGAGATAAAGCTGGCAGTTACGGCATACAAGGCCAAGCTAGTGCTTGGATTAAGCGAATAGAGGGCAGCTACTCTGGCGTGATGGGGCTACCTTTGTATGAAACTGCTAGTTTGTTAAGAGCGCAGGGTATTGGCATTTTCTAGTAGTATAGGATTGCAATAAATTAAAGATTAAATTCAAAGTTAAAAGAGAATGTAAATTGAGTGAAGAAATATTAATTAATGTAACGCCACAAGAAACGCGTATTGCAATGATGGAGAATGGCGTGGTGCAGGAATTGCAAATTGAACGCAGTTCGTCACTAGGCTTGGTTGGCAATGTATACCGCGGCGTTGTCTGCCGCGTATTACCTGGCATGCAGTCAGCTTTTATTGAAATGGGCTTGCAACGCGCTGCCTTTTTACACGCGGGTGATATTTTTGAATGTGGGCAATCTGACACGCAGTTGCCTATTCAGTCGGTGCTACATGAAGGTCAATCACTCATGGTGCAGGTCATTAAAGAACCGATTGGGACCAAGGGTGCGCGATTAACAACGCAAATTAGTATTGCAGGGCGGTTCTTAGTTTATTTGCCACAACAAGAGCATATTGGCGTATCGCAACGTATTGAGGATGAATCAGAGCGTGAATTATTAAAAGCACGATTGATTGGCTTGCTGCCTGAGAATCGTGTTGGTGGGTATATTATCAGAACCATGTCAGAAGCTGCTACAGACGACGAATTGTTGGCGGATATCGATTACCTCACTAAGACTTGGGCGCATATTCAGGCTAAAAGTACGACCGTACCTGATCGCACATTAATTTTTCAAGACTTGAATTTGCCTATGCGTGTCTTGCGTGATGTGTTGTGTGATGAGACTGAAATGGTGCGTGTTGATTCTAGTGAAACTTACCAAAAGTTAGTTGATTTTGCCAATTTATATGCGATTACGGCCTTAGATAAGCTAGTGCACTACCAAGGTGAACGCCCCTTATTTGATTTATACAACATAGAGCAAGAGATAGAAAAGGCGATGTCGCGTAAGGTTGAGCTTAAATCTGGCGGATATTTAATTTTTGATCAAACTGAAGCCTTAACGACTGTGGATGTCAATACGGGTAGTTTTGTGAGTGGTAAAAACCTGTCAGATACTATTTTCAAAACCAATTTAGAGGCAGCACAGTCTATAGCACGTCAATTACGATTAAGAAATTTAGGTGGCATTATCATTATTGACTTTATTGATATGGATGAGGATGCCCAGCGCGAAGTCGTGCTAGATGAGTTGCAAAAAGCCGTAGCCCGAGACCGTGCCCGCACAGGAATCAATGGATTTACACCATTAGGCTTGGTGGAGATGACTAGGAAACGTACGCGAGAGAGCTTGGCTCATGTGCTTTGTGAAACTTGCCCGACATGTAAAGGGCGAGGTGAGCAGAAGACACCTCAAACAGTATGTTATGAGATTTTACGTGAGCTACTACGAGAAGCTCGTCAGTTTAACGCACGTGAACTTAGAGTGTTGGCGGCTTCAAAAGTGATTGATATGTTATTGGATGAAGAGTCACAAAGCTTAGCTAATTTATCTGATTTTATAGGTAAACAGATTTCCTTACAGGCAGAGCCTCATTACAGCCAAGAATCGTTTGATATTATTCTGATGTAGTTAACGGTCCGCTATTGAACTGTTTGCGGTGCCATATCAAATTTTGCGCAACGCATCAGTTTTAGTAATATTGCATCGAGTTGATTCGATTGCTGACTAAGTTTGGAAAATTCTTGTTCAGTTAATTCAAGATTTTTAATGAGATTGTCTGCATTGTTGTGTGACTCAATTAAAGATTCCGCGCGTTTATCAAGGGCTTTTTTATGCGCATTAATTTGTGTTTTAAGTTCGCCAATGACGACGTTTAACCAAATGGTGCAATTCACGTGTGCTTGTTCAAATAAGGTTTGAATTTGCGCGCCAAGACCTAAGTAAAATCTACGAATTAAGAAACGTTTTTCTGTCAGCATGTTAATGGGGTCGCTACAGAATTCATTGGTAATTTTTTCTAACGATTGAATGTCTTGTATAAAGTTATCAATATTAAGATTAAGGGCCTCAGTTTTTTCAAAGCCATGTTTGCTGTAAAACAGGTGATATAACTCGTCAGCATGTTTTTTAATTGCACGGGCTTCTATTTTAATGTCTTCTGCAAGATGAATAGCCATTTTAGTGAGTGTACGCATGCTCCTATTCAAACTAACCGTTGTCCAACTGTCACCCATGTCTTGCTTGGGTTGTTCTAGCGTTGTGTCTAAGTAACCCAGACTTAAGTGTCGTAAAAGTTTTTCACTTAGCCGTCTTATTTTCTCGTTGCCCTGATTAAAAGTAAGTAATGAAGATTCATAGCGCTTTCGTTCAGCAATCACATTAGCCAGAATCTCTTTAGCACTTTCACGATTTTGGTTTTGAATTTTTTTCAGCTCGGCTAATTGATTTTTGTTTTGATCGATACGCATTAATGCAACTTTGCGTGATGATCGAATCATACTTGAGCATTCAGTCACAATAGATCTACCAAGAATATCATGTTTAGATTCGACCAGTTGATTTGCCAGAGCATCTTCAAGTAAGCCAATATTGCTTCGTTTAAGCAATACCGCATCTTTTTTAATTTTGGCCACTAACGCTTTTTGCGCTGAAATAGCAAAAATATTACCAGCATCTAACTCTAGTTCATGGGCCGTGTTTTGAATTTGTTTTTGTATGAGTGCATTTACTTCATCTTCGGTCTCTAGGCCATCCCACAAGATGTCAATTTTATTCAAAATGACTAACTTATGTGATGCATGCTTTTGTACATATTCCGACCAAATCTGCATATCAGATTTGGTAATACCCGTGTCTGTCGCGGTTAAAAACAATACGGCTTGCGCATTCGGAATAATGTTAAGCGTTAGCTCAGGTTCTGCACCCATGGTGTTAAGGCCAGGCGTATCAATCACTACCAGACCATTTTTGAGTAAGGGGTGCGGGTAGTTGATGAGTGCGTGGCGCCAAGTTGGTATTTCAACCGTGCCTTTTTCTGCCAGCAATCGGCGCATGCTAGGATCATCCTCATTCCAAAAACCGAGAGATTTCGCCGTTTCTAAATCAACCTCTCTTTTTTGTATCAAGGACCTTAAGGTTTCTTGCATGGCATCTGGCGACGTAATGTCTAATCTTATCTTATGCCAAATGTTGGGTACTGTTTTTAAGTAGGTTAGGGAATCATCAGTTTTTCTAGTTTCAATCGGTAGCAACTTAATGCAAGCTTCTTCGCTCGCATCCCAAAATATTTCAGTTGGACACATAGTGGTCCGGCCAGGCGAGCTTGGCAACAACCGTTGATTAAAGTCTGGGAAAAATAGGGCATTAATAGTTTCGGTTTTTCCTCTTGAAAATTCCGCCAAAAATGCCATGACTAATTGGTCTTTCTTTAAAATTTCTTTAATGTCAAAAAGCCGCAACTCTTGCATCGTGTCAGATGAATCTGTCTGGCTAAGCCAGTCAATATATTCATTGATTGTTGCAATAAGTGTTTCACGCCAAACATGATATTCAGTAATTTTTATACTGAGACTAGATTCAGCGAGTTTTTTCTGAATAGTTTCACTAGACTTAGTTTTGACAGATATCATATTAATTTTAGTGACTTTATAAGATAGCGAGCAGGCTATTTTCTAATGGGATTAATACAGTAACTAGCAACAACTGTGCCGCAATAATAAATATCAGCGGACTTAAATCAACATTTCCTGCTGGCGGGATAAATCTCCGTAGAAAATATAAGATTGAATAGGTTAAATTGTTTAATATTGGCGCAATTGGGGTATGCGGATTAATCCAACTTAAGATGGCTTGAATTAGCACAGCGTATAAAAAAATAGTGACACTCATACTGATAATGCCTATCAAAGCAACTGCCATAATGGTTGACCAGATGCTATTGCCTGCAACCAATAATGGAAAATCTTTTAGCCATAAGGTGAGTATCGTCAGTAATAATTGCGTGAGATAAGCCAGCAGTATCGTAGATAAGTCGAATTTTTTAATACCTAAGTTTCTCAGCATCATCATGAGTCGGCGCATTGGTTTTACTGCAAAGTTAGTGAGACTCACGACCATCTGTGCGGCCTGATTCTGAAAAGAAACCCTTGTGAGTTGAAAATAAAAGCGTAGTAAAAACAATAAGGTTAAGAGGCCTAGTATGGTTTGTACTAAAAACAAAAGAGCGTTATCGAGCAAGATTGTCACCTAATGATTTTGATTTATTTGCAGCGGCTTTGGCGGCAGCTAGAATAATATTTTTGATGTTGGCGGACTCTAGAGCAAGAATACCTTGTTCAGTGGTGCCGCCTTTTGAAGTTACTTGCGCTCTAAGTGTTTGTATATCAGTCTTACTTTGACTTGCAAGTAAACTAGCGCCGGCAAAGGTTTGTAACGCTAACATGCTTGATTCTTCTGCAGTCATACCAAGGCTAATGGCTGCATCTTGAAGCGCTTCAATTAAATAAAACACATAAGCGGGGCCGCTACCAGAGATTGCGGTGACAGCGTCCATTTTTGCTTCATCATTTAGCCAAAGCGTCACGCCAACTGCATCTAGAATAGTCGAGGCCTGACTTTGTTGAGCTTGTGTCACCTTAGGCAAGGCAAAAAGTGCTGAAACACCTGCTTGAATCTGTGCTGGCGTGTTGGGCATTACGCGTACGATGGAAGGGTAATTACCCAGCCAGCGTGAAATATCAACAGTTCTTAT